>JANJVX010000113.1 GCA_024709845.1 Burkholderiaceae bacterium | reverse complement strand
ACCAACTGAACTACCACTCCTGGCAGGCAGCTTTTGCTCGCATTCTTCACACGAGCCAAGCGCTACAACTTGGCGACCCCACGGGGATTCGAACCCCGGTACTCACCGTGAAAGGGTGATGTCCTAGGCCTCTAGACGATGGGGTCAAAACCTTGGAACTAACCGTTCTCAAACTTCAGATTGGTGGAGGTAAACGGGATCGAACCGATGACCTCTTGCATGCCATGCAAGCGCTCTCCCAGCTGAGCTATACCCCCACAATCGAGCAATTTCATTCTAGTGAATGTCGTTGCTGTCTGAGCCTCAGATTATAGGCCGATTTTTCAGCGGTTTCGCAAACGCGCCGTAACTTTTTCACGTCCGAGCAATTCGAGCACCGCATCGACCGAGGGCGTGTGCGGCGTACCGGCCGCCAGCACGCGTACCGGCATGGCCAGTTGCGGCATCTTCAGGCCCTGTGCAGCCAGCACTTCCTTGATGGCCGCGGCAATCGACGCCTTGTCCCACGCGCAGGCCTGCAACGCATCGGCCAGCGCATCAAGTGCCGGGCCAACCGCGGAGGTGACATGCTTTTCGCGGTCTTCCTGCGAGGGCATGACCGCATCGCCATAAAACACCATGGCCCAGTCCGCCAGGGCCACGGTGGTATCGCAGCGGTCCTTGAACAGCGCGCAGAGACGGGGCAGCCGGCCATCAGCCACCACCGCTGCGTTGACCCCGCGCTTTTCCAGCAACGGAGCCACGATAGCAGCCAGCGCATCGTCGTCCAGGGCCTTGAGGTGCTGGGCGTTCACCCAGCGCAGCTTGGCTTCGTCGAACTGTGCTGCGCTGCGCCCCAGATGATCGAGGTTGAACCATTGCAGGAATTGCTCACGCGAGAAGATCTCGTCGTCGCCGTGGCTCCAACCCAGACGCGCCAGGTAGTTCACCATGGCATCGGGCAGGTAGCCTTCGTCGCGGTATTGCGTCACTGGCTTGGCGCCATTGCGCTTGCTCATCTTCTCGCCCTGCTCGTTGAGCACGGTGGGCAGGTGGGCGTAGACGGGCGGCTCCTGGCCCAGCGCACGGAAGATATTGATCTGGCGCGGCGTGTTGTTCACATGGTCGTCGCCGCGGATCACGTGGGTGATCTGCATGTCGATATCGTCCACCACCACGCAGAAGTTGTAGGTGGGAGTGCCGTCCGGGCGTGCAATCACGAGGTCGTCCAACTCATCATTGCGGATCTCGATGCGGCCCTTGACCTTGTCGTCCCAGGCCACCACACCACCCTGCGGGTTCTTGAAGCGCAGCACCGGCTGCACTCCCTCGGGAACAGGAGGCAACTGCTTGCCGGGCTCGGGGCGCCAGGTACCGTCGTAGCGCGGCTTTTCCTTGGCGGCCATCTGCTGTTCGCGCAGGGCGTCGAGTTCGACCACGCTCATGTAGCAGGGATAGACATGCCCGGCCGCCTGCAGCTGCGCCAGCACTTCCTTGTAACGGTCCATGCGCTGCATCTGGTAGAACGGGCCCTCATCGGGGTCCATGTTCAGCCAGTGCATGCTTTCAAGGATCACATCGACGGCGGCCTGCGTGGAGCGCTCCACGTCAGTGTCCTCGATGCGCAGGATGAAGTCGCCGCCCGTGGCGCGCGCGAAAGCCCATGGATAGAGTGCCGAGCGGATGTTGCCCAGGTGGATGAAGCCCGTGGGTGACGGAGCAAAGCGGGTGCGCACGCGCGCGGTGGTTTTTTTGGATTCTGCGTTCATGTCAGGGAGTCCAGACCCCGTGCGAGGTCGGTCTTCAGGTCGTCAATGTGCTCCAGGCCCACGGCCACGCGGACCAGCCCCTGGCCAAGGCCAGCCGACTGGCGTTGCTCTTCGGAAAGACGCCCGTGCGAGGTGCTTGCGGGGTGGGTGATGGTGGTCTTGGTATCGCCCAGGTTGGCGGTGATGCTGCACACCCGCGTGCTGTCGATGACATGGAACGCCCGCGCGCGACCCGAGGTGGGGTCACTGGAGCGCACGTCGAACGACAGCACGGCACCGCCCAGACCCGACTGCTGGCGCATGGCCAGCGCGTGCTGCGGGTGCGACGCGAGGCCGGGATAATAGACACGCGCCACCTGCGGGTGCGCCTCCAGCCAGGTGGCCAGTTGCAGAGCATTGGCGCTTTGGGCCTGCATGCGGATGTTCAGGGTTTCCAGGCCCTTGAGCACCACCCAGGCATTGAACGGCGAGAGGTTCATGCCGGCGCTGCGGATCAGCGGGGCCAGCTTGTCGTCAATGATGGTGCGCGGGCCGCACACGGCTCCGGCCATCACCCGGCCCTGGCCATCAAGGAACTTGGTTCCCGAATGGATGACCAGATCGGCCCCTAGGCTGGCCGGGCGCTGCAGCGCGGGAGAGGCGAAGCAGTTGTCTACGGCCAGCAGAACACCCGCAGCGTGCGCAATGTCGGCCAATTCGCGGATGTCGCACAGATCGGTCAGCGGATTGGTGGGCGTCTCGGCGAACAGAAGGCGCGTCTCCGGGCGCAGCGCGGCCTTCCAGGCTGCAGTGTCGGTTTGCGGCACGAAGCTGGACTGCACGCCGAAACGCGCGAACTCGCTGCCGATGAGCTTGATCGTGGAGCCGAACATCGACTGCGAACAGATCACATGATCGCCGGCCTTGAGCAGGCCCAGGCACATCAGCAGGATCGCGGACATGCCGCTGGACGTGCCGATGGCAGTTTCCGTGCCTTCGAGGGCCGCCAGGCGTTGTTCGAAGCTCGTGACCGTGGGGTTGGAAGTGCGCGAGTAGGTGTAGCCTTCTTCCTCGCCCGCAAAACGGCGGGCGGCCGTTGCAGCGTCAGGCTGAACAAAGCTGCTCGTGAGGTAGAGCGCCTCGGAGTTCTCACCGTAGACGCTGCGCGGCACAGCCTGGCGCACGGCCAGCGTGTCAGGGTGCAGGCCTTCCGGCAATTCGTGGCTCATGAATCAAAACCTTTGCGTTGGGTGGTGGCAGATAACAGGTGGCGAAACGGCAATTTCAGCTTTCCTGGGCGTTGGGCAGGGACAAGCGGGAGGTGTCTTCATCCCCCTCGTCTCCGCCATTGCGGCCTTCATTGAGTTGTGCAATGCCGTCGGCCGTGATGTCGCCCGTGACGTATACACCGTCAAAGCATGACGCGTCGAAGCCAACGATGGCGGCATTGAGCGAACCGATGGCCTTTTTCATGGCATCGACGTCCTGGTAGATCAGCGCATCGCAGCCGATGATCTGGCGAATTTCCTCCACGGAGCGGCTATGCGCCACCAGCTCGCTGCTCGTGGGCATGTCGATGCCGTAGACGTTGGGGTAGCGCACGGGTGGCGCGGCGCTCGCCAGATACACCTTGCGCGCACCCGCATCGCGCGCCATCTGCACGATTTCGCGGCTGGTGGTGCCGCGCACGATGGAGTCGTCCACCAGCAGCACATTGCGCCCCTTGAACTCGCTGCCGATCACATTGAGCTTCTGGCGCACGGATTTTTTGCGCACGCCCTGGCCCGGCATGATGAAGGTGCGGCCCACATAGCGGTTTTTGACGAAACCCTCGCGATACGGGAGGCCGAGCAGCTGCGCCAGCTGCATGGCGCTCGGACGGCTCGACTCCGGAATGGGCACCACTACATCGATCTCGCTCGGCGGAACGGTGGAAACCACCCGCTTGGCCAGCGTCTGGCCCAGGTTGAGTCGCGCCTGGTATACCGAGATGCCGTCCATAACCGAGTCCGGACGGGCCAGGTACACGTACTCGAAAATGCACGGGCTGAGCTGGGGTGCTGCGGCGCACTGCTGCGCGGCGACCTTGCCATCCAGTCCAATGAACACGGCTTCGCCGGGCTGGATGTCGCGCTCGAACACATGGCCCGTGCCTTCCAGGGCCACCGACTCGCTGGCCAGCATCACCGTGCCATCGGGGCTGCGGCCGATGCACAGCGGGCGAATGCCATACGGGTCACGGAAGGCCAGCACGCCATGTCCGGCGATGAGCGCGATCACCGCATACGAACCCCGGATGCGCTTGTGCACGGCCTGTACGGCCGCAAACACATCCTGCGGCTGCAATGCCTTGCCACGGGTCGCCTTGTCCAGTTCGTCGGCCAGCACGTTGAGCAAGACTTCCGAATCGCTCTCGGTGTTGATATGGCGGTGATCGGTGTTGAACAGATCGGCCTTGAGCGACTGCGCATTGGTCAGGTTGCCGTTGTGCACGAGCACGATGCCAAAGGGCGCATTGACGTAGAAGGGCTGCGCTTCTTCCTCGCTGGCCGCATTGCCGGCTGTGGGGTAACGCACCTGCCCCAGACCACAGCTACCGGGCAGCGCCCGCATGTTGCGGGTGCGGAACACGTCCTTCACCATGCCCTTGGCCTTGTGCATGAAGAACTTGCGCCCCTGCTGCGTGGCAATTCCGGCTGCATCCTGGCCGCGGTGCTGCAGCAGCAGCAACGCGTCATAAATCAACTGATTGACAGGAGACGTGCTGATGACGCCAACGATTCCACACATATGTATTCCATCCATTTGCGGGACCCGTCCCGCATCGCACCACTACGCTGGAGGGCCGGGCACAGGCCCATCCATCCACTCCATCCATCGATTCACGCCGGAAGATGTTTCCCCAATTCCTGCGGCAACACCGGCTTCAACTCGTTGAGAACGCCCGACAACAGCGCCGCCCCCCGGGATTCCTGCCACCAAGCGGCCTCGTGGAGTTGCGTCAGACCCGCCATCACCACCAGCACCAACAGCACAACGACGCCGCGCAGCACGCCAAACGCGGCCCCCAGCGTGCGATCGACCGGCCGCAGGCCCACAGCCTCCACCAGTTTTTTGCCCAGCCACGCCAGGAAGCCACAGGCAAAAATGGCCACAACGAACACCAGGATGAACCCTGCGGCATACCGCACCGTCTCCTGTGCTCCGTCCATTGGCAACCATGCCGCAGCGTCCGCCGCAAACCACTGCGCCACCAAAAAAGCCACCACCCAGCCCGCCAGCGACAACACCTCGTAGACCAGCCCGCGCCATGCCCCTATCAGCATGGACGCCAGCAACAGGGCCACAAAAATCCAGTCAAGGGCTGCCATGCAAAGGCCATCCGGTTCACAGCAACAAAATCGACACCGGCAAGTTCAGCCCCTTGATGCGCGCCGCAGCCTTCTCGGCCTCGGCCTTGCCGTCAAACGGCCCCACACGCACCCGGATGCGCTTGCCGTCCGGGGTTTCAATCACATGGGTGTAAGTCTTGATCCCAGCACGTTCGAGCTTCAGGCGCACTTCGCGTGCCTTGCCGGCATCTGCGAAGGCGCCAATCTGTACGATGAAACGGCCTTTGTCCGGCAAGGATGGCGCCGCTGCCGCCGCAGGGCCGGCAGATCGCCCCTCCAGCAAGGCCCGCGCACGGGCAGCCTCGTCGCTCGGTGACGCACGGGTTTCGGTACTTTCAGCCGGCTTGGGCCGGGCATCAGCCCTGGGCTCCACGCGGGTTGCAGCCGGGGTGGCCACCACGGGAGCCCCCACCTCGGGTGTGGACGCAGGCTTGGCAAGCACGTTACTTCCTGTGGCGACGCCCGTCGGGCTCGGGGCCTCGGGTTCGCGCCGTACCGCCGCAGGAGCGACGGAGGGTGCGGGCTCCGTCGGCACCGCTGCGGGCACCACAAGTGGTGCGACTTTGTTGCGATCCGGGATTTCGATCGAAATATCGACTGGAATGGGGCGAGGCTGGGTATCAAAAAGAACGGGGAAACCCACCACGCCCAGCAGCACCAGCAGCGCCGCCCCAATGAGCCGATGGCGGGCCCTGCGGCGCATGGCCTCAATGCTTTCGGCGCGGACGGGGCGCACTGGTTTGGACGCCTTGCCGCCCTGCCCCTTCTGGCCGGGCCACCGAAACTGGAAAAAAGCCATGAAGTTGCAACTACCGTGTCGGGCTAAGCGCCCAGATGCTTGGCCTGGAGCCGCGGCATGCCATTCAGCAGCACACCGCCCACCGTGTGGAAGGATCCAAAGACGACGATTCTATCAGCCGGGTCGGCGGCTGACAGGGCGGCCTGCAAGGCGTCGGCAGGGGTTGCGTGCGTACTGGTAGGCACCTCGCGACGGCCGCCCGCGACGATCTGCAGCGCATTCCACTTCTGCTGTAGCCCGGCGGCGCTTTCAGCCCTTGGCGTGGGCAGATCGGTGAAATACCAGCGGTCCACCACCGGGCCGATCTTGGCCAGCATGGGCGCCAGATCCTTGTCGGCCATGGCGCCAAACACGGCATGGGTGGTGGGGAAATAGCCCATCGCATCCAGGTTGGCCGTCAGGGCCGCCACCGAATGCGGGTTGTGCGCCACGTCCAGCACCAGCGTGGGCTGGCCCGGGATGATCTGGAAGCGCCCGGGCAGCTCCACCAGCGACAGGCCGTTGCGCACCGCCTGCGCCGTGACCGGAAGGCGCTCACGCAGCGCCACCAGCGCCGCCAGCGCCCCGGAAGCGTTGACGAGCTGGTTGGCGCCGCGCAGCGCCGGGTAGGCCATGCCCGCATAGCGCCGGCCGCGCCCGGCCCAGCCCCACTGCTGCTTGTCCCCGGAGAAGTTGAAATCCTGCCCGAAGCGCCAGAGGTCGGCACCGATTTCGCGCGCATGGTCGATCACGCTCTGCGGAGGCACCGGGTCGCTGACCACCACCGGGCGTCCGGTGCGCATGATGCCGGCCTTCTCGCGCCCGATGCTCTCGCGGTCGGGGCCAAGAAATTCAACATGATCGATGTCGATGCTGGTGATGACCGCGCAATCGGCGTCCACGATGTTGGTGGCATCGAGCCGCCCGCCCAGCCCCACCTCCAGGATGGCCACGTCGAGCAGCGAATGGCTCATCAGGCGCAGGATGGCCAGCGTGGTGAACTCGAAGTAGGTCAGTGAAATGTCGTTGCCGTTGAGCGTGCGCGCACTCTCCACGGCCGCAAAATGCTCTAGCAACGCCTCTGCGGAGACTATGTCGCCATGAATCCGGCAGCGCTCCTGAAAGTGCACCAGGTGCGGCGACGAATACACCCCCGTGCGGTAGCCGGCCTCCAGGGCGATGGCCTCGATCATGGCGCAGGTCGAGCCCTTGCCATTGGTGCCCGCCACGGTGATGACGGGGCAGTCAAAGCGCAGCGCCATGCGGCGTGCCACCTCGCTCACCCGTTCCAGACCCATGTCGATGTTGTGCGGGTGCAGGCGTTCGCAGTGCGCAAGCCAGCCTTCCAGGGAGTGAATCTTCGTATGCATACAGCCTGGGATTGTCGCCCAGCATCCGCCTGTCGCATGATGGCGGCATGAAAAACCCGGACATCACCCTCTATGGCATCGCCAACTGCGACACCGTCAAGAAAGCCCGCGCCTGGCTCACCGCACAAGGTCTGGAGCATCAATTCCACGATTTGAAAAAACGGGGCGTCCCACCGGAGCACCTGCAACTTTGGCTACAACAGGCAGGCTGGGAAAAGCTGCTCAACCGCCAGGGCACCACCTGGCGCAAGCTCGATGCCGCCACGCAAGCCGCCGTGCACGACGCCGTCAGCGCCCGCTCCCTGATGCTGGAGCAACCCAGCATCATCAAGCGCCCGGTGGTCGAATGGCGCCATGGCAGTGCGATGCAGGTGACCGTGGGGTTTGATGCCGATCGATGGGAGCAATGCGCGCACAACGACTGCCTCGGTTGAGGCCGCACATTTCTTTACGCAGGTTTACGGTGCACTTGCGTTCCCTTGGTGTGACCCCTCTAAACTTTTCCCCAGGGTGGCGCGTTAAGGGCATAGCAATTGAAAGGGCTCCCTCCATGAAAAAACGGATTGTGTTTTCCCTCCTCGCGGCCGCCTGCGGCCTGGCAGCCGCCCAGGAGCAGGCGCGAGTGATCTCGGCCACGCCCATCGTGCAGCAGGTGGCTTACCCCCGGCAGGTCTGCACCAACGAAACCGTCTACGGCGCTCCACACACCACAGGCGGCGGTGCCGTGCTGGGGGCCCTTGCGGGCGGAGCCGCAGGCAATGCCATCGGCGGTGGCAGCGGTCGTGCGGCCGCCACCGCCCTGGGGGTGATTGGTGGCGCCTTGCTGGGCAACCACATCGAAGGCCAGGGCAGGCCGCCAGGCTACGACGTCGTGCAACGCTGCGGGACCGAAACCACCTACGAAGACCGCACCGTGGGTTACACCGTGGTCTACGAATACGCGGGGCGCCAATACACCACGCAGACGGCCACCGACCCGGGGCCCTACCTGCCTGTGCAGGTGCAACCCCTGTCGAATGGCGCACCCCGGGGCCAGACCTACTCCACCCTGCCCTACCCCTATGCCCAGCCGGGCGTAGTGACATCGCCCTATGCGGTGCCGCAAGGCCCTTCGGGTGTGACGATCATCGACTACGGTGATGAACGGGACCGCTATCGCCCGCACCGCCCCTATCCGTCGCACCGGCACAGCCCCTACGATCGCTGACCTGGCCTTGTACAGAAAGAGCCCGCCGGGCTCTTTTTTTGTGCCGCCGCACCTAGGGCGGCTGCGCAAGGCGGTGGCCTAAAATCAATGGTTTGTCCCAGCACCACACTCCTCCCCATGACCACCGAAAAAATCGACGGCGTGTCCGTCACCACCCAAGCCAGCGTTTACTTTGACGGCAAGTGCGTGAGCCACGGCATCACCCTCCCCGATGGCACGAAGAAGTCGGTCGGCGTCGTGCTGCCCGCCACCCTGACGTTCAACACCGGCGCGCCCGAGATCATGGAATGCGTGGCCGGTTCGTGCGAATACAAGCTCGCCGGCAGCGACGCCTGGGTGAAGTCCTCCCCCGGCGAAAAATTCAATGTGCCCGGCAACTCGAAGTTCGACATCCGCGTGACCGAGGCCTACCACTACATCTGCCACTTCGGCTGAAATTCAGAGCTTTTTTGGCCTCTAGCGCTTACCCATCAAGCGCGAGCAGCTATCATTTTTGAGAAACATTCCATGGCAACCATCCTCCAGAACCTCCCCCTCGGCCAGAAGGTCGGCATTGCCTTCTCCGGCGGCCTCGACACCAGCGCGGCCCTGCGCTGGATGAAGAACAAGGGCGCTCTGCCCTACGCCTACACGGCCAACCTGGGCCAGCCCGACGAGCCCGACTACGACGCCATCCCGCGCAAGGCCATGGAATACGGCGCCGAACAGGCCCGCCTGATCGACTGCCGCACGCAGCTGGCCCACGAAGGCATCGCCGCGCTGCAGGCCGGCGCCTTCCACATCAGCACCGCCGGCGTGACCTACTTCAACACCACGCCGCTGGGCCGCGCCGTCACCGGCACCATGCTGGTGTCGGCCATGAAGGAAGACGACGTCCACATCTGGGGCGACGGATCGACCTTCAAGGGCAACGACATCGAGCGCTTCTACCGCTACGGCCTGCTGACCAACCCCTCGCTCAAGATCTACAAGCCCTGGCTGGACCAGCAGTTCATCGACGAACTGGGCGGCCGCGCCGAGATGTCGGCCTTCATGACCAAGGAAGGCTTTGGCTACAAGATGAGCGCGGAGAAGGCCTACTCCACCGACTCCAACATGCTCGGCGCCACGCACGAGGCGAAAGATCTGGAGTTCCTCAACAGCGGCATCCGCATCGTCAACCCCATCATGGGCGTGGCGTTCTGGAAGGACGATGTCGTGGTCAAGGCCGAGGAAGTGTCGGTCACCTTCAACGAAGGCCAGCCCGTCGCCCTGAACGGCAAGGAATACACCGACCCGGTCGAGCTGATCCTGGAGGCCAACCGCATTGGCGGCCGCCATGGCCTGGGCATGAGCGACCAGATCGAGAACCGCATCATCGAAGCCAAGAGCCGCGGCATCTACGAGGCCCCCGGCCTGGCGCTGCTGCACATCGCCTACGAGCGCCTGGTGACCGGCATCCACAACGAGGACACCATCGAACAGTACCGCATGAACGGCCTCAAGCTCGGCCGCCTGCTGTACCAGGGCCGCTGGTTCGACCCGCAAGCCATCATGCTGCGCGAAACCGCCCAGCGCTGGGTGGCGCGCGCCATCACCGGCACCGTCACGCTGGAACTGCGCCGGGGCAACGACTACTCGCTGCTCAACACCGAGTCTCCCAACCTGACCTACGCGCCCGAGCGCCTGTCGATGGAAAAGGTGGAAGACGCGCCGTTCTCGCCCGCCGACCGCATCGGCCAGCTCACCATGCGCAACCTCGACATCGTGGACACGCGCGCCAAGCTGATGACCTACGCCCAGTCGGGCCTGCTGACCCTGGGCCAGGGCTCGCCGCTGCCGCAGCTCAGCAACGACGACAAGTAAGTCCAGCGCCCCGCGCACCCATGAAAAAACCGCCTTCGGGCGGTTTTTTCATGGTCTTTTTGGCTTCTAGCGCTTATGTATCAAGCGCAATAAGCTATTTAATTAATAGCAAAATCACTCTCTCGCCTCGACACAAACGCAGTCACGGCCGCTGCTCTTGGCCTGGTAGAGGGCTTCGTCGGCGCGAGCCAGCAGGCTTTCCACCGAATCACCCGCGCGCACCGTGGCCACGCCCCCACTGATGGTCAGGGGCTGCTGGTGCGGAAAGACATGCACGCGCACCTGCTGAAACAACCGCTCGGCCTGCTGAACAGCCTGCGCGGTGCTGGTCTCATGGCATATCACCACAAACTCCTCGCCGCCCCAGCGGGACACCGTATCGACCTGCCGCACCACCGACTGGATCACCCGGCCCAGTTCGGCCAGCACCTTGTCGCCCATCAGGTGCCCCTTGCTGTCGTTGATGCGCTTGAAGTGGTCGATGTCGAACATCAGCACCGCCAGGGGGCGCGAGAACCGCTGGGCACGCTCCACATCCAGGGCGAACGAACTCTCCAGCCCATGGCGGTTGAGCAGGCCGGTGAGTGCGTCGGTCTGCGACAGGGTGCGCAGCTGCGTGTTGAGCTGGTGCAGGCGGCGCATCCACAGAAGGCTGGTCAGGGCCACCGCGCCCAGCAGGGCCAGCAGCCATCGGACCACGGTGTAGTCGGTGTCCACCCGGGTCACCACATTGATGGATACATGCCGGTCCACCACCCGCGACCGGTCCAGCGCCGTGAGCGTGGCGATGCCCTTGTCCAGCAGATCGCGCAGCACGGTTTCGGACTTGATCACTCCCACGCGCAGGTGGTTGTCGTACCCGGGCACCTGGCCCGAGATCTTGAGGTTGAACCAGCCGTTGTGCTTGATGGTGTGCGCCGCCACGATGAGCGAACGCAGCGTCACATCGGCCCTGCGCTCCGACACCATCTGGAGCGCCTCGGTCTCGGAGTCGGTGCCCACGAAGATGAGGTTGGGATAGTCGCTGCGCAGGCGCTCCATCATGGCCGTTCCACGGGGCAGGGCCATGGTCTTGCCCGACAGGGTCGCCAGGTCGGCAATGAACGGGTGGTCCTCGCGGGTGATCAGGACGTTGGGGTCGCTGAGCAGGGGTTCCGTGAAAATCAGCCAGCGCTCGCGCTCGGGCGTGCGGTTCAGAAAGCTCATCAGGCGGCATTCGCCCGCCTGGGAAGCGGCCAGCGATTCCTCCCAGGTGCGCGTCACATGCAGCTTGAACTGCAGGCCCAGCCGCTCACCCACCAGCGCCAGCAGATCGGCGGAAATGCCGGTGTGCTGGCCCGTGGCATCAATCACCTCGAAGGGCCACCAGTCCGGGTCCACGCACAGGCTCAAAGGGCTGTGCGCACTCAGGTAGGCCCGCTCGCTCTCGTTAAGCGGCTGCTGCGCCGCGGCCAGCGGCACCGCCAGGCACCACAGCCCGGCCATCCACCCCCGCAGGCAGCAGCGCCAAAAACTCATACCACCACGGGTTCAGGCTCCAGCCGGATGCCGAAGCGCTCGTACACGCTGGTCTGGATGGCGCGGGCCAGCGTCATGACCTCGCCACCGGTCACGCTGTCCTGCCCCTGGCCGCGGTTCACCAGCACCAGCGCCTGCTTGTCGTACACCGCCGCCTTGCCCACGGTCTTGCCTTTCCAGCCGCAGGCGTCGATGAGCCAGCCCGCCGCCAGCTTGACGCTGCCATCGGGCATGGGGTAGTGCACGATCTTCGGGTCGCGCGCGATGATGTCCTGGCACTGCTCAGGCGTGACCGTGGGGTTCTTGAAGAAGCTGCCGGCGTTGCCCAGCACGGCCGGGTCGGGCAGCTTGGTGCGGCGGATCTCGCACACCCAGTCGAAGACCTGCCGCGCCGTGGGCTGGGCCGCGCCGGCTTCGGCGGCGCGGCGCTCCAGCTCCAGGTAGCTCAGTTCCGGCTTCCAGGCCTTGGGCAGGCGAAAACGCACCTGCGTGATGACCGCACGCCCGCCCAGCCCCATGCCGCGCGGCAGGGTGCCAGGCGCGCCGGGCAGCGCGGGCGCATGCTTGAACACGGAATCGCGGTAGCCAAAAGCGCACTGGGCGGCATCGAGCGTGAACACCTGGCCCGTGGCCAGGTCCAGGGCGTCGAGCGACTCGAAGCGGTCCTGCAGCTCCACGCCATAGGCGCCGATGTTCTGCACCGGCGCCGCGCCCACGGTGCCGGGGATCAGCGCCAGATTCTCCAGCCCCGGCCAGCCCTGCTCCAGCGTCCAGGCCACGGTGTCATGCCAGGGCTCGCCCGCGCCCACCTCGACGATCCAGGCGGCCGGGGTCTCGCGCACCAGCCGCCGCCCCCGGATCTCCATCTTGAGCACCACCGCGCTGACATCGCCGGTCAGCACCACATTGCTGCCACCGCCGAGCACGAAAAACGGTGACTGGCCCAGCACCGGGTCGGCCCGGAACAGCTCCAGATCCTTGACCGAACGCACGCGCACCAGGGTTTCGGCACGCGCAAGAATGCCAAAGGTGTTGTAGGGCTGCAGGGAGACGTTTTTCTCGACTAACATTGCCTGAATTGTCGCACCGGGCCTTTGGGCGACCCGTTTTCTGGAGAAATATCCCGCCATGCCGTCTTTTGATACCGTCTGTGAAGCCGACTTCGTCGAAGTGAAGAATGCCGTGGAGAACGCGGCCAAGGAAATCGGCACGCGCTTCGACTTCAAGGGCACCTCCGCCGCCGTCGAACTCAAGGACAAGGAAATCACCCTGTTCGGCGACGCCGAGTTCCAGCTCACCCAGGTCGAGGACCTGCTGCGCAACAAGCTCACCAAGCGCAACGTGGACGTGCGCTTCCTCGACATCGGCAAGCCGCAAAAGATCGGCGGCGACAAGGTCAAGCAGGTGGTGAAGGTGCGCAACGGCATCGACGCCGAACTGGGCAAGAAGCTGCAGCGCCTCATCAAGGACAGCAAGCTCAAGCTGCAGGCCGCCATCCAGGACGAGAAGGTGCGCGTCACCGGCGCCAAGCGCGACGACCTGCAGGCCGCCATGGCGCTGATCCGCAAGGAGATCACCGACATGCCGCTGTCGTTCAACAACTTCCGCGACTGACCCTGCGGCCGCACACGCCATGCTCCCGCCGCGCCGCGCCACCCTGCCCTCCGCCCTGCTGGCGGCTGCCTTGCTGGCGCCGGGACTGGCCTGGTCGCAGGCAGTGTCGCTGGCGGGTGTCCTGGGCAGCAAGGCCCTGCTGGTGGTCGATGGCTCCGCGCCGCGCGGCGTGGCCGCTGGCGAGACCCACCAGGGCGTGAAGGTGGTTTCGGTCGGTCGCGACGAGGCCGTGATCGAAATCAAGGGAGCACGCAGCACCGTGCGCCTGGGCGAAGCCCCCGTGAGCGTGGGCGCGCGCGCTGGCAGCGGGCGCAAGATCATTCTGATGAGCGACAGCCGGGGCCACTTCGTCAACCAGGGCCTGATCAACGGCCGGATGATGCAGTTCATGGTGGACACCGGCGCCACCACGGTGGCCATCGGCAAGCCCGACGCCGACCGCATGGGGTTGGAATACCAGACCGGTCAGCCCGTGCGCATGAACACCGCCAATGGCGTGGCGCAGGGCTGGCGCATCCGGCTCAATTCGGTGCGCATCGGCGAAGTCGAGGTCTTTGATGTCGATGCCATCGTCACGCCCCAGGCCATGCCCTATGTGCTGCTGGGCAACAGCTTTCTGGCGTCGTTCCAGATGACCCGCAACAACGACCAGATGGTTCTCGAAAAGCGTCACTGAACACCATGCTTTCTTTGCATCAGTCTCGCGCGGCGCACGACGAGGAATACGAGGACCTGCTGGGCCTCTGGGGCGACCTGGAGTCGGGCCTGTCGGTGCTGCTGGCCCGGCCCCTGCATGTGCAGGACTTTCCCGGCAAGGTGCGCCAGTTCGACCAGTGGCTGCAGGACCTGGTGACGCACGACATCGATGCCGCGCTCTACCTGATGTTCCAGCTCGCGGCCACGTCCACCGTGGGCTACAGCACCTCGCACGCACTGGTGTGCGGCACGCTGTGCCACATCATGGCGCGCGAGTTCGAGCTGCCCGCCAATGAACGCAATGCCCTGGTGCGCGCTGCGCTCACCATGAACATCGGCATGACGGCCCTGCAGGACGAACTGGCCGGGCAGCGCGAGCCCCCCAGCTCGGCACAGAAAGACGCCATTGCAGCCCACCCCCTGCGCAGCCAGGACATACTGGCACAGCTGCACATCACCAACGACCTGTGGCTCGACCTCGTGGGCCAGCACCATGCGCGGGTGTCCGAACGCACCCCCCTGTCCCAGCTCAGCCCGGTGGACCGCCTCACCCGCGTGCTGGGCACCATCGACCGCTATGCCGCCATGATCAGCCCGCGCAAATCGCGCGCGGGCCGCAGCACCACCGACTCGGTGCGCGAACTGGTGGGCAAGGAGGTGCAAGAGCGCGACGAGGTGGGCCTGGTGCTGGTGCGCACCGTGGGCCTGTGCCCGCCAGGCACCTTCGTGCGGCTGGACAATGGCGACACCGCCGTGGTGCTGCGCCGCAGCGACAAGGCCAACATGCCGGTCGTGGCCAGCCTGCTCGACCGCCACAACAACCACCTGAGCGAACCCCAGTTGCACCAGACCGCCAGCGGCAAGCCGCGCATCCAGTCTTCGCTGGCGCGCAACGCCGTAACCGTGGAGCTGAACCACCGCACCATGGTGCGGCTCGGGCTGTATGCGGCCCACCGCTCCACCCACCTGGTGACACAGCCCGCTGCGCTGGGTTGAACCGGCAGGCCCGGGCCTGCCGGTCTGTGCCATTCAGTGGGTGTGGCCCCAGTAGATCAGCGCGTCCCGCCCCAGCACCGACAGTTCCACAGTGGCGCCCACCGGCAGCAGCACCTTGGTGGCCACATGGCCATAGGGCAGACCGGTGAGCACCGGAATGCCGATCTGTCCGCGCAGCCAGTCCACCACCGATTGCAGCTTGTAGCCCTTGTCGTGCGGCGCCAGCTTGTAGTTGGTGAACTGTCCGAGCAGCAACGCCTTCTGCCGCGCCAGCACGCCCGCGTGCAACAACTGCGTGAGCATGCGCTCGACGCGGTAGGGGTGCTCGTTCACGTCCTCCACGAACAGGATGCCGCCGTCGACCTGCGGGAAATACGGCGTGCCCACCAGGGAAGCGAGCACCGCGAGGTTGCCGCCCCACAGCGTGGCTGAAGGGATCTCGAATTCGGGCGGCGGCGCCTCGGGCACGCCCGCCGGGCGGCGCTCCTTGGGCATGCGCCAGCCCGCGCCCTCGCCATGGCCGGTGAGCAAGTCGTCGAAGCAGGCTTCCATGATGTCGTCCGGCCCCTCGGGCACCCCGAAATCGGCGCCCAGCGCGGGGCCGGCCCAGGTGACGGCGCCAGTTTTGGCCAGCACGGCATTCTGGAAGGCCGTGAAATCGCTGATGCCAACGAAGCGTGTGCCCTTTTCAATGGCGCGCGCCACGGCCGCATAGTCGATGCCCGGCAGGATGCGCGTGAGGCCGTAGCCGCCGCGCGAGATCAGCGCCACATCGGCGCCGCTGGCGGCCGCGCGGTGGATGGCCGCCAGGCGCATGGCATCGTCGCCCGCGAAGCGCGTGTGCACGGCCAGCGCGTCGGTGTCGATCTCGACCTCATGCCCCAGGGCCTGCAGGCGCTTGACGCCGCGGCGGAAAGCCGCCTTGTCGCGCACGGCGCTGGACGGCGAATAGATGTAGATGTGCTTGGGGCCGTGGTCGTGGCCGCAGCCGCAATGTGCGTGGTCGTGCTCGGAAGACAAGGCGTTCGGGCCCTTCTGGGGCCCGCTCCATGGGTGGCTCAAAGCTGGAAGTATTCCACAGCCTTCCGCGCCACCGCCTCGCCGTGCTCTTGCACGAAATGGCCTGCCTGTGGCAGCACGACGAGCGGGGGCGCACCGCGCACCGTCTGCTGCAGCGGCTGCATCACCGGCACGCCGAGCACGGGGTCGCGCGCACCGGCAAAGAGCAGGCTGCGGCCCGTCCAGGCGTGCTGCCAGAAATCGCGCGCATCCCGCGAGAGCGCAGCGCCCGGTGCATCTGGCTGGTCGGGCACAAGGCGGGGAAAGGCGCGCAGCGCGGCGCGGTGACCCGCATCGGGGAATGGTGCGTCGTAGGCCGCACACTCCGCCACGCCCAGGTGCGGGTTGCCGCGCCCGAGCAGGCGGCCCACGCCAAACAGCGGTTTCTCGGCACACATCGCGCGCCAGTCCAGAAAGCCTTGCGACAGCGGCGCTTCACCCGTGGCCAGCAGGGTGTTCATGGCCAGCAGGCCGCAAAAGCGCTCCGGCATGGCCATGGGCAGCGTCAGGCCCAGGATGCCGCCCCAGTCCTGCACCACCAGCACCACGTTGCGCAAATCCAGCCGTTCCACCAGCTCCAGCAGCACCTGGCGGTGCCACGCGAAAGTGTGCGCGCCCTCCTTCTTGGGCTTGTCGCTCTTGCCAAAGCCGATCAGGTCGGGCGCCACCACGCGGTGGCCTGCCTGCGTGAACACGGGCAGCATGCGCCGGTAGAGGTAGCTCCAGGCCGGGTTGCCGTGCAGGCACAGCCAGGTCAGCGGCGCATCGTGCGGGCCCTCGTCGAGGTAGTGCAGGCGCAGGCCGGCCAGCGCGGGCAGGTCGCTCACGTAGTGAGGCGCCCAGGGATAGCCAGGCAGGTCGGCAAAACGCGTCTCGGACGTGCGCAGCGCGTCGTCGCGCAGCGGGTGCGCGGCCCGGGCCTCGGCACGCTGCTGCAGGCGGCGCGTGCGAAAGAAACCGGCCAGCAGCGCACCGCACTCGTCGGCCAGCAGCCCACCCTGCACCTGCGTCTGGTGGTTGAGCAAGGGCTGTGCAAACAAATCGACCACCGAGCCCGCCGCGCCGGTCTTGGGGTCCGGCGCGCCGTACACCACGCGCGGCAGGCGGGCGTGCAGGAGCGCGCCGCTGCACATGGCGCAGGGCTCCAGCGTCACGTAGAGCGTGCAGTCCTCCAGCCGGTAGTTGCCGAGCTTTTGCGCCGCTGCGCGCAGGGCCACGATTTCGGCGTGCGCCGTGGGGTCGTGCCCCGCCACCGGGGCGTTTCGGCCCGTGGCAATCACCTCGCCGCCGCGCACCAGCACGGCGCCCACGGGCACCTCGCCCGCCCGCGCGGCGGCTTCGGCCTCGGCCAGGGCCAGGCGCATCCAGTGCGTGTCCATATCGGTTTGCATGCTATCGATTCAATAGCTATTGGCGCTTGTGAATAAAGCGCCTGATGCCATTTCCATTAAAAACTCACGGCCCACGGGCGTGCACCTCAAGCCTCTTGCGCGGGCACCATGCCCAGCGTCTGCATCCACTGCGCCAGGCCCTGCGCGCCCGCATCGCCCTCGCAGTAGGCTGCATGCATGGCGGCATGCGATTCCTTGCGGTGCTGGTTGAGCTTGAGCTTGCACTGCAGATCCGTCACGCGCAGTTCGAAGGCGACGATGCCCGCCAGCATCCTGTGCGCGAATTCCTCGCCCAGCGCGCGCCACTGCGCCGCATAGGACGGCTCGTGGTCACCGATCAGTTGCTTGAGCAGCGCGTCCTTGGCAGCAGGCTCTTCGATCAGCGTGGCCTGCACCCGGCAGTGCACGGCGAGGTAGTTCCAGGTGGGCACGCGCGCCAGGTCCGGGTAGACCGAGGGCGAGAGGTAGGCGTGTGGGCCCAGGAAGGCCACCAGCGCCTCGGGCCGCTGCTGCAGGTAGCGCCAATGCGGGTTGCCGCGCGCGCAGTGGCCCAGCAGCACCAGGCCGTCCTCGCGCTCCTGCAGGTGCAGCGGCAGGTGGGTGATGAAGGGAAAGCCTTCGTCATCGTTCGACACCAGACTGGCCAGCGGGTGCGCGCGCATGAGCGCGTGGGCGTGCG
>JANJVX010000106.1 GCA_024709845.1 Burkholderiaceae bacterium | reverse complement strand
GCCGCCGTCAAGCGCCACTACAAGCGCGTGCGCAGCATGCAGCTGCCCAAGAAGCTGTACTAAGCACAGCCCGGCGTTCTCATTGACGCCCACAAACCCGCGCTAGGGACGCCAAGCGCGGGTTTTGTCTTTTCGGGTCTGCCAAAAGGCTTTCTGGCGTCGTTGCACCGCCTTGTCGTAGGCACACTACTGCCTGCGGCGTTGACGCCTAGCCAGAGAGCCTTTTGGCAGACCCTCCATACGTCTCTGTCTAACCCAAAAAAAGGAAGCCGCCATGAGCCTCAAGGACCAGATCACCGAAGACATGAAGACCGCCATGCGCGCCAAGGACAGCGAGCGCCTGGGCACCATCCGCCTGCTGCAGGCCGCGATGAAGCAGAAGGAAGTGGACGAGCGCATCACGCTCGACGATGTGGCCGTGGTGGCCATCGTGGACAAGCTCATCAAGCAGCGCAAGGACAGCATCACCGCCTTCGAGGGCGCGGGCCGCCAGGACCTGGCCGACAAGGAAAAGGCCGAAATGGCCGTGCTGCAGGCCTACCTGCCCGCGCGCATGTCGGCCGAGGAAGTGACCGCCGCCGTGCAGGCCATCGTGGCGGAGCTGGGCGCCGCTGGCCCCGGCGACATGGGCAAGGTGATGGGCGTTGTCAAGACGCGCCTGGCGGGCAAGGCCGACATGGGCCAGGTGTCCGGCGCCGTGAAGGCTGCGCTGGCGGGCTGACCTCCCGCCATGGGCCGCTGGCGCGCCAGCAGCCCCTCTGATTTGCGTATCATGCAAGGCGCACCCACGCCCACGACATGACCACCCCCGTACCGCCCCCCGACCTTTGCCAGCTGTTCTACATCAGCCGCTCGCGCTCCACCCCCCTGGACGTGGAACAGATACTGGCCAGCGCGCGCCGCCAGAACCTGCAGCGCGGCGTCACCGGCATCCTGCTGTTCTCGGGGGGGCACTTCGCCCAGTTGCTCGAAGGTTCCTCCCGGGCACTGCATGACACCATGTCCGCGATCGACGCAGACCCGCGCCACGAGGCCGTGACACGGCTGATCGAGGAACCGGCCACACGACGCCGCTTCGGAGACTGGAGCATGGCCTTCTTCGAGGCCCCTGGCGCGGACGACCTGATCCAGCAGCTCCTGGCCGGACAGCACATCCCCCCCGAGCGTGCGCGGCGCGTCATGGACAAGATGCTGGCACCCTGCCTGCCCGCCAACAGCCAAGGCGCCCAGTAAAAGCCCACCCACGCGCTCGCCATGGCGCCCGCAAGGCGCTCAAACACGCACCAGCGGGGCCCGGAACTCGTAGCCAACCTTGGAGACGCTGTGCACCGGCACCAGCGCCTGCCCCGCCTGCTCGATGCGCTTGCGCAGCCGGTAAAGGGTGACGTGCAGCGCGTTGTCCATGGACTCCCTGCCATCGCCCCACAGGCTTTCGATCAGCGCGCGGCGCGCCACACGGCCGCCTTCGGCGCGCGCGAAGCAGCGCATGATCGCCAGATCGCTCTCACCCAGGGCAATCCGCGTTCCATCGGGCGCCTGCAGGACGGACTGTTCCTCCAGCAGTTGCCAGGGCGCCTGGGATGCCGCCTGCGCAGCCCCCGCTGAGCGCCGCACCACCGCCCGGATGGCAGCCCGTACATGGTCTTCGGGTGCATCCTGGCGCAACACCATGTCGGCACCGGCCTCCAGCGCCGCAACAAACCCCTCATTCTCTGGGTTGCTGATCGCCAGGATGCCCACGCTGCTGCGTCGGCGGATCAGACGGATCAGGTCCAGCCCCGGCACGCCCCGCTGCTCCAGGCAAACCACATAGCACGGGAAATCGAACGCCTGGGGCGACAGCAGGAAATCGTCACTGTCATCAAACCATGCCATCTTCGCGGCCAGCGGCCCGGGCAGCGCCGGCGCGCCACCAATCCATGCCGGCGCGGCATGGTGTTTGCGATGGGAGGGTTCCAGAGAGGGATTCACCGGTAGAGCGCAATGCGATGGCGGACAGAAAAAAAGAGGACATGGACGCGGCGGCGTTGCGGTCCAGTCCCGCCCATGAAACCGGATTCTATCCCCATTTCGGCTTGCAATGTAATATCTTATTAATTGATGTAAGATATTACTTCGCTCTTTCATTCCTCCTGCTCCGCAAGGCTTCCGATGCGCAACAACCAGCCCGTCACTCCGCATGAGTACCAGTTCCCGGACACGGAAACGCTGCTCTCGACCACCGACACCCGCAGTCACATCACCTACGCGAACGCGGCCTTCATCCGCACCAGCGGGTTCGAACTGGATGAGCTGATAGGCCAGCCGCACAACCAGGTGCGCCACCCCGACATGCCCCCAGAAGCCTTCGCCGACATGTGGCGCAGCCTCAAGGAGGGGCAGTCATGGACGGCCCTGGTGAAGAACCGCCGCAAGAATGGCGACCACTACTGGGTGCGTGCCAACGCCACGCCCATGCGCCGCAACGGCCAGCTGGTGGGCTACCTGTCGGTGCGCACCAAGCCCTCGCGCGCGGAAGTCCAGGCCACCGAAACGCTCTACCAGCGGTTCCGCGCGGGGCGCGCCGCAGGCCTGGCCTTCCACCGCGGATTGATCGTGCGCACGGGCCTGATGCGCTGGGCCAGCGCCCTGCAATTGCTGCCCACCGCCTGGCGCGTTCGCCTGCCGCTGCTGGCTGTAGCGGCTGTGCTTGGTACCGCATTGGTGCTCTCGGGCCTGGGTGGCACGGCACTGGCTGCACTGGGCGCGCTGCTGGCGGTCAGCCTGCTGCTGTGTGGCTGGTTCATCGAGGCGCAGATCACGGCTCCACTGAAAAACATCCTGGGAACCGCGCAAATGGTGGCCAGCGGCGAGGCCGCCAGCAGCCTGGAGCTGAACCGCTGCGATGAAATCGGACTGCTGGCACGCGCCATCCACCAATCCGGCCTGAACCTGCAGTCGCTGGTGGCGGACGTGCACGAGCAGGTATCCGGTGTGCAGCTGGCCAGCCAGGAGATTGCGCAGGCCAACAACGATCTGTCGAGCCGGACCGAACAGACAGCCTCCAACCTGCAGCAGACCGCCGGGGCCATGGAACAGCAGACCGCCACGGTGCGCCAAAATTCCGATTCGGCGCAGCAGGCCAGCCAGCTGGCGCATGCCACGACGCAGGCCGCCACCCGGGGCGGCGAGGTGGTGGCCGACGTGGTGTCCACCATGGCGCTGATCTCGGATTCGAGCCGCAAGATCGCCGACATCATCGGCGTGATCGACTCCATCGCCTTCCAGACCAACATCCTGGCGCTCAATGCCGCCGTGGAGGCCGCCCGCGCGGGCGAGCAGGGCCGGGGCTTCGCCGTGGTGGCCAGCGAGGTGCGCAGCCTGGCTGGCCGCTCGGCCGCCGCCGCCCGGGAGATCAAACAGCTCATCGATGACTCGGCGGAGAAGGTCGAAAGCGGCTCGCGCCTTGTGGCCAACGCGGGGCAGACCATCAGCGAGGTGGTCGCCCAGGTGCACCGCGTGAACGACCTCATTTCCGAGATCACGGCCGCCTCGAAAGAGCAGAGCACGGGCATTTCCCAGGTGGGCATGGCCGTGGCCCAGCTCGACGAGATGACGCAGCAGAACGCCGCCATGGTCGAACAGAGCAGCGCCGCCGCCAACAGCATGAGTGACCAGGCCCGCCGGCTGATGGAAGCCGTCCGGGTCTTCTCGACCTGACCCTCTGCCCGGACACCGCGGCGCGCGCACAGGAGTGCTCAGAAGGTGTGACTGAATCCGGCGTGCCCGAACAGGCAGCGAAACCGCGGCCGATCCAGGTGCAAAGCACAGCCATAGCTCAGGCTATGGCGCGCATTTGCAACGACGAGCGCGTATGTTTTGGCGGAATGAGCAGGCATGGTGGGTTCGTTCACACCTCCGCAGGGCACGGGCACCCCCATTCAACCTGCAAGAATGAGCGGCATTACCGACCCATCCAAGGAAACCCATGTCCCGCACCTACCAGATTGCCGTGATCGCCGGCGACGGCATTGGCAAGGAAGTCATGCCCGAAGGCCTGCGCGCCGTCGAAGCCGCAGCCCAACGCTTCGGCCTGGCGCTTGAATTTCACACCTTCGACTGGGCGCACTGCGACTACTACCTGCAGCACGGCAAGATGATGCCCGACGACTGGAAGGTGCAGCTCGCGGGCATGGACGCCATCTTCTTCGGCGCCGTGGGCTGGCCCGCCACCGTGCCGGACCACATCTCGCTGTGGGGCTCGCTGCTCAAGTTCCGGCGCGAGTTCGACCAGTACATCAATCTGCGCCCCGTGCGCCTGTTCGAGGGCGTGCCCTGCCCGCTCGCCGGCCGCAAGCCAGGTGATATCGACTACTACGTGGTGCGCGAGAACACCGAGGGCGAATACACGTCGCTCGGCGGCATCATGTACGAGGGCACCGATCGTGAGATCGTGATCCAGGAATCGGTCTACTCGCGCCACGGCGCCGAGCGCCTGCTGAAATTCGCCTTCGACCTGGCGCAAAGCCGCCCACGCAAGCATGTGACGCTGGCCACCAAGAGCAACGGCATCGCCATCAGCATGCCCTGGTGGGACCGGCGTGCTGAAGACGTGGCGCGGCAGTATCCCGAGGTCACGCTGGACAAGCAGCACATCGACATCCTCACCGCCCGCTTCGTGCTGCAGCCGGGGCGTTTTGACGTGGTGGCCGCCACCAACCTGTTTGGCGACATCCTCTCCGACCTGGGCCCCGCCACCACCGGCACCATCGGCCTGGCGCCTTCGGCCAACCTCAACCCCGAGCGCAGCTTTCCCAGCCTGTTCGAGCCGGTGCACGGCTCGGCGCCCGACATTTACGGCCGCAACATCGCCAACCCCATTGCCATGGTGTGGTCCGGCGCGCTGATGCTGGACTTCCTGCCCCAAGGCCAGGGTGCGGGCCGCGCGGCGCACGACGCCATCGTGGCGGCCATCGAGGAGGTTCTCAAGAGCGGCCCGCACACGCCGGACCTGGGCGGCACGGCCAGCACCACCGACGTGGGCGAGGCCATCGCGCGGCGCATCATGCAAGGCTGACGCCACTCCACCAGTACGCCGATTGCTCCTAATAAAGTAGCTTACAGCGCTTGATGGGTGGTCATTTGAGGCATATTTGACCAAAATTCAACAACCACCGGGGTCGGCTGGCATGCGGCCCCGCTCACCAGGAAGGCACCACACCATGCCCGCCCACAACCCGTTCAAGACAGCACTTGCCACCCGCCAGCCCCAGATCGGGCTGTGGCTCTCCATGGCAGCCCCCTATCTGGCCGAGGTGGCCGCCACGGCACATTACGACTGGCTGCTGATCGACGGCGAGCACGCGCCCAACGATCTGCGCTCAACGCTGGCCGCACTGCAGGCGCTTGCACCCTATCCCTCCCAGCCGGTGGTACGTGTGGCGCATGGCGATGCCACCCTCATCAAGCAGGTGCTGGACATCGGCGCCAAGACACTGCTCGTGCCCATGGTGGACACCGCCGAACAGGCGCGCAGCATCGTCGCCGCCATGCGCTATGCGCCGCAAGGCATGCGCGGCGTGGGCAGCGCCATTGCACGCTCGTCGCGATGGAGTGACCGTTCGGACTACATGGCCGTAGCAAACGACGAGGTCTGCCTGCTCGTCCAGGCAGAGACGGTGACCGCCTTGCGCAACCTGGAGGCCCTCTGTGCCGTCGATGGCGTGCACGGCGTCTTCATCGGGCCGGCCGACCTCGCAGCCTCCATGGGCCACCCCACCGACCCCGGCCATCCGGACGTGCTGTCGGCGATCGAGATGGCGATGAAAACGATTCTTGCCAGTGGCAAGGCAGCGGGCACGCTCACATCCGACCCGGCGCTCGCCCAGCGCTACCTTGATCTGGGCTGCACCTTCGTGGCTGTCGGGGTCGACGTGCTGGTGTTCGCCCAGGCAGCACGCAGACTGCGCGCGCAGTTCAGCGGGCGGCCCGCAGAAGGCGACCCTGCCAAGCCGGGCACCGCGTACTGATTGCCTTTTTTACTTGCGCAACAGGGCCTTGAGGACATTCTGCAGCCGGCGGCCGCTGGCGGCATCGCTGGCACTGGCCAGCACGCGCGCGGCGTCCTGTCCCCAGGTTTCCGCAGGCGCGGGGTCATTGCGGCGCGTCAGCAGCTGCAGTTGCAGCATGCGCCGCTCGGACAGGTGCTCTGCAGGCGTGGGCACCTCCGCCGCGATTTCGAGCCGCAGCAAGGCCTGCCGTGCATCCCCTGCGGGTGCGCCCGCCAAGGACTGCGTCCAGGCACTGCGCACAGCGGGCGAGACGCGGTTGCCCAGTTCCTGCGCAGAGGGCACCAGGGAGGCATCCCGCTTTTCCCAGGCCGAAAGAAGCTGGGTCAGTGCCTCGCCATGGGCTTGCGCCGCCAGCTTCTTGAGCGCCTGCTGTGCATGCTCCAGCGCCTCGCGCTGCGCACGGAAGGCCGCATCCCCCAAACGGGGGCCACGGTCCTGCGCCACCGGCCGGCGATCCTCAAAACGGCCGCCGCCACGCATGTCGTCCCGCAGGCCGCGCGCATCCGGGCGCCCGGCGTCCCTGCCGGGGCGGGCATCGCGCCGCTCGCCAGGACGGCCCGGACGGCCCGGAGCCACAGGGGCTTCCTTCTTCATGCCGGGACGGTCATCTCCACGCACCGCCACCACGGGTCGCGCTGCCGGGCGGGGTACCGCAGGGGGTGCCGGGGGTGCATCGGCGGATTCGGCCGTTTCGGCCTCGGCGGCAGGAGCCGACTCGGAAGCCTCCGGCGTTACCGCCCCATCGGGTTCTGCCTGCGCTGCGGCGGCTGCCTGGGCCTGGCCCCGCAGCGCAGCCTCCAGCGCCAGCATGGCCGCGCGGATCTGCTGCGCATCGCCACCGGCGTTGGCAGCTTCCAGGGCCTTGGCGGCGTCCAGGACGGCTCGGTCGTGCGCGCTGGCCTGCGAGGCGCCGCGCTCGCGCTCGGCGGTCTTGCGGTTGAAGGCTTCATCAATCGGCTTGCGGAAGGCATCCCAGAGCTTCTGCTCCTGACGGCGATCAAGCGGCACCCCATGGGCCTCAGCCTGCCAGCGCTGCTGCAAGGCCTTGACGGCGTCGATGCGCAGCACCGGTGCAGCGCCCAGGACACCTGCTTCCTCGATCATTGCCTGACGGCGCAACAGACTCTCGGCCTGGGCCTTTTCCAGCGGCTGTGCAGCCAGGGCCAGGGCCTGCTTCCACAGGGGCTGCAATTCAGCAAACACCTTCTCTCCGACATGGCCGCTCTCGCGCCAGCGGTCACCGAACTGGTGCAAGGCCCGGTTGACGGCCTTCCAGTCCCCCGAGGCCGCATGCTCCTGGGCCCATGCCTTGACCTCCTCGATCAGCGCCAGGCGCTGTGCCTTGTGTTCAGCGGTCTCGGTGCGGATCTTGTCCAGCCAGGCTTCCACCACCTTGTGCGCCGCATTGCAGGCTTCGTCGAATTTTTTCCACAGCCCGTGGTTGGGCGCCCCCCCCTGGTCGGCCTGCTTCCACTGTTCGCGCAACTGGCGCAGCGTTTCCTGCATCTTGCGGCCGCCCAGCGCCTGCCCTTCGGGGCGCTTGAGCAGACCTTCGGCCTTGGCGAGCAGGTCCTCGCGCACCTGGTCGGCGCTCCAGCGCTGCCAGCCTTCAAGCTCGCCCGCTGCCACCAAGGCGGTGTGCACGCGTTGCTCCAGTGCGGCGTCGATGTGCCGCCCATGGTTCTTGAGCACGACACGCAGGGCAGCCGCCGCACCGGCACTGGCCTTGCCATGCCCTTCGGCGGTTTCCTGCTCCAGCTTGACCAGCGCCTCGCTCACCACCTGGGCCGCCTTGGCCACCACTTCGGGGTCTGCCTTGGGCTTGGCCGGGCGCGCCGGGCGCTCCGCCGCCACGGCAGCCTCGGCAGGCACGCCGCGCGCCAGGCGCAACTCGTCCGCCCATACAGGCACCGGGGGCAGTGCGGCTTGCGGGTCTTGCGCAGCCGTCACCGCCAGCGCCACGGCGGACTGGAACGCTTCCCAGACCACGAGCAGCTGAGCGCGCGATGCGTCGAGCAACGGCGGAAAACGCGCTTCCACGCTGGGCCAGCTGGTATCGCCCGAGAGCGCCTGCGCCTGCTCCTGCCAATGCTGCACATCGGTCCGCAGCACCTCCTGCGCGGCCTGGGCGTCGCGCCAGGACTTGGTGGACAGGACCTCGATACGCTGGGCCAACAACACGGCGGCCTCGCGCTGAACCTGCACCCGGTGCTGCAGATCTTCAATCACCTTGACGCGGTCGGCCAGCTGCACCTTGAGCAGCGACAGCGGCTCGCGCGACAGCGGCGCCCCAGCCTTGGCCGCATCCCGCTGCCATGCCAGGGCATCGGCAATGTTGAGCTTGGAGGCCGCAAGCAAGGCCTGTGCCTTTTCGGCCCACTCGGCGGCGATGGACTCCTGATTCTTGGCGCGGCGGATTTCATCCAGACGCTCGCGCACGGCACGTGCTGCGCCCTTGTCCCGGCCGCTGAGTTCCTTGAACACTTCCTGCAACTGCTCATGTGCAGGCTGGGTGGCCAGCCATTCACGGATGCGCGCTGCGCGCTCGCCCGATGTGGCAGCCGAGAAGGCACCTCCCGTCAGTCCATCCAGCGGATGGGCTTCAGGGGCTTTGGCCGGAGCCGGTGTGGTTTCGGGAGCGTCGGACATTTTGTTGCGGGAAAAGATTGGAAACATGGACTCTACGGAAGCAGCCCCCGGACCAAGACCGGGAAACAGGAAATGACACACAGCCTGCGGGCACAGCCGCAGCGGGCGAAGGCTCTATTTTCACCGGGATTTGACGGGCCGCCCCCATCCACGTCAAGGGTCGTTCCTGCATCCCGCGTCCACGCTGCCCGCGCCGGCGCCCATCACAAGGCAAACAAGACCCCTGATCCGCCATGCCAGGAGGGGCAGACCAGGCCCTTCACATGCCCGCACCATAAGGTCGGCCAGAAAACAGAAAGCCCGGAGGAGCGGCACCGAGCCACTCTTCCGGGCTTGACGGCTGACACAACGGTCTTTGCCATCGGGTTCGCAGCACGGAGAGAAAGGTCCGGCCTGCGAGGGAGCAAGGTATTGCCCCCAGGGGGTTGCCTTGGAAGCTTGGCGCCTGACCTGTCTTTGCACTGCATGCTTGGACAGTTGGCCTTGCTTCGTCCGGCGATGCCTTCAATCAAGAGGCAATGGAACCTTAGCAAAGAATGCCCGCAAGCACAAATCAACCCATCAATCAGCCACCGTGCAGCGATTGAAATTGGACCCGGCTCTCCAGACCTTCACCCTTCTGGCTGAGCCTCTCATTGGGAAAATCACTCAAAATCTGTGATTTTTTACAGACTTTTAATTATTTATTTATCTAACAATGGATTTTGTTAGTATTGACTTGGCATTTAATACCCTCCTAGAATCCGCCAGCTTCTCAAAAGCTAGTACAAACCCCAACCCGCTGCCGATACCGGCTAAGTCAATTCAGTGTTCGCAGGTGCTACACGCCAGGCACGAATTTGATGGCGTACCAATCCAGGTGTGAACTCCCAGATCTCTTGCGCCCTTCGTGGTGCCGCAAGGGATCGGATCCGCCGCAGAAAGGAAAGCTATGACAGCGACAGGAAAAATGGTTTCCGGAGTGCGCACCTTTGCCGCCGACGTGACCGAAGGTTTTCTGGAAATCACCCACAACAGCTTCGCCCTTCTGGGCCTGGCTGTGGCCTTCGTGGCCATTGCACTGACGGCACGCCCCGACCTGCGCCAGGCTGGCGAGGCCCAGCTGATGGACTGGCTGCAAGCGCGACAGATTGCGCTGCTGGGCCCCCTGGCCGAGCCTCTGGAGCCCAGCGACCGGACCCTGGCCGTCAACCCCCAGGAACTGCCCCAGGAGCAGGCCCGCGTGGCCTTCTGGCTCAGCAAGAAGTACCGCGTGGCTCCAGAGCCCCTTGGTTTGCTGGTGGCGGAAGCCTATGAGCTGGGTGCACGCACCAAGCTCGACCCCACGTTGATCCTGGCCATCATCGCGATCGAGTCAGGCTTCAACCCCTTTGCCCAAAGCCCGGTCGGAGCACAGGGGTTGATGCAGGTGATGACCCGCGTACACACCGACAAATATGAAAGCGTCGGCGGCCGGCTGGCCGCCTTCGATCCGGTGACGAACGTGCGCGTGGGCGTCAAGGTATTGCAGGAATGCATTGCCCGCGCCGGATCGCTTGAGGGCGGCCTGCGCTATTACGTAGGCGCAGCCAACCTGCCCGACGATGGTGGCTACGCGGCCAAGGTGCTGGCCGAGCATTTCCGGCTGAGCCAGGTGGCAACCGGCCGCCCCGTGCCCACCATGCCGGCCCCTCCCGCAGCGGCCCCGACGCTCACCAGCCAGGCACCCCAGTCCATGCCCGTCACAGCACCTGCCGCAGCTGCCAGCACCACCGGCGAAAAGGTGGCCCTGCTGTCCACCTCCAATCTCTGACCCCTCCCCGACACCACGCCTTGCCAGGGGACTGGACGGCACGCCCGCACCGGCTCAGTTACACTAGCAGGGCACGCGACTGGCGATAGGCGCGGGCTCCTACAGAGCCTGCCGCTGACGTGGAAACCAGCAAGGGCTTGCCTCTTGTGAACCACTGGGGAGCGTGCCGCAGAAGCCCGTGCCTTTGCGTTCCGCCGTTCGCCTGGGCAGCCCTTGCTTCAAGGGATACCAATACTCAGGACTGCCAAACCATGTACGACCGCAACATCCTCGTCGAGCAAACCGACCCCGAACTCTTTGCTGCCATTCAGGCCGAGAACAAGCGCCAGGAAGAGCACATCGAACTCATTGCCAGCGAGAACTACGCCTCCCCCGCCGTGATGTGGGCGCAGGGCACTCAGCTGACCAACAAATACGCCGAGGGCTACCCCGGAAAGCGCTACTACGGTGGCTGCGAGCATGTGGACGTGGCCGAGCAGCTGGCCATCGACCGCGTGAAGCAACTCTTCGGCGCCGATGCCGCCAACGTGCAGCCCCACTGCGGCGCTTCTGCCAACGAGGCCGTTTTCCTGGCTTTCCTCAAGCCCGGCGACACCATCATGGGCATGAGCCTGGCCGAGGGCGGCCACCTGACGCACGGCATGCCGCTGAACATGTCGGGCAAGTGGTTCAACGTGGTCTCCTACGGCCTGGATGCCAACGAAGCCATTGATTACGACGCGATGGAAGCCAAGGCCCGCGAGCACAAGCCCAAGCTGATCGTGGCGGGCGCATCGGCCTACAGCCTGCACATCGACTTTGCCCGCTTCGCCAAGGTGGCCAAGGAAATCGGCGCGATCTTCATGGTGGACATGGCCCACTACGCCGGCCTGATCGCCGCCGGTGTGTACCCCAACCCGGTGCCGCACGCCGACGTGGTGACCTCCACCACCCACAAAAGCCTGCGCGGCCCGCGTGGCGGCATCATCCTGATGAAGGCCGAGCACGAGAAGGCCATCAACAGCGCCATCTTCCCCGGCCTGCAAGGCGGCCCGCTGATGCACGTGATCGCCGCCAAGGCCGTGGCCTTCAAGGAAGCACTGCAGCCCGAATTCAAGGCCTACCAGGAGCAGGTGGCCAAGAACGCCAAGGTGGTGGCCGAAACGCTGACCGCACGCGGCCTGCGCATTGTGTCCGGCGGCACGCAAAGCCACGTGATGCTGGTGGACCTGCGCGCCAAGGGCATCACCGGCAAGGAAGCCGAGGCCGTGCTGGGCCAGGCTCACATGACCATCAACAAGAACGCCATCCCCAACGACCCGGAAAAGCCGATGGTGACCAGCGGCGTGCGCATCGGCACCCCCGCCATGACCACGCGCGGCTTCAAGGAAGAAGAAGCCCGCGCCACGGCCAATCTGATCGCCGACGTGCTGGACAACCCGCGCGACGAGGCCAACATCGCCGCTGTGCGCGCCAAGGTCAACGCCCTGACCGCGCGCTTCCCGGTCTACCGCTGATCCGGCCCGCGCACCTGCACGCCCCATGAAGTGCCCGTTCTGCAGCCACCAGGAGACGCAGGTCGTCGAGACCCGGGTGTCCGAGGACGGGGACTTCATCCGCCGCAGGCGCCGCTGCGCCTCGTGCGAAAAGCGCTTCACCACCTACGAGCGGCCCGAGGTCAGCTTTCCCAGCGTGGTCAAAAAAGATGGCCGCCGCACCGAATACGCGCGGGCCAAGCTCATGGGCTCGTTCAGCATTGCGCTGCGCAAGCGTCCGGTCAGCACGACGCAGGTGGATTCGGCCATCGAACGCATTGAAGAACAGCTTCTCAACCTGGGCCAGCGTGAGATCCCGTCAAGCCGCATTGGTGAGCTGGTGATGCGCGAGCTCAAGAAGCTCGACAAGGTGGCCTACATTCGCTATGCCAGCGTGTACCGGAGCTTCGAGGACATCGACGAATTCAAGACCCTGGTGGACGAAGTGCGCCAGTGAATCTGGCCAGGCACACCTCCCCCCGCATCCGCCCCGACCAATCGCTATATTTTTGATAGCTATTGGCGCTTTATACACGGGCTAAAAGGCCATTTTTGTAGTCAATACTGTCACGTACAGCACGGCACCCCTGACCCCGCCCCGGCACAATGGCACTGCCGTGAGAACCCGCCATCTGTTGCAGCTTGTGCTGCTGTCCGCCCTGTGGGGCGCCTCCTTTCTGTTCATTCGCATCGCCAGCCCGGCGCTGGGCCCCCATGTAGCTGCGGCGCTGCGCATCGGGCTGGCCACGCTCACCCTGGTGGCCATCATGCGCGCCACGCGCGAGCCCTGGCCCTGGCGCCACTGGCGTGAACTGACGGGCCTGGGCACGCTGACCGTCGCCCTGCCCTTCCTGCTCTACGCCTATGCCGCCCTGCACCTGCCTGCGGGCTACAGCGCGCTGCTCAACACCATGGTGGTGCCGTTTGGCGTGCTGGCCTCGGCCTGGATGAAGGAGGACACGCTCTCGCTGCGCAAGTGGCTGGGCTGCGCGTGCGGTTTTGCCGGTGTGGCCTTGATCGTGCGGCTGGGGCCGGTGGAGCCATCGCCCACACTGCTGCTGGCGGCACTGGCCTGCATGTCCGCAGCCGCCTGCTACGGCGTGTGCACGCCCTGGATGAAGCGTGCCACCCAGCGCATCAGCCCACTGGCCATTGCCGCAGGCATCCATGCGGCAGCGCTGGTGCTGCTGGTGCCGGGCGCGGTGTGGGACTGGCACCAAGCCCAGTTCACCCTGCCCGCGCTGCTGGCCGTGGCGGTGATGGGGGTGGTGACCTCCGGCCTGGCCTATTGGCTCAATTTGCGCGTGCTCAGCCAGATCTCGCCCGTGGCGGCGATGAGTTCGGCGTTCATGATCCCGCTGTTCGGAGTGGCCTGGGGCAGCCTGTTCCTGGGCGAGCCGCTGGGGGTGGGCATGCTGTGGGGCGGTGCGCTGGTGCTGCTGGCCACCGCGCTGGTCACCGGCTTCAATCCCTTGCGCCTGCTGGGCGTGCTGCGCGGGCGCTGAACACCCGCCGCCAGGACTTTATGCCCGTGCGCCCGGTATCGGCGGCACGGCCTGCACCACGTCACCACATTGCGCGCGGTGGCGCAGCGCATGGTCCATGAGCACCAGCGCCAGCAGCGCCTCAGCGATGGGAGCGGCGCGGATGCCCACGCAGGGGTCGTGGCGGCCCTTGGTGACCACCTCGGTGCTCTGGCCATGGATGTCGATGGACTCGCGCGGGCTCAGGATGGAGCTGGTGGGCTTGATGGCGATGCTGACCTCAATGTCCTGCCCGGTGCTGATACCGCCCAGCACACCGCCCGCGTTGTTGTTGGCAAAGCCTTCGGGCGTGAGCGAGTCGCCGTGCGTGGTGCCGCGCTGCGCCACGCTGGCAAAGCCCGCACCGATCTCCACGCCTTTGACGGCGTTGAGGCCCATCATTGCGTAAGCAACGTCGGCGTCGAGCTTGTCGAACAGCGGCTCGCCCAGGCCCACGGGTACGCCCGTGGCCTGCACGCGGAT
>JANJVX010000056.1 GCA_024709845.1 Burkholderiaceae bacterium | reverse complement strand
TGCCGCCATCGACCGGCTGAAGAAACTGGCCCCCCGTTCGGTCAAGTTCGTCTGCCTGCTGGCCGCACCCGAGGGCGTCGCCACGCTGCAGAAGGCCCACCCCGACGTGCCGATCTACACCGCCGCCATCGACCGCGAGCTGAACGACCACGGCTACATCCTGCCGGGCCTGGGTGACGCGGGCGACCGGATTTTCGGCACCAAGTAACACTGCCTGCACGGCGCCCATGCGCCTGCAAGGCCGACGCAACGGACATCCCATGCCTACCCCTGCCCTCACCATTCCCTTCGCCCTGCCGGTCCGCCCCCTGCTGCGCGCCACGGCAGCCCTGGGTGCCAGCGTCCTGCTGCTGGCCACCGCCCTGCCCACCCATGCAGCAGACGCTGCCGCCCTGTTCCAGCAGCATTGCGCCGCCTGCCATGGCGTGGGTCGGCTGGGCCAATCAGCCCCCGCACTGCTGCCCGAAAGCCTGACGCGCCTGCGCAAGCCCGAGGCGGTCAAGGTCATCCGCGAAGGCCGCGCGGCCACGCAGATGCCGGGCTTCGCCAGCCAGCTGAGCGAGGCGCAGGTTGCCGCGCTGACCGAGTACATCTACACCCCGGTGGTGCCCGCGCCGACGATGACCGAGGACGACATCAAGGCCTCGCGCATCGTGCACCACGCGCCGGGCAGCCTGCCCGGCAAGCCTGCGCCCATTTTCCAGGGCGTGGACATGATGAACCTCTTCATGGTGGTGGAAACGGGTGACAACCATGTCACCGTGCTCGATGGCGACAAGCTCGAACCCATCCACCGCTTCGCCTCGCGCTTCGCGCTGCACGGCGGCCCGAAGTTCACGCCCGACGGGCGCTACGTGTTCTTCGCTTCGCGCGATGGCTGGATCACCAAGTTCGACATCTGGAACCTGAAGGTGGTGACCGAAGTGCGTGCGGGCATCAACACGCGCAACCTGGCCGTCTCGGGCGACGGCAAGTACGTGGCGGTGGCCAACTACCTGCCGCACACGCTGGTGCTGCTGGACGCGGAGCTCAACCTTCTCAAGGTGCACCAGGTGCTGAACAAGGACCGCAAACTCAGCTCACGCGTCTCGGCCGTGTACGACGCCGCGCCGCGCCAGAGCTTCATCGCGGCGCTCAAGGACGTGCCCGAGGTCTGGGAGATCAGCTACAACCCCAAGTCCGAGGACGTGCCGATCGGCGTCATCCACGATTTCCTCTACAAGGAAGGCGCCTTCATCCCCGGCTTCCTGAACCCGCGCCGCACCTTTCTGTCGGAGCCGATCGACGACTTTTTCTTCACCCAGAGCTACGACGAGCTCATGGGTGCGAGCCGCGAGGCCGGCAAGGGCCAGGTCATCCACCTCGACGTGCGCAAGAAGATCGCCGACCTGCAGCTTCCCGGCATGCCGCACCTGGGCTCGGGCATCACCTGGAAATACCGCCCCCAGCCCGGCGCGCCCGAGCGCACCGTGATGGCCACGCCCAGCCTGCACGAGAGCCAGGTGACGGTGATCGACCTGGAGACCTGGAAGACGGTCAAGACCATCCCCACGCTGGGCCCCGGCTTCTTCATGCGCAGCCACGAAAACACGCCCTATGCCTGGACGGACTCGATGATGTCGCCCAAGGCCAAGGACACGCTGCAGGTGATCGACAAGCGCACGCTGGAGCGCGTGGCCGACATCCGCACCGACCCCGGCAAGACCCTGGCGCACGTGGAGTTCACGCGCGACGGCAAGTACGTGCTGGCCAGCCTGTGGGAGCGCAAGGCCGACGGCGGCGCGATCATCGTCTTCGATGCCGCCACGTTCAAGGAGGTCAAGCGCATCCCCATGGACAAGCCGGTGGGCAAGTACAACCTGCACAACAAGATCACGCGCTCCGAGGGCACCAGCCACTGAGCCTGACCCAGGCACTGCAGGAGGGCTGCCACAACCACCCTCCTGTGCGCTCGTTCAGTCTTTGAAAGTCGGAGCCTTCTTGGCCATGTTGGACATCATGGCTTCGGTCAGGTCCTGGCTCATGAGCATGGCGGCATTCCAGGTGGCGATGTAGTTCAGGCTGTCGGCCACCGAGTGGTCGCGGGCGTAGGTGATCATCTCCTTGGTGCCGCGGATGGACAGCGGCGACTTGGCGGCGATGGTGGCGGCGATCTCGTGCACACCGGCGTAGAGTGCCTCGCGGCTCTCGAAAACGCGGTTCACCAGGCCGATCTCCTTGGCCTCCTGCGCATCGAACCGGCGGCCGGTGTAGGCCAACTCGCGCACGATGCCCTCGCCCACCAGCTTGGGCAGGCGCTGCAGCGTGCCCACGTCGGCGGTCATGCCGATGTCGATCTCCTTGATGGTGAAATAGGCGTCGCTGCTGGCGTAGCGCATGTCGGCGCAGGTGACGAGATCGATGCCGCCGCCGATGCAGCCGCCGTGGATGGCCGCGAGCACGGGCTTGCGGCAGCGCTCCAGGCTGGTCAGCGTGTCCTGCAGATCGAGGATGACACGGCGCAGGGCCTCGCGCGTGCGGCCGTCGCAGTCGTTCTGGATCTGCGGGCCCAGGCCCATCATCATCTGCAGGTCGATGCCGGCGGTGAACAGCTTGCCCTCGCCCTGCAGCACGGCCACGCGGGCCTCGGGCGTGGTGTCCACCCACTGGAAGGCCTGGCGGATTTCCTGCCACATGGTGGCGTTCATGGCGTTGGCCTTGTCCGGGCGGTTCAGGCGCACGGTGGCGATGTGGTTCTCCAGCGAGACTTCGAGCGTTTCAAACTGCATGCATGGCTCCTTTTTTAGATGTTTTTGGCCTCCAGCGCTTATTCATCAAGCGCCAGAAGCTATCAATTCAATAGTATCCTGATCAGGCCTTGACGCTCTTCATGGCAGACAGGTACGGTGCCAGGCGCTTGGCCATCTCCTCGCCCAGGGCCTGCAGGCCGCTCATGGGGCGCACCATGACCTCGAAATCGACGATCTTGCCCTCCTCGTCGAAGCGCACCATGTCGATGCCCTTGAGCTCCTTGCCGTTGACCTTGGCCGAGAACTCCAGCACCACGCTCTGGCCGTCGGCATCGGCAAACTGGCGGTGGTAGGTGAAGTCTTCAAACACCTTGACCACCGTGCCCAGGATGAGCTGCACCGCCTGCGCGCTGGGGTACGGCGTGTGCGCCATGGGCGAGCGGAACACCGCCTTGGGGTGCAGGATGGAGGACAGCTCGGCCAGGTTGCCCTCAGCCACCATCGCGTGCCATTTCTCCAGGCTCGCAGCCACTGCGGGCGCCATGCCACGGGCCGGGGCGGCGGCCTCTTCCTTGCGGGCCGACGTGTCCAGGCCCAGCGCCAGTTCTGTGCCCTGCTTGATGGCGCGCTTGGCATCCAGCTCGGCGGCCTTGTCGGCCCCGCCGATCAGGTGCACG
>JANJVX010000019.1 GCA_024709845.1 Burkholderiaceae bacterium | reverse complement strand
GGTACACCTCCTCGGGTGTGCCGAACTGTTCCATGTTGCCGCCGTTCATCACGATCATGCGCTGCGCCAGCGTCATGGCCTCGACCTGGTCGTGCGTGACGAACAGGCTGGTGATGCCCAGTTCGCGGTGCAGCTTCTGGATTTCGATACGGGTCTGCGCGCGCAGCTTGGCGTCCAGGTTGGACAGCGGCTCGTCGAACAGGAATACCTGCGGCTGGCGCACGATGGCGCGGCCCATGGCCACGCGCTGGCGCTGGCCGCCCGAGAGCTCGCGTGGCTTGCGCTCCAGCAGGTGGCCCAGTTCCAGAATCCTGGCCGCCTTGTCCACGCGGGTCTTGATCTCGTCCTTGGGCACCTTGGCGATCTTCAGCCCGTAGGCCATGTTGTCGAACACGCTCATGTGCGGGTACAGCGCGTAGTTCTGGAACACCATGGCGATGTCGCGCTCGGCCGGTTCGAGCTGGTTGACCACGCGGCTGCCGATGGCGATCTCGCCGCCGGAGATGTCTTCGAGCCCCGCCACCATGCGCAACAGCGTGGACTTGCCGCAGCCCGAGGGGCCGACGATGACGATGAACTCGCCGTCCCCCACTTCGGCGTTCACGCCGTGGATGACCTGGTTGGCCTTGGGGCCGTGGCCGTAGCGTTTGACGAGGTTGCGCAGGGAGATGGAAGCCATGGGGATACTATTGGTTTGATAGCTGGAAGCGCTTGATGGATAAGCCTTTGGGCCCGATTTGCCTTATTTTTCTGAATCCACCAGACCCTTGACGAACCATTTCTGCATGAGCAGCACCACCAGCGCGGGCGGGATCATGGCCAGGATGGCCGTGGCCATGACGATGTTCCAGTCGTTGGCCGCGTCACCGCCCGAGATCATGCGCTTGATGCCCATGACCACGGGGTACATGGATTCGTCGGTGGTCACCAGCAGCGGCCAGAGGTACTGGTTCCAGCCGTAGATGAACTGGATCACGAACAGTGCGGCGATGCTGGTGCGCGACAGCGGCAGCAGCACGTCCCAGAAAAAGCGCATGGGCCCGGCGCCGTCCACGCGCGCGGCCTCCACCAGTTCGTCGGGCACGGTGAGGAAGAACTGGCGGAACAGGAAGGTGGCCGTGGCCGAGGCGATGAGCGGCACCGTCAGGCCCGCGTAGCTGTTGAGCATGCCGAGGTCGGAGACCACCTGGTAGGTGGGGCCGATGCGCACCTCCACCGGCAGCATCAGCGTGACGAAGATGGCCCAGAAGAAGAACGTGCGGCCAGGGAAGCGGAAATAGACGATGGCGAAGGCCGAGAGCAGCGAGATGGCGATCTTGCCCACGGCGATGACCAGCGCCGAAACCAGGCTCACTGCCATCATGCGGCCCACGGGCGCGGTGGACGCCGCGCTGCCGCTGGTGCCGTTGATGGCGTGCGTGTAGTTCTCGATCAGGTGCGGGCCGGGCAGCAGCGGCATGGGCACCTGCACGATTTCCTGCGCGGTGTGCGTGCTGGCCACAAAGGTGATGTAGAGCGGAAAGGCGACGACGATTACGCCCAGGATGAGCACGAGGTGCGAAATGGCGGTGGCAAGAGGGCGGCGTTCGACCATATGAGTTATCCATTCGGCGCATGCAGGATACGTAGCGCATGCAACTGGCGCAGCCCAGGCCAGGGCTCCCGCGCAAGGGCCGCCCCGCCGTGCTGGGAGCGTCCCCCTGCCCGCAGCGCGCAGCGATGCGAGAGCGGGGGGAAGGAGCGAAGCGACATAGGGGGGTGTTTCATGTCAGTAATTCACTTTGCGCTCGACGTAGCGGAACTGAATGACGGTGAGCACCACCACGATGGCCATCAGCACCACCGATTGCGCGGCCGAGCCGCCCAGGTCCAGTGCCTTGAATCCGTCGTAATACACCTTGTAGACCAGGATGGCCGTGTCCTTGCCCGGACCGCCCTCGGTCGTGGCGTCCACGATGGCGAAGGTGTCGAAGAAGGCATAGACAATGTTGATCACCAGCAGGAAGAAGGTGGTGGGCGAGAGCAGCGGGAAGACGATGCTCCAGAAGCGCCGCCACGGCCCCGCGCCGTCGATCGCGGCGGCCTCGATGAGCGACTTGGGGATGGACTGCAGCCCCGCCAGGAAGAACAGGAAGTTGTAGGAGATGTGCTTCCACACGGCGGCAAACACGATCAGCGCCATGGCCTGGTTGCTGTTGAGCAGGTGGTTCCACTCGATCCCGATCTGCCGCAGTGCGTAGCTCACGATGCCGATGGACGGAGCGAACATGAACAGCCACAGCACGCCCGCCACGGCCGGGGCGACGGCGTAGGGCCAGATCAGCAGCGTCTTATAGAACGATGCGCCACGCACCGCGCGGTCGGCGAACACCGCCAGCGCGAGCGAGAGCACCAGCCCGAGCACCGCCACCAGCAGCGAAAAGACCGCCGTGGTCTTGAACGACGCGAGGTAGCTCTCGTCCTGCAGCAGCCGCTCGAAATTCTCCAGCCCGACCCATTCGACCGAGGTGCCAAAGGCGTCCTGCTGTTGCAGCGACTGCACCAGCGCCTGCCCTGCGGGCCAGAAGAAGAACACGGCGATCACCACCACCTGCGGTGCGAGCAGCACGGCAGGGAGCCACCAGCTCTTGAAGCGAACCCGTTTTTCTGTGGTCAAGACAGCCCTCTTTCATCAAAAACGGCCGGGTGTGTGCCCGGCCGTGCGTTTTCAGCGCGAAAGTTTAGCCCTTGTTCGCCTTCTGGAAGCGTTCCAGCTGCTCGTTGCCACGCTTGACGGCGGCGTCCAGGGCTTCCTTGGCGGTCTTCTTGCCTGCCCAGACCAGTTCCAGCTCCTCGTCCATGATGGCGCGGATCTGGTTGAAATTGCCCAGACGCACACCGCGCGACTTGTCGGTGGTCTTGCGGATCATCTGGTTGACCGCCGTGTCGGTGCCGGGGTTCTGCTTGTAGAAGCCCGCTTTTTCGGTCATTTCGAACGAAGCCAGGGTGACCGGCAGGTAGCCGGTGCGCTGGTGGCTGGCGGCCTGCACCTCGGGGTTGGTCAGGTACTGGAAGAACTGCGCCACGCCCTTGTACTCCGGCGCCTTTTTGCCTGCCATAACCCACAGCGAGGCACCGCCGATGACGGTGTTCTGCGGCGTGCCCGGCACGTCCGGGTAGTAAGGCAGGGGTGCGATGCCGAAGTCGAACTTGGCGTTCTTCTTGATGCTGGCGTAGGTGGACGAGCTGGCGGTGGCCATTGCGCATTCACCCGAGTAGAACGGCGCGTCGGCCTTGTTGCCCCGGCCACGGTAGTGGAACAGGCCCTGCTGGGCCATGTTGGCCAGGTTCTCGATGTGGCGCACATGCAGCGGGCTGTTGAAGGCCAGGCGCGCGCTGGTGCCGCCAAAGCCGTTGTTCTGCGTGGCAAACAGCGTGTTGTGCCAGGTCGAGAAGCTCTCGAGCTGCGTCCAGCCCTGCCAGCTCGTGGTGAACGGGCAGCTCACCCCCGAGGCCTTGAGCTTGGCGGCGGCCGAGACCAGTTCGGGCCAGGTGGCTGGCGGCTTGTTGGGGTCCAGGCCCGCTTTCTTGAACAGGTCCTTGTTGTAGTTGAGCACCGTGGTGGAGCTGTTGAACGGGTAGCTCAGCATTTCGCCGCTGGGTGCGGTGTAGTAGCCCACCACGGCGGGAATGTAGGCCTTGGGGTCGAACTTGTAGCCTGCGTCCGCCATGACCTTGCCCACGGGAATGATGGCGCCCTTGGCGGACATCATGGTGGCGGTCCCTACTTCGTACACCTGCAGGATGTGCGGCGCGTTGCCCGCGCGGAAGGCGGCGATCGAGGCAGTCATCGATTCGTCATAAGTGCCCTTGTAGGTGGGCACGATCTTGAAATCCTTCTGGCTGGCGTTGAAGCCATTGGCGATGTCCACCACCCAGTCGTTGAGGCCGCCGGTCATGGAGTGCCACCACTGGATTTCGGTTTGCGCGTGCGCAGCCGTGCTGCCCAGAACGGCCACAGCGGCGCAGACAGCCAGAGAACGGAATTTCATGGGGAATCTCCTCACACAAATGGATAAGCGCCGGATCGTAGGGCGGGCATATGACAGAACGGTGTCTGTCATGAAGACAAGCCGCTTTTTTAACCATGCCGGGCACCTTTCTCCAGCGGGTAAACCCCCTGATGCGGTGCATGGGGGCTTGTCCCTGACGCGTGTAGTGGCGCCTCTCCAGAACCCGGTTTTGTGCGCTGCACCATGCTAGGATGGCCCGCCATTCAGAAGCCGGCCGCCCGCAAGCGGCGGCCAGGGTTTCGCCGACACAGGACCGCCATGAGCCCCACATCGCTGGACAAAAGCAAGATCAAGTTCCTTCTGCTCGAAGGCCTGCACCCCTCCGCCCTGCAGGTGCTGCAGGCCGCCGGTTACAGCCAGATCGAGTCCCTCTCCGGCGCGCTGCCGCAGGACGAACTGATCGAACGCATCGCCGACGTGCATTTCATCGGCATCCGCTCGCGCACCCAGCTCACGGCCGAGGTGCTGGCCCACGCGCACAAGCTCGTGGCCATCGGGTGCTTCTGCATCGGCACCAACCAGGTGGACCTGAACGCAGCGCGGGAACGTGGCATCGCCGTGTTCAACGCCCCGTATTCCAACACCCGCTCCGTGGCCGAGCTGGTGCTGGCCGAGGCCATCCTGTTGCTGCGCGGCGTGCCCGAGAAAAACGCCGTGGCGCACCGGGGCGGCTGGCTCAAGACGGCCGACAACGCCTTCGAGGTGCGTGGCAAGCAGCTGGGCATCGTCGGCTACGGCGCCATCGGCTCGCAGCTCTCCGTGCTGGCCGAGGCGCTGGGCATGCAGGTGGTCTTTCACGACGTGGTGGCCAAGCTGCCGCTGGGCAATGCGCGCCAGGCCGCTGGCCTGAATGAACTGCTGGGCACGAGCGACATCGTGACGCTGCACGTGCCCGAGCTGCCCTCCACGCAGTGGATGATCGGCGCGGCCGAGATCGCCGCCATGAAGCCCGGCGCGGTGTTCATCAACGCCTCGCGCGGCACGGTGGTCGAAATCGAGCCGCTGGCCCAGGCCTTGCGGGAGCGCAAGCTGCTGGGTGCGGCCGTGGACGTGTTCCCGGTCGAACCGCGCAGCAACAAGGACGAATTCCTCTCGCCGCTGCGCGGGCTGGACAACGTCATCCTGACACCGCACATCGGTGGCTCCACGCTGGAGGCCCAGGCCAACATCGGGCTGGAAGTGGCGGAAAAGCTGGTCAAGTACAGCGACAACGGCACCACCATTTCCTCGGTCAACTTCCCCGAGGTGGCGCTGCCCGCGCAGCGCGGCAAGCACCGCATCCTGCACGTGCACCGCAATGTGCCGGGCGTCATGTCCGAGATCAACCGCGTGTTCTCCGACAACCAGATCAATGTCTCGTCACAGTACCTGCAGACCAACGAGGCCATCGGTTACGTGGTGATGGACATCGACGCCGAATCGTCCGAACTGGCGCTGCAAAAGCTCCAGCAGGTGCCGGGCACGCTGCGCTGCCGCGTGCTGTTCTAGCGCAGGCAGGCCAGCCCCGCTGGCAGCCTCTGTCGCACGGGCTCCAGCGGCCCGTGCGCCGATTTCCTAAAATCAGCGATTCCGAGTTCCCCAGGCCACTGGGCGCACCGCCCTTTCCCAGGTTCACCGAATGAATGCTCCCACCGCGTTGGCCGCCCTCATGGCGCAGGCCCCCGAGCCCGTGCGTTTGCGCGAGATCCCCTACAACTACACGAGCTTTTCCGACCGCGAGATCGTCATCCGCCTGCTCGGGGAACAGGCCTGGGGCACCCTGCAGCAGCTGCGCCAGGAGCGCCAGACCGGCCGCTCGGCACGCATGCTCTACGAGGTGCTGGGTGACATCTGGGTGGTGCAGCGCAACCCCTACCTGCAGGACGACCTGCTGGACAACCCCCAGCGCCGCCGCCAGCTCGTGCAGGCGCTGGAGCATCGCCTGGGCGAGGTGCAGAAGCGCCGCACCCCCGACAGCGACGCCGGTCGCGATGCGCTCGTGGGCGAGCTGCTCAAGGCCGCAGGCGCCGCAGTTCAACGCTTCGATGCCTCTTTCCAGCAAGTGGCGGAACTGCGCCGGAAGGCGCGCCGCGTCTTCGGGCGCTTGACGGCCAGCGACAACATCAAGTTCGACGGTCTCTCGCGCGTGAGCCACGTGACCGACGCCACCGACTGGCGCGTCGAGTACCCCTTCGTCGTGCTCACCCCCGACACCGAGGCCGAGATGGCGCGCCTGGTGCAGGGCTGCTTCGAGTTGGGGCTCACCGTGATTCCGCGCGGGGGTGGCACGGGCTATACCGGCGGCGCCATTCCGCTGACCGACCGCAGCGCTGTCATCAACACTGAAAAGCTCGAAGCCATGACCGAGGTGGAGATGGTGCGCCTGCCCGGCATCGACCGGGAAGTGGCCACCATCTGGACCGAAGCCGGCGTGGTGACCCAGCGCGTGGCCGACGCGGCCGAGCGCGGCGGCTACGTGTTCGCCGTGGACCCGACCAGCGCCGAGGCCTCGTGCATCGGCGGCAACATCGCCATGAACGCGGGCGGCAAGAAGGCCGTGCTGTGGGGCACGGCGCTGGACAACCTGGCCAGCTGGCGCATGGTGACGCCGCAGGCGCAGTGGCTCGAAGTGACGCGCCTCGACCACAACCTGGGCAAGATCCATGACGCCGAGGTCGCCAGCTTCGAGCTGAAAACCTTCGAGGCCGACGGCAAGACCCTGGTGCGCACCGAGCGCCTGGACATTCCGGGCAAGACCTTCCGCAAGGAGGGCCTGGGCAAGGACGTGACCGACAAGTTCCTCTCGGGCCTGCCGGGCATCCAGAAGGAGGGTTGCGACGGCCTCATCACCAGCGCGCGCTGGGTGGTGCACCGCATGCCCGGGCACACGCGCACCGTGTGCCTGGAGTTCTTCGGCAACGCCAAGGACGCGGTGCCCAGCATCGTCGAGATCAAGGACTTCATGTTCGCTGAAGCAGCGCGCTCGGGCGTGGTGCTGGCCGGCCTGGAACACCTGGACGACCGTTACCTGAAGGCCGTGGGCTACACCACCAAGAGCAAGAAGCACGGGGGCCTGCCCAAGATGGTGCTGTTTGGCGACATCGCGGGCGACGACCAGGACGCCGTGGCGCGCGCCACCAGCGAGGTGGTGCGCATCGCCAACTCGCGCAGGGGCGAGGGCTTCGTTGCCATCAGCCCCGAGGCGCGCAAGAAGTTCTGGCTCGACCGCAAGCGCACGGCCGCCATCTCGCGCCACACCAACGCCTTCAAGATCAACGAGGACGTGGTGATCCCGCTGCCGCGCATGGCCGAGTACACCGACGGCATCGAGCGCATCAACATCGAGCTGAGCCTGCGCAACAAGCTCAAGCTGTGCGACGAACTCGAAGCCTTCTTCAGCCGGGGCAACCTGCCGCTGGGCAAGCACGACGACGCGAACGAAATTCCCTCGGCCGAACTGCTCGAAGACCGCGTGGCCCAGGCGCTGGCGCTGGTGCAGGAGGTGCGCACGCTGTGGTCCGGCTGGCTGCGCGATGTGCCCGAGCTGTTCCCGCAGCTGCAGGACCACACCCTGCGCGCGAGCTGGAAGACACAGATCCGCACGCCGCTGGCCACCATTTTCTCGGGCGCGGCCTTCGCGCCCATCCTGGCCGAGGCCTCGGCCATCCATAAGCGCGTGCTCAAGGGCCGCGTCTGGGTGGCGCTGCACATGCATGCGGGCGACGGCAATGTGCACACCAACATCCCCGTCAACAGCGACGACTACGAGATGCTGCAGACCGCGCACGGGGCGGTGGACCGCATCATGGTGCTGGCGCGCAGCCTGGACGGCGTGATCTCGGGCGAGCACGGCATCGGCATCACCAAGCTCGAATTCCTCACCGACGAGGAACTGCGGCCGTTTGCCGAATACAAGCGCAAGGTGGACCCGGAAGGCCGTTTCAACAAGGGCAAGCTGCTCCGAAAACAGGAGCTGTCAGCGCTTTCTGGTAAAGCGCTGGAGGCCGATTCGGCACATGGTGGCACCTCGATGTTCGCCGACCTGACCAACGCCTACACGCCCAGCTTCGGCCTCATGGGGCACGAGTCGCTGATCATGCAGCAGAGCGACATCGGTGCCATCGCCGACAGCGTGAAGGACTGCCTGCGCTGCGGCAAGTGCAAGCCCGTGTGCTCCACCCACGTGCCGCGCGCCAACCTGCTGTACAGCCCGCGCAACAAGATCCTCGCCACCTCGCTGCTGGTCGAGGCCTTCCTGTACGAAGAGCAGACGCGCCGGGGCGTGAGCATCAAGCACTGGCAGGAATTCGAGGACGTGGCCGATCACTGCACCGTGTGCCACCGCTGCGAGAGCCCCTGCCCGGTGAAGATCGACTTTGGCGACGTCACCATGAACATGCGCAACCTGCTGCGCAAGATGGGCAAGAAGAGCTTCCGTCCCGGCAACAAGCTGGCCATGGCCATGCTCAACGCCACCAGCCCCGACACCATCAAGCTGCTGCGCGCGGCCATGGTGGGCGTGGGCTTCAAGGCCCAGCGCCTGGCGGTGGACGTGCTGCGCAGCGTGGCGCGCAAGCAGACGGCGCGCCCGCCGGCCACCGTGGGCACGGCCCCGGTCAAGGAGCAGGTGATCCACTTCGTCAACAAGAAGCTGCCCGGCGGCCTGCCCACCAAGACGGCGCGCGCGCTGCTGGACATCGAGGACAAGGACTACGTGCCGATCATCCGCGACCCGCAGGCCACCACGGCCGAGACCGAGGCAGTGTTCTACTTCCCCGGCTGCGGCTCCGAGCGCCTGTTCAGCCAGGTGGGCCTGGCCACGCAGGCCATGCTGTGGCACGCCGGCGTGCAGACCGTGCTGCCGCCCGGCTACCTGTGCTGCGGCTACCCCCAGCGCGGCAACGGCCTGCAGGACAAGGCCGAGAAGATGATCACCGACAACCGCGTGCTGTTCCACCGCGTGGCCAACACGCTGAACTACCTGGACATCAAGACCGTGGTGGTCAGCTGCGGCACCTGCTACGACCAGCTGCAGGGCTACGAGTTCGACAAGATCTTCCCCGGCAGCCGCATCATCGACATCCACGAATACCTGCTCGAAAAAGGGATCACCCTGCCCGCGGGCCAGGGCGGCTACCTGTACCACGAGCCCTGCCACAACCCCATGAAGCTGGGCGACTCCATGAAGACCGTGCGCGCCCTGGTGGGCGACAAGGTCCTGAAGAGCGACCGCTGCTGCGGCGAGTCGGGCACGCTCGGCGTCTCGCGCCCCGACGTGTCCACGCAGGTGCGCGCCGCGCCAGATGAGGGTGCCGCCGTCGGCGTCGCACAGGGGGCAGGCGGGCGCGGCCGTCATACCAGCACCCTCTCGATCCCGCCCGCGTTGGCGCGCTGCACGTATTCGGGCAGCCAGTTCTCGCCCAGGATCTGCCGGGCCATCTCGATGACGATGTAATCGGCTTCCAGCAGGCCGGTGGACAGGTCGTCCTGGTAGCGCGAGATGCCCTGCAGGCAGCTGGGGCAGCTGGTCAGGATCTTGATG
>JANJVX010000294.1 GCA_024709845.1 Burkholderiaceae bacterium | reverse complement strand
GCCGGCGTGACCGTACGCACCCGCACCAACCCCGGCCCCACGGGTAACCTGCCGCGCAATAGCACGGCCAGCGCCACCGCACTGCCCCGTGAATATGTGCGCAACACCCAGGGCGTGCTGCAGCACCGGCTGGGGTCGGGCACGCTGGGGCTGGGCTGGGCCGGCGATGCCCTGCCGCGCGTGGACCTGGGCGCGCTGCTGTCATCCATCTACCGCCCGGTGCTCGATGCGCCGGTGCCGCGGCTCGATGGCCAGAGCCTGCGCAGCGGCGTGGAGCAGGCGCTGGCCCAGGTCGGCCAGCAGCGCGAGGGCGCCGTCGATGCGCTGGGCGCCTTCTCTGTGCGCAGCAACGGCGAGCGCCTGCACTGGATGCCGGTGGGTACCGTAGCGGTCAACACCAGCGCCAGTGACACAGTGGCGCCTTTCGGCCCAGGCCTGCAGCAAGTACGCCAGCGGGGCGTGCAGGTCATGCTGGCGCCGGCACTGACGGAGCCTACCGAGTTGGCGGAGACAATCGCCAACGCCGGCGGGACGCTGACACTGCGCGACGATGGCAGCTATCTTTTGCGACTGGGACGCCAACCTTACACTTTCCGCCCTTCAGCACGCGTCGAGAACGGCGACGCGCCAGGATTCGGCACCAGCCCGCAGGGCGAGCTGCGATACACCAACACACAAGGCGAACGCCAAGCCTTGCTGCCTGCCATTGCCGATTACGCCAGCGCGCTGGCCACATTGCGCGGAGTGGACACCAATGCATCGCTGACAGGCCAGGGCGACGGCACGGTACAGGCCCGCCTGCTGGGCCAACTATGGATGCTGGCACCCGATCTGGCATTGACCGAAACGCCTGCTGCCCAGACCGACAATCAAGGCTGGTGGCTAGGGGCCGATGGGAAGCTCTACCTGCGCGTGAACAATGTGTTTGGCAACTGGGCACAAGGCTACGCTGTACGGCCATGAAGCGATGTGCCCGCCTCGGTCGGCGTGCCCTTATGAAGGCACGCCGGTTCAGCACTAACCCGCATCCCCCACATTGGACGGCGTTGCACACAAAGGGCGGGGCCACGAGGGCCCTACGCACACGCGTCCAGGCACAGGGATTCCATGCCTCTGCAAAGCCCCAGATTTCGCAATAGTGATAGCACTCGGTGCTTACCCACCCAGTGCAAAAGTCGATTTCATCCGAATCAAACTGAATCAAATATCCCCATGCGGCAGCAGGCGCATCCAGTCGACTGGTTTTGTGGTATCTACCCGAACACAGTGTGCTGATTCATCGGTTGTCAGCGGTTCGCTGGCGGCTCGCTGTGCATCCAGAACAGCCAGAGTGGCCTCGGATGGATCGCTACGCCGCACTTGCCGTTCGACAATTCGCTGGCGCAGTACAGCGTCTGGCGCCTCGAACGAAAGGATACGCCACGGCACGCCGCAGCGCTGTGCGAGCGCGGCAAAACGAGCGCGCGCAGCTTGATGCAGCAGTGTCGCATCCACCAGTACCGACCAACCGGCCGCCAGTGCCGTGTGCGCCACGGCCTCCAGCCGCTCGTGCGTGCGCCACGAGGCATCCTGCGTGTAGATGCCGCCGGGCACGGCGCTACTGGCCGCCTCGGGCGCCAGGCCGAACAGGCGCTTGCGCTCCACGTCGGCGCGCACGCGCACCATGCCGCGCTGGCACACCAGCGCCAGCGACTGCGTGCTCTTGCCTGAGCCCGAGAAACCGTGCGCCAGCCACAGCGCCACCGGCCGGGGCTGGGTGAAGCGCAGAGCCAATTCCAGGTAGCGCCGCTGCTCCTGCAGGCAGGCGGCACGCGCCGCCCCCGTGGTCTGCGCCAGGCGCAGCCCCGCCACGCGGGCCCGCACCAGGGCGCGGTAGACGCGGTAGTAGTCCAGCACCGGCAGGCCCGCATAGTCGCCGGTGCATTCCAGCCAGGCGTTGAGAAAGCGCCACGCCAGGTCGGCGCAGCCGCGCGCCTCCAGGTCCATGGCCAGAAAGGCGATGTCGGCCACGCAGTCGATCCAGCGCAACGCAGGGTTGAATTCGATGGCATCGAACAGCTGCGGCGCACCGTCGATGAGCACCAGGTTCGCCAGGTGCAGGTCGCCATGGCATTCGCGCACCCGGCCTGCGTCCAGGCGCTGCGCGAACACCGGCGCCAACGCAGCGCCCTGCTGCTCGCACCACTGCGCCATCGGGCCGATCAGCGGCGCAAGGTCCGGTGCATCGGCCGTCTGTAACTGCAGGGCGGCCAGGCACGCGTCCACCGGCGCGCGCACGGCCTGCGCCGTACCCCAACCCGCATCGGGCCGGGCCACGGCGGCATCACCATGGAAGCGAGCTACATGCCGCGCCAGCGCATCGATGTGCGCGGGCGTGAGCTGCTGCCGCTCCAGCACATGGCTCAGCAGCGCCGACTGCTCGAAGCGCCGCATGCGCACGGCGGGCTCGGCGTCCGCAGGGGCCTGCGCCAGAGGCAGCAGGCGCCATCCTTGCGCGGCATCCGCCACGAGCGCGACCAGGCCCAGGTAGAGATCGGGCGCGGTGCGGCGGTTGATGCGCAGCTCTTCCATGCAGGCGGCGCGGCGCAGGGCCGGGGTGCTGAAGTCCAGGAAATCCAGCCGCAGCGGCTTCTTGAACTTGTAGACATAGTCACCCGCCAGCAGCAGCCAGGAGATGTGCGTTTCGATCCATTCCACCGCGCCCACCGGGTGGTCGAAGGCCTGGGGCGAGCGCTGCAGGGCACGCAGGCGCCGTTCGGCGGCGGCGTAGCTGTCCTGCAGATCCATGGCCCGGGGTTCCGTCACGGCGCGCGCAGCCGCACGCGGGCGCCATCGGCCAGCGTGGCGGGCGGGTACACCACCACCTGCGCGCCCGCCTGCAACCCCTCCTTCACCCAGGCATGGGTGGCACCGCGTGCCTCCAGCACCACGGGCACGCGGCGGGCGCGCCCCTCTTGCACCACGAACACGGCCATGCGCGGCGCGGCGGGTTCGGCACCCGCCGCAGCGGCGCCGTCGGCGGGCAGCGGAAACAGCGCGCTCACGGGCACCAGGGTGGCGTCCTCGGCCTCGCGCGTGAGCACGCGCGCCACGACGCGGTAGCCGTCGCCCAGGGCCGCCCATTGCGCGGCCGGGCTGGTCAGGTCGATGAGCACGTTCACGCGCTGCTCCTCCACCCCCAGGGCCGAGACCTTGGTGAACGCCGCCGGCTCCACGGCGCGCACGCGCCCCTGCAGCACGCCGGGGCCGCCCCAGCGCTCGATGCGCACGGGGCTGCCCGCGCGCACCTGCAGCGCATCGGTGGACAGCAGCGGCGCCACCACCTCCAGCTGCGTGGTGTCGCCCAGCTCGACCAGCACCGTGCCCAGTCCCACCATGCCCTCGCTGGCCTGGGCCACGCGCAGCACGCGGCCGGCCACGGGCGCGCGCACCTCGAAGGCGCGGCCCCCGGCCTGTGGGCCTTGCACCACGCCGAGCGCCGCGCGCGCCTGGGCCAGGTCGGCGCGCGCCGCCTGCTGCTCCAGCATGGCGGCCTGCGCGTCCTTCTGGGCGGCGTCCAGGGCCAGGCGGTCGGCGTCGAGCCGCGCGGCGGCCACGAAGCCCTGCCGCGCCAGGTCCTCGCTGCGGCGCAGGTCGCCGCGCGCCTGCTCCAGCACCACGCGGCTGCGCTCGGCGCGCACCCCGGCGCGCTGCACGCCGGCCTGCGCAGCGTCCACGCGCGCCCGGTGTTCCTGCAGGCTGCGTTCATCGAGCAGGGCCGGCAACGCCGGCAGGATGCGCGCCACCACCTCGCCCGCGCGCACCGCGTCGCCCTCGCGCAGCGCGATGCGCGCCAGGCGCCCGGCCAGCGGGGCCGAGACGGCATACCGGTCGCGCAACCGGGTCTTGGCGTCCTCGTCGATGCCCGCCTCGAAGCGGCCCTGCGCCACGTCCGCCACTTCCACCGGCTGCGGCCGGGGCGCGAAGGCCCAGGCCAGCAGCACCGCCAGCGCCACCACCGCGCCCCCGCCCAGCATCCATGTCTTCTTCTGCATCGCCATCGTCCTCGCTTGATCCGTTTTTCCGTCACTCGCGCGTCTTGAGCGCGCCCACCATGTCCAGCCGGTCGATCTGCCGCCGCACCACCAGCGCGCTGGCCGCGCCCGCGGCCACCACGCACAGGCCCGCCACGGCATAGGTGCGCGGGCCAATGACCACGGGGAACAAAAACTGGTCGTTCTTGAGCAGGTCCACCACCAGGTGCACCAGCCCCCAGCCCAGCGCCATGCCCAGGGGCAGCGCCAGCGCGATACCGATGGCCAGCTCGCCCAGCAGCAGCGCCGAAACCTCGCCGCGCGTGAAACCCAGCACACGCAGGCTGGCCAGCTCCCAGGTGCGCTCGGCCAGGGCGATGCGGGCATTGTTGTAGACCACGCCCACGGCGATCACGGCCGCAAACAGCGTGAGGATGGTGCTCATGATGCGCACGTTGCGCGCACTCACGTCCTCCATGTTGCGCAGCAGCGTGGCCTTGCTGAAGGCGCCCGCCACGCGCGGCAGGCCTTTGGTGGCCTCCAGGAAGCGCGGCTCGGTGCCCGGCTGCAGCGCCACGGCGAACTGCGAGGCCACGTCGCCCTCCTGCAGCCAGCGGTTGAGCGTGTCGCGCTGCACGTAAGCGTTGAGGCCCATCATCTCGCGCACGGTGGCCTGCACGGGCACGGTCAGGCTGCGCTGGCGCCCTTCGAGCACCTCCAGCTGCACCAGGTCGCCCACGCGCAGGCCGAGCTTGTCGGCCAGGCGGTCGGTGAGCAGCAGGCCCGACGCCGGCACCGGACTCTGGCGGCCATCCACGTCGATGATGCGCTGCAGTTGCGCACCCGGCGCGATACCCTGCAGGCCCACGCGCTCGCTGCGGTGGCCGTGGCGGATGCGCACCGCCACGCTGCGCGAGGGCTCCACCAGCGCCACACCCGGCAGGCGCGCCAGCTGCAGACTGGCCAGCGCGTCGACGGGCTCGGCCATCCACACGGTCACGTCGCTGCGCATGGCCAGCTCGAAGGCGGTGTCCACGATGTGGTCAATGGCATCGCTGAAGAAGTTTCCCATGATGACGATGGCCACCGAGGCCGCCGTGCCGCCGATGGTCAGCAAGGTACGCAGCGGCTTGCGCTCCATGTTGCGCAGCACCATGCGCAGCGCGGGCGGAATGCGCTGCACGCCCAGGCGTTCGAGCACGGTGCGCCGGTACAGGCCGGGCGCGGGCGGACGCATGGCCTCGGCCGGCACCAGGCGCACGGTGGCGCCCACGGCGCTGAGCGTGCCCAGAAAAGCCGTGGCGCCGGTCACGCCCGCGCCGACAAGGAACAGCCAGGGCGCGATGCGGTGTTCAAACACCGGGAAGAAGAAGAACTCCGCATATAAACGCGTGAGCTGGGTGCCCAGCCAGTCACCCAGCGCCACGCCCAGCACCAGCCCGGCCGCCACGATCAGCGCCACAAGCTTGAGGTAGTGCCCGGCGATGGCGCCGTTGGCATAACCCAGCGCCTTGAGCGCCGCGATCTGCTCGCGCTGCGTGGACACCAGGCGCGAAAGCACCACATGCAGCAGAAAGGCCGCCACGGCCAGGAAGATGGCAGGCAGCACGGTGCCCATCACGCGCTGCTCCTTGATCTCGTTGTCGAGCATGGCATGCGAGGCCTGGTCTTCCCGGCCCCGGGCGTCGCGCCCGCCGTAGGGCGCGAGCAGGCGTGAGAGTCCGTCGAGCACGGCGGGCTCCGAGGCCTGGGGCGCGAGTTTGACGGCCACACGGTTGAAGGCGCCCTGCATGTCGTAGGCGGCGGCCAAGGTCTCGCGGTCCACCCAGAAGACGCCGAAGCCGCGCATGTCGGGCATGCCCGCGAGCCCGGCGAAGATGTATTCGGGCGACAGCGCCGTGCCCACGATGCGCAGGCTGCGGCGCTTGCCGTTGACCAGGGCCGTGAGTTCGTCGCCCGGCCGCAGCCCGCGCACGCTGGCAAAGCCCTCGGACACCAGGGCGTCGATGGCGCCGTCACCGCGCGCCTGCCCGGCACCGGCCGGTGCCAGGGCGCGCCCGTGGCGCACGGTGACCTGGTTCATGCGCGGCGGCGGGCGCAGGTCCACGCCGATGAGCTGGCCAAGGATGGGATCGGACAGCCCTGCGATCTCCACGCGCACCACCTGCTCCACCGTCACCTGGACATCGGCCACGCCAGGCACGCCGCGCAGCACCTCGGCCAGAGCCAGGGGCGCGCGCTTGACGCTGGCGAAGGCATCGGCGAAATGGCCCTGGGCATAGAACTGGTCGCGCGCCGCCGCCAGCGAATCGACCGCCGACAGGCAGGTGATGAACCCCCCCAGCCCGCTGGCCACCACCAGCGCGATGGTCAGCGCCTGGCTCCACATGCGCCGCAGGTCGCGCAGCAGCTTGCGGTCTAGAGCCTTCATGCGCCTTTGCCCCAGGACGGCATCACCAGGACAGCTCCGAGGGAGAAACGCGGCGCGCGTTGCGTTCCACGCGCTGGATGGTGCCGTCGCCCAGGTAGACCACGCGATCGGCCATAGCGGCGATGGCGGCGTTGTGCGTGATGACCACCGCCGTCGTGCCCAGCTCGGCATTGATGCGCGCGATCACCTCCAGCACCATCTTGCCGGTCTGGTAATCGAGCGCGCCCGTGGGCTCGTCGCACAGCAGCACCTCGGGGCGCTTGACGATGGCGCGCGCGATGGCCACGCGCTGCTGCTCACCGCCCGAGAGCTGCGCCGGGAAATGGTGCTGGCGCGGCGTGAGCCCCACCATGGCGATGGCCTCGTCGATCGGCATGGGGTGCGGCGCGATATCGGTCACCAGCGCCACGTTCTCGCGCACCGTGAGGCTGGGGATAAGGTTGTAGAACTGAAACACAAAGCCCACATGCTCGCGCCGGAAGGCCGTCAGCTCGGCCTCGCTGGCACCCGTCAGGCGGTGGTCGGCAAACCAGACCTCGCCCGACGTGGGCACGTCCAGCCCCCCCAGGATGTTGAGCAGCGTGGACTTGCCGCTGCCCGACGCCCCCAGCAGCACCACGAACTCGCCGCGTGCGATGTCCAGGTCCACGTCGTGCAGGGCACGCACATCCACCACACCCGTGTGGTAGGTCTTTCCCAGACCCCGTGCGCAAAAGACCGCTGGGGCATCGGCAACCCCGCAGGGGGGGGCGTCATCAGTAAAGGATTGCATGCAAAAGGCGCCGGGTTCCATGCGTGACCGCATTGCCTTGCAGTGTGGCGCCTGCTTGATGCGTGTCAACCGCCCTCATCAAGAAAACCGCACGCGGCGGCACCGCGCGGCCTAGCGGGAAGACATGAGCTATTGAATATATAGCACCCGGCGTAATACCAAAGAGCGTAAAAGCCCGATAAGCCAGTAAAAATTCAGCGGCTGGTTTCGCGCATCGAAAAACCCGTGGAAGCACCGTGGGAAGGCATGTCGGATTCCTCGTCCAGCAGGGACACCGTGACCGACGGGTCGCCCCTGGACACCGGCTCTTCCACCACGACCTGGTTACGCCCGCCCTCCTTGGCCATGTACATGGCAGTGTCGGAGCGCGAGAAGAACTCCAGGACCGACTCCCCCGGAATGTACTGCGTCACGCCGATGGACACCGACACCCGGCTCTGCAGCAGCCCCTTCCAGGGGTGCGACTCCACCTGGGCACGGATGCGCTCGCAGGTATTGAGCGCGGGCAGCAGCGACGTCGCCGGGAAGATGAGCAGAAATTCCTCGCCGCCATAGCGTCCGAAAAGATCGCCAGCCCGCACATTTTCCTGCGCCACCCGGGCGAAGTTGCGCAGCACCTCGTCACCCCCCAGGTGCCCCAGTTCGTCGTTGATGCGCTTGAAATGGTCCAGGTCGATCACGGCCAGGCACAGCGGTATTCCGGTCTCGTCAGCCAGCTGCTTCTGCTCCTCCAGGGCCGCAACGATATAGCGGCGGTTGAAACAGCCCAGCAGGGTGTCGCGCTGCGCGTCTTCCTGGATGTTCTTGAGCTTGCGGCTGGCCCGGTGCAGGATGCGGTGCAGCATCTGCACCTTGCCCATCAGGAAGGCGAAGGCCGGCAAGGAGACCGCCAGGGCCATGAAATGCAGCGCCTCCAGCCGCAGCAGCGCCTCGTTCTGCTGCTGCGCATAGTGCAGCGCGATCACCAGCGCGTAGCCCGCCAGCGTGGCAAAAGCCAGCGCGAAAGCCCTCGCGCGCGAGATGCGGTACATGCCGTAGGCCATGGCGACGAAGGTGAAGGGCGCCAGCAGGATCTGCATGACCGGATCGAGGTAGACCACCAGCAGCATGCAGGCGATGGCCGTGGCGGCGATAGGCAACTTGAGCCGTTTCTCGCGGAATCTGAAGTGCAGGCCCTGCCGGAACGTTGCGAAGAACACCAGCATGAAGAAGGCCACCAGCCCCAGCAGCACATAGACCGTGGACTCTTTCACCATTTCCAGCGCACGGAAGCCCAGCGTGGCCAGGACGAACAGGCCGATCAGGGCGGCGGCGATGCCCCACCTCTGCGCATTGGTGCGCTTGCCCCTGGGCCGGGTGGTGTCCGCCTCGCGGCGCGCAGGCCGCGTGACGCCCTCCGCCGAATCGTCGAAGTCCATGATGGCGTCCGTCAGCGGAAAGACGTCCGTGCTGGAGAATTGCGGCTTGCTGCGTCCGAAAAACATGGAAAGGATGCTGGCGGTACCCATGAGCCTTGAACGCAAAAGAACGTCGTTGTGTCTGCAGGTGAATGGACTGGAAACAGTGGTTGGCTCGCCGTCGGCCGCTCCGTGCGCCCGCCACGACCTCTGCGGGCTGCCCTGGCGCACCCCAGAGACGCGCAAGGCACTGTCAAGCGGAGCATCTTACGGACAACCGCCCCACCCCTCCCTCGGGTTTACCAGTATGCCACCCGCGCGGCCCGCCACGGCCATGCCGGGCACCCTGTCAGGCAGGCTGAGCGCGGCGGCGCACGCACCAGCCTTCGAGCGTGTAGACCAGCAGGGCCGCCCAGATCAGCACGAAGCCCGCCAGGCGCGCCGGGTCAAAGGCCTCATGGAACAGCCACACCCCCAGCGCGAACTGCAGGCTGGGCGAGATGTATTGCAGGATGCCCATGGTGGCCAGCGGAATGCGGCGCGCACCCGCGGCGAACAGCAGCAGTGGCACGGCCGTGACCGGCCCGGCCAGCGCCAGCCAGCCCAGGGTGGCGGAATCGCCCTGCACCAGCGCCCCCTGGCCCTGCCAGGCCCAGGCGCCGAGCACAGCCAGCGTCAGGGGTGCGAGCAGCACCGTCTCCAGCGTGAGGCCTTCGAGCGCGCCCAGCACCGCCACCTTGCGCAGCAGGCCGTAGAAGCCAAAGGACAGCGCCAGCACCAGCGCGATCCACGGCAGGCGCCCGGCCTGCACCGTCAGCCACAGCACACCGGTGGCCGCCACCGCCACGGCCAGCCACTGGCCAGCACGTGGGCGCTCATGCAGAAGCGCATAGCCCAGCGCCACATTGACCAAGGGCAGGATGAAATAGCCCAGGCTGGCATCGACCACATGGCCGTTGTTCACGGCCCAGACATAGGTCAGCCAGTTGGCCGCCAGCAGCAGGGCCGACAGCGCGAACGCGCCCAGTACGCGGGGCTGGCGCAGCAGTTCGCGCATCCAGGCCCACTGCCTGCGCACCGCCAGCAGGGCCAGCACGAACACCAGCGACCACAGCGTGCGGTGCAGCACCACTTCGAGCGCGGGCACGGTGGCCACCTGGCGGAAGTACAGGGGGAACAGCCCCCAGGAGAGATAGGCCAGCGCGGCGTAGACGATTCCGGTGTTCATGGGTCGGTCGGGATGACGCAGCGCAAGCACTGCACTGGCCACAGAAAAACGGCCGCCACGGCGCGTCACCAAAGATGCGCCAGGGCGGCCGGGCACTGGCGCGAGCGCCAGGCGTGGGGTTAGACGTTGAACAGGAAGTTCATCACGTCGCCGTCCTTGACGACGTATTCCTTGCCTTCCGCGCGCATCTTGCCCGCATCCTTTGCGCCCTGCTCGCCCTTGTACTGGATGAAGTCATCGAAGGCGATGGTCTGGGCGCGGATGAAACCACGCTCGAAGTCGCCATGGATCACGCCCGCGGCCTGGGGCGCGGTGTCGCCGACGTGGATGGTCCAGGCGCGCACCTCCTTCACGCCGGCAGTGAAGTAGGTCTGCAGACCCAGCAGCTTGAAACCGGCGCGGATCAGGCGGTTGAGGCCCGGTTCGCTCTGGCCCATCTCGGCCAGGAACATGTCGCGGTCCTCGTCGCTCATCTCGGCCATCTCGGATTCCATCTTGGCGCAGATGGCCACCACGGGCGCGTTCTGGGCAGCGGCGTATTCCTTCAGGCGCTCCAGCAGCGGGTTGTTCTCGAAACCGTCCTCGCTCACGTTGCCCACGAACATCGCGGGCTTGGCCGTGATCAGGCAGAAGGGCTTGAGCAGCGGCGCGTCTTCCTTGCTCACGGGCACGGTGCGGGCCGGCTTGCCCTGGTCCAGCGCGGCCTGGATGGGCGTGAGCAGTTGCACGAGCTTGGCCGCTTCCTTGTCGTTGCCGCTCTTGGCGGCCTTGCTGTAGCGGTTGAGCGCTTTTTCGACGGTGCCCAGGTCGGCCAGGCACAGCTCGGTCTGGATGACTTCGATGTCCGAGATCGGATCGACACGGCCGGCCACGTGGATCACGTTGTCGTCTTCAAAGCAGCGCACCACGTTGACGATGGCGTCGGTCTCGCGGATGTGGGCCAGGAACTGGTTGCCCAGGCCCTCGCCCTTGCTCGCACCAGCCACCAGGCCCGCGATGTCCACGAACTCGACGATGGCGGGCACGATGCGCTCGGGCTGGATGATCTCGGCCAGCTGGTTCAGGCGCGGGTCGGGCACCTCCACCACGCCCGTATTGGGCTCGATGGTGCAGAAAGGGTAATTCTCGGCGGCGATGCCGGCCTTGGTC
>JANJVX010000264.1 GCA_024709845.1 Burkholderiaceae bacterium | reverse complement strand
GCCGTCATACCGTTGCTGGCGCCCATTTTTTGGCACCACCATTTTGGCAAGGTGGCCGCTGCGTGGGGCCTGCTCTTTCTGGTGCCATTCGCTGTTGTCTTCGGCCCGGGCGTGGCCGGGGTCAGCCTGGTGCATGTATTGCTGGCGGAATACCTGCCCTTCGTGATTTTGCTGACGGCACTTTTCACAGTGGCCGGCGGTATTTTCATTCGGGGGAACTTACATGGCAGTCCGGCGCTGAATACCGCCATCCTGGCGATGGGTGCCGTTCTGGCGAGCTTCATGGGAACCACTGGCGCCTCAATGTTGCTGATCCGGCCGTTGATCCGGGCCAATGACAACCGGATTCATAAGGCGCACGTGGTGATTTTCTTCATATTCATCGTCTCGAATGTGGGCGGTTCACTGACTCCGCTGGGTGATCCTCCTTTGTTTCTGGGATTCCTGAAGGGGGTGGACTTCTTCTGGACCATGCGCCATATTTTTCCCGAGACGTTGTTCGTGCTGGGCATTCTTCTGGTCATTTTCTATGCGTTGGATTGGTGGTTTTTCAGCCATCGTGAAGAGGTGCTTCGGCATGACCCGACCCCGGACACACGGACCTTTGGTTTCGATGGAAAGTTCAACTTTGCCCTTCTCGGTGTGGTGGTCGGTCTGGTGTTGCTGAGCGGTTTCTGGAAGTCGTCGGTGGTGTTCAACATCGCTGGCACCGACGTGGGCCTGCCGGGCATCGTGCGTGATGCGGGCTTGATCATCGTGACGGCGGTTTCCCTGTGGCTCACCCCCAAGGCGGTGCATGAAAACAACCAGTTTGGCTGGGCTCCCATGCAGGAGGTGGCAAAGCTGTTTGCGGGAATCTTCCTGACCATCATCCCCGTCATCGCCATGCTCAAGGCGGGGGTGAACGGCCCTTTTGGCGCCATTGTCAGTGCTGTCACCCGTCCCGATGGCTCACCCGATCCGGCCATGTATTTCTGGGCCACGGGCATTCTGTCCTCGTTCCTCGACAACGCACCCACCTACCTGGTGTTTTTCAACACGGCGGGGGGGGACCCTGCGATGTTGATGACCACGCTGGCTCCCACGTTGGCCGCGATATCAGCAGGGGCCGTGTTCATGGGAGCCAATACCTATATCGGCAATGCACCCAACCTGATGGTCAAGGCCATTGCCGAAGACCGCGGGGTGAAGATGCCCAGCTTTTTTGGTTACATGCTCTGGTCGCTCGGCATACTGATGCCGTTGTTCGTGTTGATCACCTTCATCTGGCTGCGCTAAGGAGGCACAGGCGTGAGCAAACCCTCCATTCTGGTCGTCCGTGCGATTTTTCCGGAAGTTCTGGACAAACTGGCGCAGTATTTCACGGTGGAATCCAACACCGGGGACCAGGATTGGGAACCCGGTGAACTGATCCAGCGCCTGCAAGGCAAGGCTGGGGCGTTGACCACGGGGGGGCAGCGCATTGATGCCGCGTTGCTGGCGGCCTGTCCACAACTGCGAATCGTGGCCAACATGGCCGTGGGTTACAACAACTTTGATCTCGACGCGATGACGGCGGCAGGCGTGCAGGGTACCAACACGCCGGATGTACTTTCAGAAACCACTGCCGACTTCGGATTCGCCCTGCTCATGGCAACGGCACGCCGAATCACGGAAAGCGAGCATTTCCTGCGTGCGGGCAGCTGGAAGCAGTGGCGCTACGATATGTTCGCGGGCGCCGAGATCCATGGCAGCCGCCTGGGCATCATCGGCATGGGTCGCATCGGGCAGGGCGTCGCCCGGCGGGGAGCCCACGGATTTGGCATGGAGGTGGTGTACCACAACCGTTCGCGCCTGACGCCAGCCATGGAGGCGGAATGCAAGGCGCGCTACGTGTCAAAGGATGAGTTGCTGCGTACGGCGGACCATGTGGTTCTGGTGTTGCCCTACACGGCCGGGTCGCACCACACCATTGGCGCACCGGAACTGGCCCTGATGAAGCCGACGGCCACGCTGGTCAACATCGCACGGGGCGGTATCGTGGACGACATGGCGCTTGCACAGGCACTGCGGGAGCGGCGGATTGCATCGGCGGGATTGGATGTGTTCGAGGGCGAACCGAAGGTGCATCCGGATCTGCTGGCATTGCCCAACGTGGTACTGACACCCCACATCGCCAGTGCCACTGTGGGCACGCGCCTGGCCATGGCCAACCTGGCGGCGGACAACCTGATCGCTTTCTTCGAGGGGCGTGGGCTGTTGACTCCTGTCAATTCGCCCGTGTTTTAGCTGATGAGATGAGTTCTTGGTAGAAATGGAGTTCTGCCTTTGTATAGCATGCGTCATTAGCTATCAAGATAGTAGTGAATTCGCGGCTGTCGAACTTTGAATGCGTCAAGTTGGGCAGGCGGTGCAAGCCGTCTGTGCTCGCGGCAGACCCTACCAATGACAGAGCCGATGTCGTGACGAGACAAGCAGGCAGGGAGTTTGTTCAACCTGAGCAGCAAGCAGGCCATGCATTGCTGCGGGACAGGAGCTTGAATCGAAAGAAGCACGGTCGCTTGTGTGCGGTGGCACGTAGAGCTGAAGAACCTGTTGCGTAAATCGATGAAGGGTCTTGCGCAATGGCCGGATCGGAGTAGATTGGCAAAGGCCTTGTGAAAAGGGGGGGCGCATGAGGCAATCCACATGGAATAGGGGCCTTTGGCACGGGGTGCGTGTAGCAGTACTTGCGTGGGGGGGGCTGGTTGCTGCAGGTGGTGCGCTTGCCGGTGATGTGCTCGACCAGGCGCGTTCCTTGCAGCAACGTGGCGCCGTGCAGGAGGCATTCGAGTTGCTGGATGCGCAGGAAGCGGCGCGTGCCGGTGATCCAGCCTTCGACCGAGTTTTGGCGGCCCTAGCCGAGGCTGCAGGGCTTTTCACCCGTGCCTTGCTGGCGTGGGAGCGCGTGTTGCAGAACCAACCCGACAATCTGGAGGCACAGGATGCGCATGCGCGACTGCTGCAAATTCTGGGGGATGTACATGGCCTGCAGGCTCTGCCCGAAACCGTGCTCCAGCGCAGCATGGCCGTGGATGCGGCGCGCAGCATTGACCAGTCTCTGTACTCTTTCGACAGGTTGGGACATGGAGGAAATTCCTCGTGGCACGGCAGTATCGAACTGTCGTTGGGGCAGGACTCCAACGTTAACGCCGGACTGGATCGGAGTGTGGGCGCCGTGCAGCTGCCGGGTGTACCCGCGTGGACCGTAGACCCGGCGGCCTGGGAGCGCTCCTCCCGCTATGTGGCGTTGGGTTTGAACCTGCGTGGACGCTATCAGCTGACGTCCCAATGGTCAGTGGTAGGTGGGGGGTACATGGCTGCACGCCAGTACGATGCGGCAGCAGAACATCTGGAGCCTGGTGAGGCCGATGGCCACCTGGGCATGGCTTGGCGTTCTAACAGGCATGAGTGGATCCTCGCCGGACGTGGTGTGCACGAGGCGCGTGATGGAAGCCAGGTGCGCCGCAGTGCAGGCGTGGAGGGCGAGTGGATTTACCGCATGGACGGCTTGCGCCAATGGGGCGCCTTCGTGCAGTCGCTGGATATGCGCTATCCCGGCCAGCGCCTGCGGGATGTCAGGCGCTCTGTGGCAGGCCTGAGTCAGGCGCTGGTGTTGCGTACCGGCAGTATTGTGTACTTTGGGGTGCACGCGGGCGAGGAATCACCGCGTCTGGATGGCGCAGATGATCTGGGCCATCGCTTGATAGGGGCGCGGTTGGGGGGGCAGTGGATGTTGCATCCGCGCTGGGCGGTTTTCGCGCGCATTGACGGCGAGCGGCGGCGTTTTGGAGCGGTAGATCCGTTTTTCACGGTCCAGCGCAAGGACACCCAATGGCGATTCTCGTTGGGTGTGTCGTGGGTGCCTGCGCCTGGATGGCGCGTCACACCACAGGTGGGATGGACCGATGTCGATTCCACTGTACCTATCTTCACCTACCAACGCAGACAGGTATACGTCACCGTGCGCCGGGAGTTCTGACCGCATGCAGGCGCAGTGCTCCAACATACCGGGAGAAACAACATGACTGCGGATGAACGACTGATACCGCACTTCTTTGCCGCTTGGTTGCTGGGGGCTTGGGTTGGGTTGGGTTGGACCGATGCGCTGGCTGCGGCGGGGCAGGTGCAGTTCGTGGCGGGAGAGGTGCGATTGGACAGGGGGGGACGTTTACAGGACGTTGTGCGTGGTGCCGAAGTCGAGGTGGGCGATATATTGCGCAGTGGTTCGTCGGGGCATGCTCAGATCCGTTTTACTGATGGCGGGATCATGGCGCTGTATCCTCAGTCGCAAATGGCCATCAGCGCCTACCGTGACGGCACCTGGGCAGGCAGCGGCAGCGACGACCGGCTTGCCGTGCGCTTCGTGCAAGGGGCGTTGCGCGCGGTGACGGGAAAAATAGCGCAGCGCAACCCAAAAAACTACCATGTGATCACGCCCACGGCGGTTGTTGGGGTCCGAGGTACGGCGTTCAAGGTATTCATGAATGACCATGGGGAGGTGGAAGTCTCGGGGGAGCACAACACCATCGAGGTTTGCACGGAGGCAGGGTGCGTGGAAGTCAAGCCGCGAGAGGCCGTTCGTGTGATTTCTGCACAGCATCTTCCGGTGTATACCCACACGAGGGCTTTACTGCCCTTGCCACTGCCGCGCGAAGCCGCGCAGCCCGGTGAATGGGTTCTTCCCAATGGAGGATATGGTGCAGTGATGCTGGTCCCCGGTGAGGCACCGACGGATCCTGTGCCGCAGCAGCCGAACCCTGTTGTTCCATCAGATCCTGGTGGTGGGAGGCCGCCCGGTGATCCCGTTGTTCCGGAGATCCCTGTTACTCCTACAGACCCTGGCGGTGGCAGGCAGCCAGCAAATCCGGCAACACCCACCAATCCGACGGCTCCGACGCCGTCGCCCATTGTTCCTATCCGGCCCATCCGGCCCATCATTCCGATTGGGCCCATTGTCGTCCCGCTGCCTCCGGCTACGCCCACCAGACCGTGATTCAAAGTCCGTAAAACGACTTGATCAGTTCCCAGGCCTCTTGCGGGTCATCGGTGTAGTGGAACAGTTTGCGGTCATCGGGTGAAATGGTGCCTTCTTCGACCAGGAAGTCGAAATCGATCAGCCGCTTCCAGAAGAGCGTGCCGAACAGGACGATCGGAACCGGTTTGGTCTTTCCGGTCTGCACC
>JANJVX010000230.1 GCA_024709845.1 Burkholderiaceae bacterium | reverse complement strand
TCCGGGTTAAGACTGTCGTACGTCTCGAAAGGCTGGTGGATCCAGGGATTTGTCGGAAGGAACTCCACGGAGTAGTCTGGCGTGAACGTCGAAACGCCCTTCGTCCAGATGACGGCACTTCTCAACTCTGTGATGGGGTCGTAACTGGTCTTGAGCATGTCGATCACGGCATGCAAAGTGTGTCCAGTGTCTGCCAAATCATCCACCAGCAAAACACGTCCGGCAATCTCCCCCTTTGGCGTCGTGATGAACCGAGCGATGTCGAGATGCCCCTGAACCGTTCCCGCTTCCGCACGATAGGAGCTGGTAGACATGATGGCCAACGGTTTGTTAAAGATGCGGCTCAGGATATCCCCTGGTCGCAGCCCCCCACGCGCCAGACAAAGAATGGTATCGAACTGCCAGCCAGACTGATGAACACGCAACGCCAGCTTCTCAATGAGGCTGTGGTACTCGTCATAGCTCACATACAAATGCTTGCCATCTTCGGTCAACATTATTCACTCCTGAATTAATAGCGACTAGCGCTTGATAGACAAGCCCTTCAGGCAAAAAGACATTAGTCAGGCAGATAGGGATGCTGCATCATGATCGTATGATCGCGATCTGGGCTGGTTGAGATCATGGCGACAGGCACGCCCGTGACCTCTTCAATGCGCCGCAAGTACAGGCGCGCATTGGACGGCAACCTGTCGTACTGCGTAACGCCAACAGTGGACTCGCTCCAGCCTTCCATCGTTTCGTATACCGGCACGCAGCGGGCGATCTCATCGGCCCCCATTGGCAACAAGTCGATATGGCGGCCATCCAGCTCGTACCCCGTGCAAAGCCGCAGCTCTTTGAGGCCGTCAAGAACATCCAGCTTGGTGATACAGAGCCCCGATAACCCATTGACCTGGGCGCTGCGCTTGAGTAGTGCAGCATCAAACCACCCACAACGGCGGCTCCGCCCGGTCGTAACACCTTTCTCGGCACCAACCGTGCTCATGTGATAGCCAGGAGTTCCTGGCACCTCCCACTCCAGTTCCGTCGGGAACGGCCCGCCGCCAACACGTGTGCAATAAGCCTTTGTGATGCCCAGAATGTAGTGCAGCATGCCCGGCCCCACACCTGCGCCCGCAGCTGCATTGCCAGCAACACAATTGCTCGACGTCACATATGGGTAGGTTCCGTGATCCACATCCAGCAAAGTACCCTGTGCGCCCTCAAACAGCAGGTTGGCTCCAGCAAGATGCGCATCATTGAGCTCCTGTGAAACATCGGCCATCATCGGCTTCAACATTTCGGCGTGCTTCATTGCCTCTGCAAACACAGGCTCAAACTGCACCTTGCCGTCATGAAGGTACGGCTTTAGTGACTCACCGAAATTGAACTTCTCTGAGTTCAGATAGGTAGCAAGCACGTGGTTGTGCAAGTCAAGCAATTCGCGCAGCTTGGAGGCAAAGCGTTCAGGGTACTTGAGATCCTGGACACGCAAAGCCCGTCGCGCAATCTTGTCTTCGTAAGCAGGACCAATGCCCCGTCCTGTCGTACCGATCTTTTCGGTACCGCCCTGCTCGCGGGCAGCCTCACGTGCGACATCCAAAGCTGCATGAAACGGCAGAATCAAAGGACATGCTTCACTGACGCGCAATCTGGAACACACTTCCACGCCGGCCTTCTCAAGCCCTTCAATTTCCTCGAAAAGCTTGGCTGCGGATAGAACTACACCATTCCCGATATAGCACCGCACTCCCGCACGCATGATGCCGCTGGGAATCAAATGCAGCGCAGTCTTGATGCCATTGATCACGAGCGTATGACCCGCGTTATGACCGCCCTGGAAGCGAACAACACCTTGTGCACTTTCCGTCAGCCAGTCCACCAGCTTGCCCTTGCCTTCGTCGCCCCATTGGGTACCCACAACAACAACGTTGCGACCTTTGGTAGTTTTCATTTCAAACCCGATTTCATTGTCTAAATGCTGATCAAATTGCCTGGACAGTCCACTTGCCTGCCACCAGCACTAATTCACGGTCACAGCGAAATTCATCGACCTCGCTCTCATGGCCGGGGAGTACACACACAACGGTCTCCCCGCGCGCCCTCAATCCGGAAATGGCGGCGCGAACGTCTTCCGCCTCTCCCCATGGGGCACGAATTGCAGGCCTGAGAGCGCGCACAGGAACCGAACCAACCACCTGCTTCAGATCGAGACTGAAGCCTACGGCAGGCCGGTTGCGCCCAAATACAGCACCGACCTCATCGTACCGCCCCCCACGGACCAACGCATCGCTGGCCCCTTCGGTGTAAATTGCAAATCGCGCACCGCTGTAATAGGAGTAGCCACGAAGGTCCGACAGATCAAACGTCACCTTCGCATCACCCAGGCGGGCGACCAGCCACCGAAGATCGGCGATATGCCCGTTGATACCTGGCGTATCCGATAGAACCTTCGCCGCCTCATCCAGCACCGTATGGTCTCCATACAAACTCGTCAACGCCCTTAGCCCTGACCGTGACGCAGCAGGAAAGCCTTTCGTCAACGAAGCAAGTTCGCTAGCGTCCTTGGACGCCAACGCGGCAAACACCATGCGCTGAGTTCCAACATCGATGTCCACCCCCGCCAGAAGGCTCCGCACAATTCGTACATCCGCCATATCGACACTTGTGCCACGCACGCCAGCGACATCAAGGCACGCCCGGGCAAGCTCTAGTACCTCAAGGTCGGCTTCAAGCCCGGCATGTCCAAAAATCTCGCCGCCGAACTGCATGGGCTCACGGGTTGCATGTGGACGGTCTGGCCAGGTATGCAAGACAGGCCCGCAATAGCAAAGACGCGTGACCCCACGTCTATTGAGAAGATGGGCATCAATACGCGCCACTTGCTGAGTGGTATCTGCACGAAGCCCCAACATCCGACCAGAAATCTGATCTACCAGTTTGAAGGTCTGCAAATCAAGCGCCTGGCCAGTACCGGTCAGCAACGATTCCAGATGCTCCAGCAAGGGAGGCATGACCAATTCATAACCATAGCTGCACGCAGTGTCGAGCAAGCCGCGACGCAACTCTTCGATGTGCCTTGCCTCGGAAGGCAAAACATCGGCAATGTGATCCGGCAGGACCCAAGCAGACATGGGGTAAGGGGAGCTGTTAAAAAGACGATTCTACCGGCTGGGTAATGCACTCAGCCCAGCCAGAGCATCAGCACGCCGACGGCAATGCTGAGCAAGGCAAAGAAACGGATCTGACCATCGCGCAAATGGATCAACTGCATAAACATCCGGCGCCAACCAGCTGGCGAGATCAGAGGCAGCAAACCTTCGATCAAAAAGACCAGCGCGATGGCCGACCAGATGGCATCGCCCAGATCCATGAATCGTCGCGCCGACCTGCCACCTACCTACGAGGCGCCGATTGGGCCGTACCTGGATCTGTGCCACGCAACGACTTGAAGAAGTCTGATGAAGCAGGATCAAGCACCATGACATCTCCCTTCTTGTTAAAGCTGGCCTTATAGGCTTCCAGGCTACGGTAGAACTTCGCAAACTGAGGATCTCTTCCAAAAGCCTCGGCATAAGTGCGAGCAGCTTCCGCGTCACCTTCACCCTTGACTTTCTGTGCATCCCGGTATGCATTTGCAATCGCTATTTCACGCTGGCGATCTGCGTCTGCCCGGATCTTTTCTCCCTCTGCTGCTCCCGTCGACCGCAATTCGTTGGCAACTCGCTTGCGCTCTGCTTCCATGCGCCGATAGACAGACTCCGTGATGGCCTCCACGTAATCAACACGGGTGATCCGAACATCCACAACATCCACGCCCCATGGCTTCGCCCCACGTACAGATTCAAGAACCTCGCGTTTTACATCCGCCATCAATGCCTCACGCTTCAGTGAGAGCAACTCCTTGACGGTGCGCTTATTGATTTCCTCCTGAAATGCATTTCGCACCACACGATTGAGCTGCATCGCACCAGCATTTTCATCAAGCCCCACATTGCGGATGTATTCCGATGGATCAGTGATGCGCCAGCGTACATACCAATCAATCACCACGCGCTGCTTCTCGGCCGTCAGCATCGGCTCGGTATCCGAGCTATCCAAGGTCAGAAGGCGCTTGTCGATGTACGACACATTCTGAAAAGGAGGCGGCAACTTGAAGTTCAACCCAGGCTCGGTGATCACCTCCTTGATCTGCCCCAACGCATATACAACCCCAAACTGGCGCTGATCAACAACAAAGGCCATGGAACTAAGGAGCGCAAGCGCCACCAGAATCGATGTCGCGATAAAACCTATCCTGTTCACTGGGATCTCCTAGCGGGCTTCACGATCACGCGTACGACTGGTGTCGCGCGTACGTGGATCGTTGGTCAAATTGGAAGACACTGCTGACGAAGGCACGGCGACCTGAGACGACCCCGTCATATCGCTGGTCGCTCCAGACTGCTGGATCGTGCTCTGCATGATCTTGTCGAGCGGCAAATACAAAAGATTCGATCCTTGACGCGAATCCACAAGCACTTTGGTCACGCTGGCATAGATTTGCTGCATGGACTCAAGGTACAAGCGATCACGGGTAACCTGTGGCGCTTTCTGATACTCAGCAAGCACCGCACTAAAGCGCTGAGCATCGCCTTGAGCCTGCGCGACGATACGTGCCTTGTAAGCATCGGCCTCCTCTTTCAACCGCGATGCAGAGCCCACAGCGCGAGGAATCACATCATTTGCATATGCCTGCGCTTCATTCTTAGCCCTCTCACGCTCCTGTCCAGCCTTCAAAACGTCATCGAACGCCGCTTGCACCTGCTCAGGCGGCCGAACTCCGCCCTGCTGCAAGTTGATACCAACGATCTCAACGCCCACCTTGTATCGATCAAGTATGGTTTGCATCAGCATGCGCACTCGGGGAGCAATTTGGTCCCGCTCCTCCGCCAACGCCGTATCCATACGCATCTTGCCCACGACTTCACGCACCGCCGTTTCTGCAGCTTGAACGACGGCGTCGCCCGGATTCTTGCTCTCGAACAACCATGCCCGGGCGTCGTTCAGTCGGTATTGAACAGCGAACTTGATTTCGACAATATTTTCGTCCTCGGTCAGCATGGCAGATTCACGCAAGCCCGTGGTCTTAATCACCGCATCACGCCCGACATCCACCGAACGTATCTGGGTGACGAACACAAGTTCATGCCGCTGCACAGGGTAAGGGAGCCGCCAGTTAAAGCCGGCTCCCACAGTGCTCTTGTACTTGCCAAACTGCGTGATCACAGCCTGCTGGCCTTCTTGCACAATGAAGAAGCCCGTTCCGAGCCAGATCAAGGCTGCAATCCCGGCGATGAGCCCCACCCCTACTCCAGCGTTTTTCATATCGGGCTGGAAACCGTCTCCACCATTCGACGGGCCACGGCCTCCCCCGTTCTTACCTCCGAAGAACCCGGCCAGCTTCCGATTGAGGTCGCGCCAAAGCTCATCGAGATCTGGCGGCTGCCCCCCCTGTTTGGAATCTCGTCCGCCACGATCACCCGAAGAGGAAGGAGACGGCTTGCCTCCTTCCGGGCGATTGTCGTCGGCGGATTTATCCTCACCCCGGCCCCACCGAGGATCGTTCAGATTGAACATTCCCCGCAAACCTTGTGGCAATAGCGCCCAACGACGGGTACTGTTTGGTGAGTTCATGCGCAAATTCTCTGGTTCTCTAAAACAACGATTGTTGAGCGATTGTGCCCAATCAGAGTCCCGGCATGTCCAAATGGGTATCGGACACCGGGGACATGTTCAGGGACGCACGCGCAGAAAGGACTGTCGCCGCAAGCTGTGCTCGCAACGCGTCCAACCCCTCTGACTCCCGGGCACTGACAAAAATCCGCGGAATTTGTTTGCCATCCAGTTCAAACGTATCGACCAATACCGCAGGGCGCTGCTCAAGCCCAAGAACATCGAGCTTGTTGAACACTAGAAGTTGCGGAATCTCAGCAGCGCCGATTTCACGCAACACCTTCTGAACCTGTTCAACCTGCTCTGGATAGTGCGGGTTCGCTGCGTCCACAACATGCAATAGCAGATCGGCATCGACTGCCTCCTGCAAAGTTGCCTGGAAAGCCTCTACCAAGCCATGAGGCAAATCACGAATAAAACCCACGGTGTCTGAAAGTGAGACTGTGCGCCCGGCCTCACCTAAATACAACTGCCGCGTCGTAGTGTCCAACGTGGCAAACAATTGATCGGCCGCATAGGCCTTCGCTTTCACCAGCGCATTGAACAATGTCGACTTGCCTGCATTCGTATATCCCACGAGAGAGATATTGAAAGTATCCCTGCGCTCGCGCTGTCGACGTTGGGTCGAACGCTGGCGTTTGACCTTGACAAGCCGCTCCTTGGTTCGCTTGATCGCGTCATCGATCATCCGGCGGTCCAACTCGATCTGCTTCTCCCCCGGTCCTCCTCGCACCCCCGCACCACCGGTTTGCCGCTCCAGATGCGACCACCTCCGAACCAAGCGAGTGCTAAGGTACTGAAGCCTGGCGAGCTCAACCTGCAGCTTACCCTCATGGCTTCGTGCGCGTTGCGCGAAGATTTCCAAAATCAGCAACGTCCGGTCATAAACCGGTAGCTCCATATGCCGCTCCAGATTTCGCTGCTGCGCTGGACTTAACGCCTGGTCGAAGAGCACTTCTACAGCGCCATGCATGTTTGCTAGCGTCCGAATCTCATCTGCTTTTCCACTCCCCACAAACAGTGCGGCATCAGGAGCTTTCCGCTTGCATGTGAGTCGTGCGACAGGAAGAAGTCCCGCAGTCTGGGCCAGCAGCCCCAGTTCTTCGAGTTGCGCATCGAAGTGAGGCAAGCCGAAATCAACCCCCACCAGAACAACTGGGGCAGGATGATGGACTGTCGTGTCGATCGAGCTCAAGTCAGAACAAAGTGCAATCGCTCATTGATGATCGATTGACTCCATCATGCATTGGCACCATCGGCATCAGGAGACTCACCGGTGGAAAAATTGACTGCACGCCCCGGGACGATGGTTGAAATGGCGTGCTTGTAGACCATCTGCGTCACTGTATTGCGAAGCAACACAACATACTGATCGAACGATTCGATCTGCCCCTGCAACTTGATGCCATTCACGAGATAGATGGACACCGGTACGTGCTCTCGACGCAAGGCGTTGAGAAAGGGGTCTTGAAGGAGTTGGCCTTTATTGCTCACGATATTCTCCGTGTTCAAAAATTTTGTTGTAAACCAGCACCTTACCACAGGCTTGGCAATCGCCACAGAACCAGCGAGTTGTCATAGCAGCCAACGGGGGCGATGCAACGATCAATGCCCCTCACCGCCCGCGAATGGATTATGGGATGTCTTCATCTCGATCCGCAAAGGCGTACCCACGAGATCGAACTCCTTACGGAATCGCCCTTCTAGAAAGCGCTTGTAAGCATCCGTCACATGCTCAAGCGAGTTGCCGTGAATCACAATTACCGGAGGATTCATGCCGCCTTGGTGAGCGTAGCGCAGCTTGGGCCGGAACATTCCTGCTTTCTTGGGACTCTGAAACTGGACCGCTTCCAGAAGCAGCCGCGTCAGCACAGGTGTTGACATCTTGCACATAGCAGCTTTGTGGGCCTGCACGATCGACGCCCAAACCGGACCAAGCCCCTGCCGTTTTTTGGCCGAGATGAAATGAAGTGCAGCAAACTTCAAAAACGTGAGCCGGGTCTCGATGGATCGTTCGAGAAGCTGTTTTTGATAGTCATCAATCGCATCCCATTTGTTGACTGCCACGACAACGGCACGACCACTTTCGAGAATGTAACCGGCGATATGCGCATCCTGATCCGTCACGCCTTGCGTGGCATCCAGAAGCAGCAACACGACATTGGCTGACTCAATAGCTTGAAGGGTCTTGACCACCGAGAATTTCTCAATGGCTTCGAAAACTTTTCCCTTGCGACGCAAACCTGCCGTATCAATCAATTCAAATCTCTGACCATTTCGCTCGAACGGCACCGAAATGGCATCCCGCGTGGTACCAGGAAGATCAAAAGCAACCAGTCTCTCTTCCCCCAACCACGTATTGATCAATGTTGATTTACCAACATTGGGGCGTCCAGCAACAGCCAGTCTGACGACACTCTTGTCAGTCGACTGCTCGTCATCGCTGTTCTCCGGCAAATGCAGAAGGCCCAATGCCAGCTCAACCAAGCTGCGAATGCCCTGCCCATGTGCAGCAGAAATGCCATACACCTCGCCAAGGCCCAGCTCATAAAACTCCGTTAGTTGCATCCCCTCGCGCATGCCTTCGGCCTTATTGGCCGCCAGCACGCAGGGCTTTCCTAACCGGCGCAGGTAGTTAGAAATGTCATGGTCCTGTGCTGAGAGACCTGCACGCGCATCCACCACAAAGATGACTACATCAGCCTCTGCAACCGCTTGCTGGGTTTGCTTTGCCATTTCACGGTAAATGCCACCAGCGGCATCGGGCTCGAAACCCCCTGTGTCAATGACGATGTATTCGTATTTGCCTTGTTTTCCATTGCCATAGTGCCTGTCACGTGTCAGACCGGCAAAATCTGCAACGATGGCATCTCGGGATTTCGTCAGACGATTAAAAAGCGTCGATTTGCCAACATTGGGGCGCCCCACCAAGGCGATCACAGGCTTCATTGCGTACTACTTCTCATCAATCCGGACGGTAACCATAGACATTCCCGTTACGGGTAACAACCACCAGCGTGTCGGCAGCCACCACGGGAGGCGCGGCAATACCTGAACCATCTGTCTGCAGCCGGTTCAAGGGCGCACCATCCTCACGTGACAGCAGGTGAACTAAGCCGACGTCATCCCCAATGACCACCGACCGCCCCAGCACCAGCGGCGCTGTCAGTTTTCTGTACTGCAGCCTGTCGATAGACCACAGACGGACTCCGTCACTGCGTCGCCATGCCACGACTGTTCCATTCCCCTCCGTGCCAAAAATGGCTTCTTCATTGCCATGAACTCCCTGCGATCCGCCGGCCTTTTGCACCCACATCACTGCACCTTGGCTGGCATCCACACAACCCACGGCAACTTGAAACGCACGGGCACATACCATGCTACCGACCCGGCTAAAGGGAGCGACAAGTTCAACAAGACGCTCAACATCATTGGTACCCCGTGGACTGGCCAACGGAGCCTCCCATCGAACGATCCCGTTATCCGGATTCATGCCAATCAGCCGCCCCGACAGACCCGCGACCAACGTGTCGCCCACGGCCGTTAATACCCCAGGGTGGCGTAATACAAGCGGCTCACCGGGACGCGACTGACTCCAAAGCCGATGCCCCGTCTTGGCATCAAACGCCGCAATGGATCTGTCTGCACCGAGAACAAACACCCGAGCCCCCGCGACCAGCGGCGCCGTATAGACTTGCGAGGGCAAGCGCTGACGCCACAACTCGCGTCCCGCCTCCAGTACGATCACTTCATTGCTGCGCGAAACAACAGCGGTCCACCGCCCATCACCACCGACACCCACGATCAGCGGTTCACCCAGACTCGCCCGCCACAAATCGCCACCCGTCCGGGCATCAAGCGCCGCGACGACACCATCAGCCGAAGCCAGCGTGACGATCGCACCTTGAACATGTGCCACCAAAGGCATCCCCTGAACGGCTCCAATCTTGGAAATCCAAGCCTGACGAACACCAAGGACGGGAACATTGGTCCCAAGATCCGCTGGTTTGGGCGCTGCCGAATCACCTCCAAAAATAGAGCAGCCCACCAAGCCACCCACCAAAGCCACGACTGCGCCCAATCGACTGGCCACCCGCAGTGCAGAATGGTTCCGTCTCACTTCGCAGCCTCCGTTGCTGCCGCAACCACTTGTGGCTGCACCCCCAACGCATTGAGTTTGACTTCAACCAGACGACGATATTCAACGTTGTCAGGAAGATCCTTGTATGCACGGGAATACTCTGCAATAGCCTCCTGCTTCTTGCCTTGCATGGCGAACACATCGCCCCTGCGATCAGCCACGACAGCTGCATACTCCACCGCAAATGGCGAAGCAAGTTGCTTCAAGGCTTCGTCATAGGCGTTTTCGTCGACCAAGATACCGACCATACGCAACCGCGCAACAGATTTGTAGCCCTCATCTGCAGCATGATCAGCAACCCAGGCAAGCGCCGACTTGGCTGCATCCAGATTGCCCTTGTTCGCATGCGTCTTGGCAACCAGTAACCCTGCCTGTCCCGCCTGAGTGGTACCCGCATATTGATTGCGCAAATCCGCGTACGCCTGCTCGAGACGCACTGCATCGCCCGTGTTCGCAGCCATCTCGACCGCATCAAAAAGAGCCGTCGCCTGGATCGCCTGTCTCGTCAACCAGTACTGATAGCCATTCCAAGCAGCCAATGCCCCTGCGACAACCAGAAGCACCGAACTAATGAGGGTTCCCCACGTATTCCAGAAATGCTTGAGCTGATCTAACTGTTCTTGTTCTTCAAGATCGAGATGGTTTGCCATGACGTTTATTCAGATTAACGATCAGATTGTAGAGCGGAGGCCCATTCGGCCACTTGTTCAATCGCGCGCTCGACTTGCAGGCCACTGCCATCGCGCAAAGACTTCACCAGAACATTGCCACGTGCGAGTTCATCAGAGCCAAAAACCAACGCATAGCGTGCGCCGCTTGCATCCGCCTTCTTGAATTGGGACTTCATACTACCCATTCCTTCCCCCGTCGAGCTGTGCATCTGCACACTCACGCCAAGGCTGCGCAACCGCTGCATCAGTGACATTGCAGCAGGCAATGTCGCGGCATCCGGCACCACGGCAAACACCAAAGGCACCAGCGCGGGACACCCGAGACCCTGCTCCTTCAGAAGCTCCAGCACACGCTCGACACCTAGCGCCCAACCCACTGCAGGAGCGGATTTGCCCCCGATCTGCTCTATCAGGTAGTCATATCGCCCACCGCCACAAATCGTGCCTTGCGATCCCAGCCGATCCGTCACGAACTCAAACACCGTGAGGTTGTAGTAGTCCATGCCACGCACCAAACGTGGATTCACTGTCCAAGAGACCCCACTCTCCGAAAGAATGGTCTGAACTACATTGAAATGGGCCAGCGATTTTTCACCTAGATAGTCAATCAGCCGGGGGGCTGCCTCAACCAATCGCTGCATGGCGGGATTCTTGGTATCCAGAATACGCAAGGGATTGCTATGCAGGCGCCGACGTGCCTCGTCATCCAACAAAGCCTGATGCTGCTCAAAATATGCGATCAGGGCAGCGCGGTGGGCCCGGCGCTCATCTGGCTGACCAAGGCTGTTTAACTCCAACCTAACATCCGTCAGCCCTAGCTCTTTCCAGAGTGCATCCGCTAGCAGAATCATCTCTGCATCGATCTCCGCCCCAGAAAATCCCAGCGCTTCTGCTCCAATCTGGTGGAATTGACGATAACGGCCACGCTGGGGACGCTCGTGCCGGAACATCGGCCCCATGTAGTAGAGCCGCTTGCCACCGTCGTACAACAGCGAATGCTCAACCACGGCACGTACAACCCCTGCCGTGCTTTCAGGACGTAGCGTGAGCTGCTCACCATTGAGACGATCTTCAAAAGAATACATCTCTTTTTCGACAATATCAGTGACCTCCCCCAGCCCTCGTACAAACAGCCCCGTAGGCTCTACGATGGGAGTGCGGATATTGCGATAGGCATAACGGTCCATAAGCACACGAACCTTCTCCTCCAACCACTCCCACCGGGTCGATTCAGGCGGAAGGATGTCGTTCATCCCCTTGACCGCAAGCAATTTTTCCGCCTTGGCCGGAGGCAGCGATTTTCCAGTACTCACAGCAATGACTTCGTTGGTGAATTGAATTAATGAGACTGCCACAGCAGCACAGTATGTGCGTGCTGTGGCAAATGGGCAGGCCGATACCTGACAACTTATAGATCCGACCCTTGACCAAATCGCTTTTCGATATAGGTCTGTACAAGTTGATGAAACTCCTGCGCGATATTTTCACCGCGCAAAGTCAGGGCTTTTTCGCCATCAATGAACACCGGCGCTGCGGGGGCCTCACCGTTGCCCGGGAGGCTGATGCCGATATCGGCATGCTTGCTCTCCCCAGGGCCATTCACGATACAACCCATGACCGCCACCTTGAGCGCCTCAACTCCTGGGTATCGCTCACGCCAGATGGGCATTTGCGCTCTCAAGAAGTCATCAATCTGTTTGGCAAGCTCCTGGAAAGTGGTGCTGGTGGTTCGACCACAACCAGGACAGGCAGTGACACTGGGCACAAACATGCGCAAGCCCAAGGATTGGAGTATCTCAGAAGCGATGACCACCTCCTGCGTTCGGGATTCCCCCGGCTGGGGGGTCAAAGAGACCCGAATGGTGTCTCCAATCCCCTCCTGTAAAAGCACTGACAAGGCCGCAGCAGACGCAACGGTACCCTTGGTGCCCATGCCCGCCTCTGTCAATCCCAGGTGCAATGCATAGTCTGACCGCTTTGCAAGCTCACGATAGACCGCGATCAGATCCTGCACCCCGCTCACTTTACAGGAGAGAATGATCTGATTGCCATCCAGCCCCAGATCTTCTGCTCGGCGCGCGGACTCAACTGCCGATGTAATGAGCGCTTCATACATGACTTGCCGCCCATCCCAAGGCTGATCACGCAAACTGTTCGCATCCATGAGCTGCATCAGCAAATCCTGATCCAAACTCCCCCAGTTCACGCCAATACGCACCGGCTTTTTCCACCGGATGGCCGCCTCGATCATTAGCCCAAACTGGCGGTCACGCTTATCGCCTTTGCCAACATTTCCCGGATTAATGCGATATTTCGACAAGGCTTCCGCACACGCCGGATATTCAGTCAACAGCCGGTGTCCGTTGTAATGGAAATCGCCGACCAAAGGCACATCGACGCCCATCCGATCGAGCTGTTCACGGACATAGGGCACCGCTGCAGCCGCCTCAGGCGTATTGACCGTAATTCGCACCAACTCCGAACCCGCCAGAGCAAGTTCCTTGACTTGAATGGCCGTGGCAATCACGTCCACAGTATCCGTGTTTGTCATTGACTGCACGCGGACAGGAGCATCGCCTCCAATAGTGACGATACGGGAGCCCCAAACCGCCTGTGCCTGGCGCGAACGCCGGGCAAGTGGCGCAGAGACTGCAACAGGTAAACGCTCTTCCTGCATCTTCACTGCTTTACCTCGAACCGGGCCACATTGTCCCTGGTGATTGGAGCAAGATCCAGCACCTTGCCACGAACCATGACCTCTGTCGCTCCAGCATTGCCAACCACCACGGACAGAGGGGGCTTTCCAGGCACAACTGCCGATTCGCCACTGGCAAGAATCCTTTGCAGTACGGTGGTCCCAGTGACATCGCGCACCTGAACCCAGGAATCGCTGCGCGCACGCAACACCAGCAGCTGCATGTCATCACTGCTTTGGACAACAAACGCAGGGCCGGGAGAAGAAGGCGGGGATTCAGTATCGGCAGTTGATGAAAGCACAGGCAGAGGCTCCGATACGGCCTCCGTAGCTGCTGAAGCAATCACCATACCAGCAGAGGCTACCGTACCGGGCATGTCAACCGCACCCGTCGGTTCGGACGATGCGACCATCGGCTTTTGGTCCACACCGCTGGTCACGGCAGGGATCTCGTGCAGGGAGCGAGGAAAAAACGCCATAGTGGCAGCGCCCAGCAACAAGACCATTGCCGCCAGAATGGCGGGATGCATGGCATTGGCTACGATGGTGCTTCTGCCAGCCTTCTCTGTCCCATCCTTGAAGGACGCGTTGATTCCCTCGTTGTCTGCAGCAAGCCGCGGCATGCTGCTTCGGGGCATGAGTGCCAACACAGGGGCAGGATCCATCTTCAATGAACGACAGACACTAGACGCAAGAGCACGAACGAATACAGCGTCCGGCAATACCTGATAGTTGTCCGCTTCAAGGGCTTCGAGTTTGCTTACCGGCACCTTGAGCGCCACAGCCAGTGCCTCGATATGAATACCCGCTGCCTGGCGAGCGGCCCGGAGCATCCCACCAGGGGAAACCGGCGATGGCTGACCATGCTCTGACACTGCAGACTGCGTCTCAGACTCACTCATTGAAGGCCCCCCGCTCAAAAGCAGACAGTTCGCGGGATTCTGGAAAACGCTTTCGCAATTGATCGGCAAGCTGACGCGCGGCAACGGCATCCCCCAGCCCTCGTTCTATCTTGATACCCAGCCACAGCGTTTCTGCATTCGCCAGTTCGCTGTTGTTGATACGCCGGATATAGAACTGAGCGCGATTGAGTTCACCTCGCCGCATGAGCAATTCAGACAGGTTGTACCCCACCACAGGATTGCCCGCATCCAGTTCATACGCCCTCAGGAGCGTCTGCTCAGCCTGCTCGTAAAGACCCGATCGCACTTGGCATAGCCCTTGTGCCATATAGGTCTTGCTACGCGCCATGTAGGCAGGATTCGTCAGCACTTGCGAGAAATACTTGTCTGCTTCTGCATATTTCTGCTGTCGACACAACAGCCACGCATAGTTGTGCAGAACATTAGGATCCGTGGACCGCAGACCCAGCGCCCGGCGGAAGCTCTCCTCTGCCTGCCCCAACTCATTCAGGCTCATGTAGATCAGGCCACGCAGGTTATAGGCATCGCCGTACGTAGGATCATTGACAAGCGCCTGCTTGACCTCGTCCAGCGCAACAGCCACTTTTCCGGTTTCAAAATAGTTGACCGCCAGTTCCAAGCGTATACGGGCACGCCGACGTGCCTCCGGCTCATCTGATGGCGTAATGACCTCTGGCCCCAGACCCGCCCCCGATGAACCTACGGTGGCTGCGCAACCGGACAGAGCCATCAACAATCCAGCCAACAATACAAAAGCAGCCGCCATTCCCAATAGGTTCCCGCGCGCGACGGTATCCACCATGTCATGCCTCCTTGTGTGGCCGGGCTGCCGACCCAGCCGGTTCTATTGCAATCGTGCGCCGTTTGGCCATTCGCTCCACGACCCGGGTCCGGTCCTGCACCTCTCCTGCCAATTGGCCGCACGCGGCATCGATATCATCACCTCTGGTCTTTCGAACCGTGGTGACAATACCCGCATCGCTCAGAATTTTGGCAAATGCTGCCACCTGCACCGCACCCGATCGGTGCAATCCCGAGGCTGGAAAGGGATTGAACGGGATCAGATTGAACTTGCACCAGACACCTGCCCCTGCATGGCGCTGCACAAGCTCGACCAGTTGCCGTGCATGCTCCGCTTGGTCATTCACGCCATCAAGCATGCAGTATTCGAAAGTAATGAAATCCCTCGGCGCATGCACAAGATACCGGTTACAGGCATCCATGAGCTCGTCTATCGGATACTTCCGATTGAGCGGAACAAGATCGTCACGCAGAAGATCATTGGGCGCATGCAACGAGACAGCCAGGGCAACCGGGCAATCCACTGCCAGCCGATCCATCATCGGAACGACGCCGGAAGTAGAAACCGTCACACGCCTGCGCGACATGCCATACGCATGGTCGTCCAGCATGACCCTCAATGCGGGCACCAATGCCGAGTAATTCTGCAAGGGCTCGCCCATGCCCATCATGACGACATTGGAAATGACTCGATCCTTTGTCTTCAGGCGCTCGCGTAGTGTGTGCTCCGCAAACCAGAGCTGGGCAACAATCTCCGCCGTGAGCAGATTGCGACTAAACCCCTGGTGGCCTGTGGAGCAAAAGCGGCAGCCCACAGCACACCCTGCCTGAGACGAGATGCAAAGCGTGCCCCGGTCGTCTTCAGGAATGAACACCGCTTCAACTGCATTGCCTGCGCCCACATCGAACAGCCATTTCACCGTCCCATCACTGGACTGGTGCTCGCTGATGACCGGCAATGCTTGCACCACAGCGCTTGTTTTCAATTTTTCGCGCAGTGATTTCGCCAGATCGCTCATCTGATCAAAATCACGCGCTCCGCGTTGATGGATCCAGCGAAAAAGCTGAATCGCGCGGAAGCGCTTCTCACCCAACCGCTCGCAGAAAGCGGTCAGGCCATCCAGATCAAATTCCAGGAGGTTGACTGTCATGCGCGCACATGCAAGCAGATGGCAACGCCCTGGACACCCCAGGCGCACGACCACCCTGCCTCAGCGGGGAAGCGCTGCTTGGGGGACGCCATATCAGCGCGAGTAAACGTTCATGCCGGGGAAGAAGAAAGCCACTTCCACCTGGGCCGTTTCAGCAGCGTCAGATCCATGCACAGCATTGGCATCAATGCTGTCGGCAAAATCGGCACGAATGGTGCCTGGCTCTGCCTTCTTGGGATCGGTGGCACCCATCAGCTCGCGATTCTTCAAGATAGCGTTCTCCCCTTCAAGCGCCTGGATCATCACAGGGCCGGAGATCATGAAATCCACCAGGTCTTTGAAGAAAGGGCGCTCCTTGTGCACGGCGTAGAACTGCTCGGCCTCCAGACGGGAAAGGTGAGCCATACGGGCGGCAACAATCTTCAGCCCAGCAGCTTCAAAACGGGCGTAGATTTGGCCAATGACATTCTTGGCGACGGCATCAGGCTTGATGATGGAAAGGGTACGTTCAATAGCCATTTTATTTTCCTGGAATGAGGTTACTTGGAGCTTTTTGTCATACAGACAAAGCTTTTCATTCTAACCCGGGCGTCCTTGGCGCGCAGATCAACGCCCGCCTCGCCCTCCACTCCGGCCACCAAAACTGCTGCGTCCATCGCGCCGTTGCGTCTGGCGCTGACGTTTCAGACTGTCAGTACCAATGTATCCCACCGATGTCTTCAATGGATCCGGCTGAGAAGCATTCCCTTGAGGGCGTGCACCTGCGCCTTTGCCTCCCGGCTTTGCGGCGCGTCCCTGACCAGCACTCCCGCCACGAGATCCAGGAGCACCACCACGACCGCTCCCTCCGGCACGCCCTCCCGCACCTCGGCCATCGCGGCGAGCACCTGGCACATCGCGCCCTGTTTCGGGCCGTGCAACACGCTCAGCGCCTGCCGCTTTCATCAATGCAGCAATATCCGACTCATCCAGTTCCATCCAGGCCCCCCGCTTAAGCCCCCGCGGCAGAACCATAGCGCCATAGCGGATACGGATAAGGCGGCTGACGGCATGACCAACAGCCTCCAGCATTCGCCGCACCTCCCGGTTCCGCCCTTCAGAGATCGTGACGCGGTACCAGCAATTGGAGCCCTCGCCTCCCCCTTCTTCAATAGAGCCAAAAGCGGCCATACCGTCTTCGAGTTGTACACCTTCAAGCAACCGGGACTTCTCCTCGTTGCTCAGGGCCCCCAACACCCGAACGGCATATTCACGCTCCAGACCGAAGCGTGGATGCATGAGTTTGTTGGCCAGCTCACCTGAACTGGTAAACAGCAGCAACCCCTCTGTGTTCAGATCCAGACGCCCGACAGACTGCCACTTTCCCTGCTGCAGGCGCGGGAGCTTGCGGAAAACAGTGGGGCGATTTTGCGGATCGTCGTGCGTCACAACCTCGCCCACTGGCTTGTGGTAGGCGATCACGCGAGGAGGCGGGGGATCGATGCGGTAGCGGATGGGCTTACCGTTGACCTTCACCTGATCACCAAATTGAATCCGCTGCCCGATATGGGCAGGCTCGTTGTTGACCGATATCCGCCCTTCCAGAATCAGCTGCTCCATCTCAAGGCGAGAACCCAGTCCAGCCTGGGCCAACACCTTGTGGAGCTTAGGCGTTTCCACCTGAGGCAGCAACACACGCTTGAGAGGCAATGGCTCCGTGCTGGATTCCTCCTCGTCGAAACGGCCGGAGACCACGTCGGCAAACTGATAGCCCAGCTCCGGCCGCGGTTGGCCGCCTTTGCCCGGGCGACGCCCCCCAGCGGCGGCGCCTTCCTCAGAAACGCCACCCGATCCGCTCCCGGCAACAAGGACCTCCGCGCTCGGCAAGATCTCCGGTGCCGACGAACCACTCAGATCCTGGACAACAGGCCGCTCCGTCGCGGCCTCTGGCGGCAAAGCAGGCGCCGCCTTCTTGCGAGCGGGGCCGCGCCCCGGCTTAGCAGGCGTCTCCGCCCCGGCCTCGCCAGGAGCTGCCGCAGGGACATGGTTCACGTCGTCGGAAGGTGTGGTCTCGTTCATCAGGAATTCCCCTGGACGCCCTCATTGGCATCCGCACGGTTATGGTTTCGTTCCGGCTCAGACTCCGGCACTGATTCAATGACAGATTCAATTTGCGCCAATGCGCCATCCTCTGTCATCACTGCTTCTGCTGCCGCGCCCAGCGCCAACTCCGGCTGTTCCAGCACAGGGTCCACGGGCATCGCCAAAGACTGCAACATGCGCTCCTGAGCAGACGGCCCATCCAGCACAGGCAACTGATCCAGCGACTGAAGTCCGAGGTCGTCCAGAAACTGCCGCGTGGTCGCCAGCAACGCCGGACGGCCCACCGTTTCCCGGTGCCCAATGACCTCCACCCAACCCCGGTCCTCCAGTTGCTTGATGATCAGGCTGTTGACCGTGACGCCCCGGATATCCTCGATATCGCCACGCGTGACCGGCTGCCGGTAGGCGATGATGGCCAAGGTTTCCAGCGTGGCACGCGAGTATCTCGGCGGCTTCTCCGGATGAAGCCGATCGAGAAACTCCCGCATTTCAGGGCGGCTTTGAAACCGCCACCCCGTAGCCACCTGCACCAGCTCCACCCCTCGCAGCATCCACTCCTGCTGCAAATCCATGAGCAGCGATTTGATCGTATCCGACCCCAGCGCATCCTCGAAAAGAATGCGCATTTCACGCACGGAAAGCGGCTGCTGCGTGCAGATCAAGGCAGTTTCAAGGACCCGTTTGGCATCCACCGTATTCATGGTTCAGCAGTTCCGGGAAAAGAGCATCGCACGCGAAACCGCGGGACACCAAAGCAACCGAAGAAATCAATCCATGGAGGCTAGTAAGACGCGGTTGCAGGACCGCGCCATTGTTGCCTGGCGGGAATCCGCTATCAGGCGTGCAGATCAAATTGATGACTGTCAGAGCCCATTGTAGCCGAGCCCCCATTCACCAAGGGCAGCACGCATATCCTGCGGCAAAGGCGCCAGGAATTCGAGGTCTTCGCCGCTGACCGGATGTGCAAACGCCAGCCTGAAGGCATGCAAGGCCTGGCGCTTCATGCCTGCAGCCATTGCCCCGCCGTAGAGCACATCACCCACGAGTGGATGCCCTGCAGTGGCCAAATGCACGCGGATCTGGTGGGTCCTGCCGGTGTGCAGGGTGCATCGCACCCAGCACCCTTGTTCGCAGCGATCCAGCAACTCGACATCCGTTCGCGCCAGCTTTCCGGCATGGTTGGCCAAATCGACCACGGCCATGCGCAGACGATTGCGGGGATCCCGGCCGATCGGCCCTTCCAGCGTGATGCTGGCAGCGCCTTGCCAGGGGCGGTGCGCCAGCGCCAGGTACTGGCGATGCACCTGCCGCTGCGCAATCATGCGGACCAGCACATCCATGACCTGGCGGGACCGAGCCACCACCATGAGCCCACTGGTGTCCTTGTCTAGACGATGCACAATCCCCGCACGCGGCACCTGGGCTGACTGCGGATCACGCGCCATGAGGCCATTGAGCAATGTGCCACTCCAATTGCCTGGCGCAGGATGAACGACCAACCCCGCAGGCTTGTGAATCACCAGCAGATGCGGATCTTCATAGACCACATCAATGTCCATGGCCTCAGGGCGAAACGACTGGCTCTCCAGCGTCGGGCGCATTTCCAGCACCACACGATCGCCTGCCTTGACCTTTTGGGAAGCCTTGGCAAACAGCCGCCCGTTCAGGCTGATGGCGCCTTGCTCCAGCAACTGCTGAAGATAGCTTCTGGAGAACTCGGGAACGGCACCGGCCAGGGCTCGATCCAGCCGCTCGCCATGCTGCGCAACACCCAGGTCGATCGTCCGGATCTCGGCCTCGGACAAGGCAGAGGGTTCCTCCTCCGCCAGTACTTCGCCTTCGCCCGTCACGCCCCGTTCGCCGGGGCACAAACGCACCACGCCTCCCCTAGCGCGACGGGAGAAAACGCGCCGGATCCACCGGCTTGCCCTGGCGGCGGATCTCGAAATGCAACTTCACCCGATCCGCATCGGTGCTGCCCATTTCGGCAATTTTCTGTCCCTTGCGCACAGACTGGTCTTCCTTCACCAGCAGCACCTGGTTGTGCGCATAGGCGGTCAGAAAGGTGTTGTTGTGCTTGAGGATGATCAGGTTTCCATACCCGCGCAGACCGGCACCGGCGTACACCACCCGCCCCTCGGCAGCAGCCAAGACCGGGTCACCCGCCTTGCCACCAATGTCATAGCCCTTGTTGCGCACCTCATCGAACCCTGCCAGCAAGGGACCCGAGGCCGGCCAGATAAACCCGATTTCGTCCTCGCCCGCAGCCGGGGAAGGTTTCGGCTCGGGCGCGGCAGAAGGCGCCGCAACAACCGCCGGTGCGGTCGCCGCAGCACCATTGGACGCCGCCGTCCGAGGCGCAGAGGCCACTGGCGCTGGCGCCACGCTGGGTGCAGAAACAGGCCGGGTGACAACACCGCCACTGTCCGGCACGACCGGCGCAGCAACCACCGCCACGGGAGGGACAACACGCAGCACCTGACCCACTTCGATCAGATTGGGGTTGTCCATATTGTTCCAGCGCGCAAGGTCCTTCCAGCTCTGCCCGGTATCCAGGCCGATGCGTATCAGGGTGTCCCCGGGCTTGACGGTGTAGTACCCCGGTTTGCCAGCGTTTTCAGCGCCCGGCAGCGGTTTCACCGCCGGGGGCGCGACCACCTCACCAGGCTGGGCCGCCACCGCCGTTCCTCGATCCTCCACTGGAGCCCTGGTCATGCGGGTGCCACAGCCAGCCAGCACGAGACCTGCCAGCGCCATAGAAACCCAGAGACCACGACCACGCGATACGAACATAAGCAATTTCCTTCAGGCAACGCCCGATTTTAGGGGGACAAAATGCACGGTTTCGAGCACGGTTTGTTTCAATCCGTGCACCGTCTTGTCCACGACCAGCAACACCTGCTGCCCATCCTCACGAGCAAACGGAGCCACCAGACGCCCGCCCACCGCCAACTGATCGCACCAGGCGTCTGGCAGCGTGGCCCCGCCTGCGGCAGACACGATGGCCGCATAGGGGGCTCCTTTGGGGAACCCGGCCATTCCATCGCCAAACAGCAAATGCACATTGGCCAGGCGCAGAGGCCGCAAATTGTCCCGTGCCTTGTCGTGCAGCCCCCGCAACCGCTCCATGCTGTACACCTCGCGGGCCAGATGGCTGAGAACGGCGGCCTGGTAGCCGCATCCGGTGCCGATCTCCAGCACCCGCCCAAGCCCACCAGTGGCGCGCACGGCCTCGGCCCCCAGCAGCAACTCTGCCATCCGCGCCACGATGCTGGGCTTGGAGATGGTCTGCCCAAGCCCGATGGGCAAACTGGTGTCCTCATAGGCCTGGTTGACCAGCCCCGTGTCCACAAAACGGTGCCGCTCCACCTTGGCCATCGCCTGGAGCACCTGGGGCGCCGCAATTCCCATGGATGACAACCGCTGCACCATCCGCGTGCGCACGGCCGCAGAGTCCAGACCCAGCCCCGCCGGAACGGGCACACCGGACAAAGGCGCAGGTTTCACCCCCAAACCGGGAGAAGGCCTTTGCCCGGACGTCGGCAAAGGCATCCGCACGGGAAACCCGGGTCTGCGCTGCTGCATCAGTCGGCTCCCGCCATGGGCACCGGGGACGGCCCCCCCAGGCCAGCGGACAAACGCGCCGCCGTTTGCGCCCAGTAGCCGAGGTTCTGGTGATCCGTCAGGTCCACCTTGAGCGGCGTCACGGCCACATGGCCCTGGGCCGTGGCATGAAAATCCGTGCCCTCCGCATCGTCTTTCGCCGCTCCGGCGCCACCGATCCAGTACATGGTCTCGCCACGCGGGCTTTGCTGGGTGATCACGCGCTCGGCCGCATGACGCCGGCCCAGGCGGCACAGCTTCAGCGGCCGCAGCGCCTGCAGCGGCAAATTGGGAATATTTACATTGAGCAGCCAGGGCGCCTGGCCCACCAGCCCCTGCACAGACATCTGGCGGACGATGTCGGCCGCCTTTTGCGCCGCCGCCTCGATCTCGCCCCAACCCTTGTCCACCTGGGAGAAGGCAATCGCCGGGATACCGAAGAGGTAGCCCTCCATCGCGGCCCCCACGGTGCCCGAATAAATCGTGTCGTCACCCATGTTGGCACCATTGTTGATGCCCGAAACCACAAGGTCCGGCCGGTAGCCCAGCAGCCCGGTCAGCGCAATGTGCACGCAGTCGGCCGGCGTACCGTTGATATAGCGGAAGCCGTTGTGCGCCTGGTGCACGTACAGCGGCGAATGCAGCGTCAGCGCATTGGACTTGGCGCTGTTGTTGTGCTCGGGCGCCACCACCTCCACCTCGGCAACAGTGGACAGTGCAGCATGCAGCGCCACGATGCCGGGCGCCTGGTAGCCGTCGTCATTGGAAATCAGAATCTTCATGGTACGGGGCAGTGTGCAACGGATTGTAGGCGCCGCCCTGCCCGCACCAGCAGCGTCGCTCGTGGGACATCACGCCGGGGCGCCCCCGTCCTATGATTCCGTCTCCCAACGACCGGAGACACCCCCATGCACGCATGGCTATGCACCAACCCCACGGGCGTCGAAGCCCTGACCTGGACCGAACTGCCCACCCCCGCCCCCAAGGCCGGTGAGGTGCTGGTGGAGATCAAGGCCGCGAGCCTGAACTTTCCCGACCTGCTGATCGTGCAGAACAAATACCAGATCAAGCCCCCGCTGCCCTTCGTGCCCGGCTCGGAATACGCGGGCGTGGTGCAGGCCGTGGGCGAGGGCGTGACCCACCTGCAACCCGGCCAGAACGTGGCCTGCCTGTCGGGCACCGGCGGCTTCGGCACCCACACCATCGCCCCGGCCGCCCTGTGCATGCCGCTGCCGCCCGGCTTCCCGCATGTGGACGCCGCCGCCTTCATCATGATCTATGCCACCTCGCACCACGCGCTGGTGGACCGCGCGCAACTCAAGGCGGGCGAAACCGTGCTCGTGCTCGGCGCAGCCGGCGGCGTGGGCACGGCGGCCATCCAGATCGCCAAGGCCATGGGTGCCAAAGTGATCGCCGCCGCTTCCACCGACGAAAAATGTGCCCTGTGCACCACGCTGGGCGCGGACGCCACCATCAACTATGGCAAGGAAGACCTGCGCGAGGCCATCAAGCGCCTGACCGATGGCAAGGGCCCGGACGTCATTTACGACCCCGTGGGCGGTGACTTCGCCGAGCCCGCTTTCCGCTCCATCGCCTGGCGTGGCCGCTACCTCGTCGTGGGCTTCGCCTCCGGCCCTATTCCCGCGCTGCCGCTGAACCTGCCGCTGCTCAAGGGCGCCTCCATCGTGGGCGTGTTCTGGGGCGAATTCTCCAAGCGCGAACCCAAGGCCAATGCCGCCATGATGATGGAACTGGCCCAGTGGTACGCCCAGGGCAAGATCAAGCCCGTGATCGACCGCACCATGCCCATGGCCGAGCTGCCCGCCGCCTACGCCCGCATGGGCTCGCGCAGCGTTCAGGGCAAGCTGGTCATGGTCAACTGACCCTGGCCGTGCCCCCTGCACGGCATCTGCAGGGGGCAATGGCGCTTGCCATGGCCGAAAAACCTACTCAAGCCCCGCGGCCTCTGTCACACTTGGAAGTTCCTGCATTTCCTGCCCCGGTGGCTGTTCATGGCCGAAAGACTTCCTTCGGATATCGCGCGCGAAACCCTCAAGCAACTGGCCCTGCGCAGGCTGGCACCCACGCCGGACAACTTCCGGACGCTGTACGACGAAATATCAGGCAGCACCACCCCGCCGCCGTTTCCTGAAGGTCCGTTGCGACAGATTCTGCGGGTCGTCCCGGGACAGACACCCGCACAGAAGCGTTTGCTGGGCCAGTTTGAAACGGCCGTCGCCCAAAAAGACTGGCTGGCGATGCAAAGCGTGCTCGTGGGCTACGCCAAGCTCGGTTCCAGCGCTCCCGTTGAAGTCAACGGGGCCGACGCACAGCCCCCCGGCACCCCCACGACGACGCCTCCGGTCCTTGCCGCCCGCACCCCGACCACCGTGACGCCAGAACTGGCCGAACAGCTGGCCCGCCTGGTGGAACATACCTTGCACGGCCTGAGCAGTGATGACGCACGCGTTCATATGCTGGGCGAGCAATTGGTGAAATTCCTGCGCCAGCCTGCGCCTCCCATCAGCACGCT
>JANJVX010000204.1 GCA_024709845.1 Burkholderiaceae bacterium | reverse complement strand
AAGATCATCGGCGGCCTGTTCGTCGATGTGTTCAAGCAGGAAGCCGCCAAGCTCAAGGGCGACGGCGCCAAGGGCGCCAAGTGGCTGGCCCAGGGCACCATCTACCCCGACGTGATCGAATCGGGCGGCGCCAAGAGCAAGAAGGCCGTCACCATCAAGAGCCACCACAACGTCGGCGGTCTGCCCGAGCAGCTGGGCCTGAAATTGCTGGAGCCGCTGCGTGATCTGTTCAAGGACGAAGTGCGCGAACTCGGCGTGGCCCTGGGCCTGCCGCCCGAGATGGTCTACCGCCACCCCTTCCCCGGCCCCGGCCTGGGTGTGCGCATTCTGGGCGAGGTGAAGAAGGAATACGCCGATCTGCTGCGCCGCGCCGACGCGATCTTCATCGAAGAGCTGCGCAACTTTGTGGACGCAGCCACCGGCAAGACCTGGTACGACCTCACCAGCCAGGCCTTCACGGTCTTCCTGCCCGTCAAGAGCGTGGGCGTGATGGGCGACGGCCGTACCTACGACTACGTGGTGGCCCTGCGCGCCGTGCAGACCAGCGACTTCATGACCGCCGACTGGGCCGAGCTGCCCTATGCACTGCTCAAGAAGGTGTCGGGCCGCATCATCAACGAAGTGCGCGGCATCAACCGCGTGACCTACGACGTGTCGAGCAAGCCGCCAGCGACGATCGAGTGGGAGTGATTTACCACTACGGCCCGCCCCTGATGCGCCCGCCCGTCTGACCACGGTGGCCAGCTTGCCGAACGCTCCCGTCGGCCGTGAGGCTGCGTCCATGCACAGCCCCTGGCAGGTGTTCTGGATCTTCCTGCGCTTGGGGCTGACCTCGTTTGGTGGCCCGGTGGCGCACCTCGGCTATTTCCGTGACGAATTCGTTCAGCGCCGCCAGTGGCTGACCGAGCGCAGCTATGCAGACCTGGTGGCGCTGTGCCAGTTTCTGCCCGGCCCGGCCAGCAGCCAGGTGGGCATGGCCCTGGGGCTGCTGCGCGCGGGCATGCCCGGTGCGCTGGCTGCGTGGCTGGGGTTCACGCTGCCTTCGGCCCTGGTGCTGGCCCTGTTCGGCTTGGGGCTGGCGGCCGGCGCCACGGTGCTGAGCGCGGGCGCGCTGCACGGCCTGAAGGTGGTGGCCGTGGCCGTGGTGGCGCAGGCCGTGTGGGGCATGGCACGCAGCCTGTGCGTGGGGCGCGCGCGGGTCACGCTGATGGCGTTGTCGGCCTGCGCCGTGCTGCTGTGGCCGGGTGTCTGGGGGCAGGTGGGCGTGATGCTGGTGGCTGGTGGGGTGGGCTGGTGGCTGTTCGGGCGGGGCGGGGCGGCGTTGCCCGCCCATGCGCCAAGCCTTGCCGAAGACGGGCTGCACGTGCCGGTGCGCCGCCGTACCGGGGCGGTGCTGCTGCTGATGTTTGCCGCGCTGCTGGTGCTGTTGCCGCTGGCCGTGTCGCTGTGGCCGGGCATGCTGCTGGCCCTGTTCGATGCGTTCTACCGCGTGGGGGCGCTGGTGTTTGGCGGCGGCCATGTGATGCTGCCGCTGCTGCAGGCCGTGGTGGTGCCACCGGGCTGGGTGTCGGCCGATGCCTTCCTGGCGGGCTATGGCGCAACGCAGGCCGTGCCGGGGCCGTTGTTCACGTTTGCGGCTTTTCTGGGGGCGGCCATGGCGCCCTGGCCGGGGGGCTGGATCGCTGCGCTGGTGTGCCTGGCGGCGATTTTTCTGCCGTCGTTTTTGCTGGTGGCGGGCGCACTGCCGTTCTGGGAGCCCCTGCGGCGCAGCGCCTCTGCGCAGGCCGCGCTAGCGGGCGTCAATGCCGCGGTGGTGGGTCTGCTGCTGGCAGCGCTGTATGACCCGGTGTGGACCAGTGCCATTCTGGGTGCTGCAGATTTCGGGCTGGCATTGCTGGCCTTTGTGGCGCTGGTGTTCTGGCGCGTGCCGCCCTGGGCCGTGGTGCTGGCCAGTGGCGTGGCCGGTGCCCTGCTGGCGCATGGAGGCCAGGTTTTTTAGTAAAAATGGTCTGCAACGCTTTATGGATAAGCGCTAGCAGCTATTAAATCAATAGTATTCTGGCTGCGGCACTTTGTGCCAAGGGCCTTTTGCATCTTGAACTCTCCCGTCTTCAACGCCCTGGTGCCAGTGATCCTGTTCATCGCCATGGGCTTCTTCGTGGGCCGCTGGGGCTGGATCCGCGCCGCGTCGGTCAAGGACTTGTCGAACCTCGTGTTCATGGTGCTCACGCCCGCGCTGCTGTTCCGCACCATGAGCACGGTGCATGTGCAGGACCTCGACTTCGGTCCCATTGCCATCTATTTCGCGGCGGCCGGGCTGGTGTTCGCCGCCACCATGGCGGTGTACGGATTCTCCAGCCTGGCGGCGGCGAGGGCGCTGGCACACACCTTCAGCAACACCATCATGATCGGCGTGCCCCTGGTGGGGCTGGCGTTTGGCCAGCAGGGGCTGGTGACGCTGTTCACGCTGATCTCGGTGCATTCGCTCATTCTGCTGACCTCGGCCACGGTGGTGTTCGAGCTGGCCGTGGCGCGGGAGCGCCGGGGCCACGCAGGGCATGCGCAGGTGCCGCTGTGGCGCACGGTGCTTCAGGCCATCCGCAACGGCATCGTGCACCCGGTGCCGCTGCCCATCATCGTGGGCCTGCTGTTCGCGCAGACGGGCCTGGTGCTGCCGCAGGTGGTCGACAAGCCCTTGCAACTGCTGGGCCAGGCACTGGGCCCCCTGGCGCTGCTGCTGGTCGGGGTCACGCTGGCGTTCTCCACCGTGGGCGCGCATTTTGGTGGTGCGCTGCGCATTGCGCTGGTGAAGAACCTGGCCTTGCCGCTGGTGCTGGCGGTACTGGGCTGGGCTCTGGGGCTTGCGGGCCTGCCGCTGGCGGTCATGATCGTCACCGCGTCGCTCCCCGTGGGGGCCAATGTGTTCCTGTTCGCGCAGCGCTACGAGGTGGCGCAGGACGAGGCGACGGCCAGCGTGGCGGTCTCCACCGCGCTGGGGCTGCTCACGGTGCCGGTGGTGCTGCTGCTGGTGGCGCGTGCCGTTCAGGTCTGAGCGGCGGGCGGCCGTTCAGGGCGCCAGCCGCTCGCGCACCCAGCCATCGCCTTCCTGGCGGTAGCGCAGGCGGTCGTGCAGGCGGCTCTTGCGGCCTTGCCAGAACTCCCATTGGGCGGGCTGAAGGCGGTAGCCACCCCAGTGCGGCGGGCGTGGCGGGTTCAGCATGAACTGGGCACCGTACCGGGCGGCGTTGGCCACCAGCACACTCCGCCCCGTGATGACCTGGCTCTGCGGGCTGGCCCAGGCGCCGATGCGCGAATCGAGCGGGCGGCTGTGGAAGTACGCGTCGCTCTCGGCGTCGCTCACCTTCTCCACGGTGCCCTCGATGCGCACCACGCGTTCGAGCTCCACCCAGTGGAACTGCAGCGCCGCGAACGGGTTGCCCGCGAGCTGGCGGCCCTTGCGGCTTTCGTAGTTGGTGAACCAGACGATGCCGTGTGCGTCGTAGCCCTTGATGAGCACCACGCGGGTGCTGGGTCGCAGGTCGCTGCCCACGGTGGCCACGGTCATGGCGTTGGGTTCGGGAACCTGCGCGCGCATGGCTTCCTGGAGCCACTGGTCAAACTGCTGCAGCGGGTTGGCGTGCGAGGCGTCTTCATTGAGTTCGGCGCGCTCGTAGCTTTTGCGCAGGTCGGCGATGGAGGAGGAAGGGCTGCTCATGCTGCCATTGTGCCTTGGGGTCAGGGGCTGGACGACAGCGCCAGCAGCCGCGCCAGCGCCCGGTCATGGATGCCCGCACGGCGCAGGCCGTGGTAGGTGTCGTGGGCGTAGTCGTGCGTGCTGCCGTAACGGCCACTGGCCTGCAGGAAGATGCGGCGGTATTCGCCGGGGGCCAGTTCTCCCGTGTAGTTGGGGCTGCTGCGCGAGAGCGTGAAGGCCAGCGCGCGCACCGTGCCCTGCGGGGTGTGGCAGGGCAGCCAGCGCGGGTCGTACACGCCCGTGGGCATTTCGCGCTGCCACAGGTTCACCAGCACCTGGCGGGCGTGGTGCTGCTCCACGCGGAACACCACGCCCCGGCAGCTGCCGCCCGAGAGCATGCCGAACACCAGGCCCGGGCATTCCGGCGTGCCCCGGTTGACGCGGCTCCACATCTTGAGCGCGCGGTGCCAGCCGTGCACGCGGGCGGGGCGCTGCTCGGCGAAGTCGAAATCGGGGCGCCAGATCAGCGAGGCGTAGCCGAAGACCCACAGGTCGCCCTGGTCTCCCCAGTCCTGTAGCGCCCGCTCCAGCATGGGTGCGGGGTCGCGGGTGGGGGCAATCAAGGAATGCATGGCGGACTCTAGAATGAAGGGTTTTCCCGCCCACCATTATTTACGGAGTTTCTTTCCATGTCTTTCAGCAGTTCCGACGACGACGGCCAGCAGCGCTTTGCCCTGGGTTTCCTGTTTGCCCTGATCACGCTGATCGTGGCCACCGTGGTGGGCGTGGCTGTCCACAAGAGCGGGTCCGCCCCCGCGCCCAAGGCCGCAGCCCCCGCCGTGGCGGCAGCGCCAGCGGCCGAGGATGCCGCCAGCGTGCGCGTGGAAAACGGCGTGGTGAAGTTCTTCTTCGCCACCGCCAAGGCCGACCTGGCCGCTGGCGCCGCCGAAGCCCTGGCCGATGTGGTCAAGGGCGTGGCCGAGGGCAAGAAGGCCGTGGTCTCGGGCTTCCATGACGCCACCGGCGATGCCGCGCAGAACGCCGAGCTGGCCAAGAGCCGCGCGCTGGCCGTGGCAGAAGCCCTCAAGGCCCTGGGCGTGGCCGAGGACCGCATCGAGCTGAAGAAGCCCGAGCAGACCGAAGGCAGCGGCAGCAACGCCGAGGCCCGCCGCGTGGAAGTGGCGCTGTCGGCCTCCTGATGCACTGAGCCTCACTGCGCACGCACCACGGCGTTGCCGGGCACGGGCCCGCAACGCCGTTTTTTCATGGCGCGCAAGGAGGAGGGCAGGGCGTGCAGTCTTGCCTTGGGTCAAGGCCGCGCAGGCATGGCTTGGTACACTCGCGCCGATTTGTAGCAGGAAGTATCAAGAATCCTTGGTGCATTCAAGCAGCGCGTTTCCATGCACCACCACACCATTTTCGATACGCCGGTCGTCAACACCCTGCTGCGCGGGCTGTCCATCGGCATCCTTCGCGCCACCGGCTGGAAGGTGGAGGGGCAGCTTCCGGCGCACGCCGCCAAGAGCGTGCTCATCGCCGCCCCGCACACCAGCAACTGGGACCTGCCCTACACGCTGATGCTGGCCTTCGTGCTGCGCCTGCGCGTGTACTGGATGGGCAAGCAAAGCATCTTCCGCTGGCCGTTCGGCCCTCTCATGCGCTGGCTGGGCGGCATCCCGGTGAACCGCAGCCAGGCCAACAACCTCGTGGCCAGCTCGGCGCAGGCCATGCGCGAGGCCGAAGGCCCCATGCAGCTCATCGTGCCGCCCGAGGGCACGCGCGGCAAGACGCGGCACTGGAAGACGGGCTTCTACTTCATCGCTCAGCAGGCGGGTGTGCCCATCGTGCTGGCCTTCGTGGACTACGAGCGCAAGGTCGGCGGCCTGGGCCCGCTGTTCGAGCCCACGGGCGACGTGGAGGCCGACATGGCCCGCATCAAGGCGTTCTACGCGCCCATCAAGGGCAAGAACGCGCACCAGTTCGATATTGGATGAAAATCGGCTCTAACGCTTTATAGGTAAGCGTTAGTAGCTATAAAAATATTGCATTTTTGCGCTCTGCGCACGACGCATGCTACTGGCATGGCCCAGGCCAGCGGCCACCGCGCAAGGGCCGCCCCGCCGCGCTGGTGGCGTCCCCCTGCCCGCATCGCGTTGCGATGCGAGAGCGGGGGGAAGGCGCGCAGCGCCACAGGGGGGGTGTTACCCCACACTCCGGCGGTCGATCTTGCGGCTGAGCACGATGCTGGTCTGCGTGCGGTGCACGCCATCCATCTGCCCGATCTGGTCGAGCAGGGCGTCGAGCCGCTCGTGGCTGGGGCAGCGCAGGAACACCAGGTAGTCAAACTGGCCGCTCACGGCCGACACCTCCTCCACCTCGGGCATCGCGCCCAGCGCGCGCAGCACGGCCGGCGCCGTCTGCGGCAGCACGCTCAGGCTGCACCAGGCGCGCACGGCGGCGCTGTCCATGCGCGCGCCCAGGCGCACGCCGTAGCCCGCCACGACGCCGTCGCGCTCCAGCCGCGCGATGCGCGAGACCACGGTGGTGCGCGCCAGGCCCAGGCGCCGCGCCAGGGTGGCGGTGCTCTCGCGCGCGTTGGCCTGCAGCAGGCTCAGGAGCTGGCGGTCGGTGTCGTCCAGGGGGTGGGTCATGGTGTGCCGGTTAAATTCGTCGGAATGACAAATATTAAAACGATATTCGTCGATTTTGACGCTACACATTGACAGCACCTCGGCCTAGCATGTCCCTGGGCCGCACGACGGCCGAAACCAACGACACGAGGAGACACACCATGACCACCCCCCGCCGTTCCATCACCATCCTGGGCGCAGGCCACATCGGCTTCGCCATGGCCCTGCTGCTTGCCCGCAGCGGCGACTACGACGTGCTCGTGGCCGACCGCGACCCGCAGCGCCTGGCCGCCGTGGCCGCGCTGGGCCTGCCCACGCAGGTGGCCGGCAACGACGACGCGCTGCGCCTGGCCGTCGAGGGCCGCTTCGCCGTGCTCAACGCGCTGCCGTTCCATTGCGCCGTGGGCGTGGCCACGCTGTGCGCTCGGGCCGGCGTGCATTATTTCGACCTGACCGAGGACGTGCGCAGCACCCAGGCCAT
>JANJVX010000203.1 GCA_024709845.1 Burkholderiaceae bacterium | reverse complement strand
ATCGTGGTCACACACGACGAAAAAATCATTCCCACCTTTCGGCGGATTTACCACATCCGCGACGGCGTCACGCACGAAGAAGCCGGCGAAGGGCGGGATATCGAACTCCCCGCATGAAGGAATCCGCATGACACACCCATCGAAAAGCACCCTATGGATGCGTGGCGCTGCCGTGCTGGCAGCAGTCTTCGGCCTGATGACGATCAAGGAAGGCGGCACGGTGCTGTCCGGAGACGCGGCGGCGCGCGCCGCCGCAGGGGCCTACGTTCCCTTCGTGTTGTGGTTCAACTTCCTGGCAGGCTTTGCCTATGTCGTTGCCGCCATCGGGCTGTGGCGCAGGCAGCGCTGGGTGGCCTGGCTGGCCGCGGGCATTGCGATGGCCACCGCGCTCACGTTTGCGGCCTTTGGCGTCCATGTGCTGGGAGGGGGTGCCTACGAGCAGCGCACCGTGCTGGCCATGGCGTTGCGCACCACCGTCTGGACGGTGATCGCTGCCTTGGCGTGGCGCCAGCTCCCCGGCCGCCCGGCCTGACATTCCCTTGCCAGCGAGACACATTGCCATGATGGGCACCTTCACAAGACAGCAAGCCATGGTCCTGCGGACACCCTGCCTTCTGGCGGCCCTTCTGGCCGGTTGCGCGGCGGGGCCGGACTTCCGGCCTCCAGTGCCGCCTGCCGATGCGGGAGGGGCCATGCCAGCCGCGGCGCAGACAGCATCTGCCGCCACGGCACTGGGCCAGGCCCAGCAATGGAATGACCGCCTGGACCTGGGCGCGCCCTGGTGGCGCCAGCTCGGTTCGCCGCAACTCGATGCGCTGATCGACGAAGCGCTGGCCGCCAGCCCCACGCTCACATCGGCACAGGCCACGTTGCGCCAGGCGCAGGAACTGCAGGGCGCCCAGGCGGCCACCTTGCAGTTGCCGCGCGCCGACCTCGCGCTGGGCAGTCAGCGCCAGCGCACCACGCCCAGCGCACAGGGCCAGGCGGGACCGGGCCGCGCGTTCGGCCTGCACAGCGCCAGCGTGGGCGTGCAGTACCCGCTGGACTTGGCGGGCGGAAACCGGCGCGCGCTGGAGGCACTGGCCGCCCGCACCGAACACCGGCGTTACCAGCTTGAGGCCGCGCGCCTGGGGCTCGCGGCCAGCGTGGCATCGGTCGCCATCACCCAGGCGCGGCTGGTGGCGCAGGGCGAGGCGCTGCAAGCCATCGTGGACAACCTGCAGCAGCAAGGGGCGCAGGCCCGCGAGCGCGTGCGCCTGGGGCAGGCATCGCCCGACGAGGTGCTGGCGCTGCAGGCGCAGATGGAGCAGGCCCGCTCCGGCCTGCCGTTGCTGCACAAACAGCAGCAACAGGCCGCCCACCTGCTGGCCATGCTGGCGGGGCGCGCGCCGGGAGCCGGTGCGCTACCAGCGTTCACGCTGGGCGAATTCCGCTTGCCCGAGGCGCTGCCGCGCGCCATTCCGTCGGAACTGGTGCGCCGGCGCCCCGATGTCCAGGCGGCGCAGGCACTCCTGCAGGCCGCCAGTGCGGACCATGGTGTGGCTGTGGCGCGTCTGTACCCGCAGATTCGCCTCAGCGCCAGCCTGGGCAGCCAGGCCCTGAGCACGGGCGCGCTGTTTGGCGGTGAATCTGCGGTGTGGGGCCTTATCGCCCAACTGACCCAGCCGCTGTTCAACCCGGCCCTGCCGGCCGAGCGGCGCGCGGCCCTGGCGGCCCTCGATGCAGCGGCGGCCAACTACCAGGCGGTGGTGCTCGACGCCCTGCGCGGCGTGGCCGACGCCATGCGCGCCGTCGAAGGCGATGCCCAGGCGCTGGCCGCCCTGGCGCGATCCGATGCCGCCGCCCAGGCCAGCCTGCAGTCCATGGAGCGCCAGCATGCGCTGGGTTCCGCCAGCTACCTGCAACTGCTGGTGGCGCAGCAGCAGGTGCTGCAGGCGCGCAGCAACCTGGTGGCGGCGCAGGCCCAGCGGCTCACCGACAGCGCGGCGCTGTTCCAGGCCGTGGGCGCGGGCTGGGAGGGGGCGGCGTCAGTCGCCACCTTTGACGGGCGCTGACCCGGCGCGCCTACGCTCGAAATGGCGGCCGATGTGATCACACACCCGGTCGCACAGCACATCCACGGAACCGTCGGCCCGGCGGTAGTACGCGTTCTGACCCCGCACCTCGCGCAGCACCAGGCCATGGCGTGTCAGCAGCGCCAGATGGCGTGACACATTGGCCATGCTGCAGCCGCACAGCTGTGCCAGATCACCCACGTTGCGCTCCCCCGCGCCCAGCCACTGCAGGATCTGCAGCCGGGTGGGCTCGCCCAGCACCCGGAAATGGTCCGCCACCTGCTCCAGCACCGCATCGGGGAGCTGGGGCAGGGTGTCGCATGCCGGGGGAGGGGTTATGGGCGTCATGGGATTAGAGGAATAAAATCAATTCATTGACTATTTAGTTAGTTGCGCAAATAATACTGCAACACACCCTGACTGACCAGCCCTGTCCAACGGACGCGGCATGCCACGAAAGAACGACGATGCAGAAGACTTCTCCCTTGCTCAGAGCCCTGGCCTTGGCGCTGCCCCTGACCCTGGCGGGTGCGGCGGGTGCGGCCAACATGACCACCGCACCGGCGCAGGTCTCCGCGTTGCAGGGCCAGACCGGTTACGACGCCGTGGTCGAGGCTGTGCGCCAGACCGTGATCGCCGCGCAGGTGCCCGGTGCCGTGGTCGAGCTCAACGTCAAGGCGGGCGACCAGGTCAAGGCCGGGCAGTTGCTGCTGCGCATCGATGCCCGGGCGGCGGACCAGAGCGCCGCCGCCAGCAACGCCCAGGTGCAGGCGGCGCGCGCCGCGCTCGACATCGCCACGCGCGAGTACGAACGCCAGAAACAGCTGCACCAGAAGAAATACATCAGCCAGGCGGCGCTGGACCGGGCCGAGTCCGAGTTCAAGGCCACCAGCGCACAGGTGGCCGCGCAAATGGCCCAGGCCGGTGCCGCGCGCACCCAGACCGGTCTGCACACCGTCCGCGCGCCCTACGCAGGCGTGGTGGCGGAGGTGCCGGTGGCGCTGGGCGACATGGCCATGCCAGGCCGCCCGCTGCTCACGCTGTACGACCCCGGCGCGCTGCGCGTGACCGCGGCCGTGCCGCAATCGGCGGCGGGCAGCGTGCAAGGCGAAGCGGTGCGGGTCGAGCTGCCTGGCCTGCCCGCCGACCGGCAATGGCCGCGCGCCGAGCGTGTGCAGGTTCTGCCCACGGTGGACCCGGCCACGCACACGGTGCAGGTGCGCGCCGAGCTGGGCACCGGCCCCCAGGGCGCCGTGCCCGGCATGTTCGCGCGGCTGTGGCTGCAGGGTGCGGCGCAGGGCGGCCAGAGCGTCACCGTGCCCCTGGGCGCCGTCGTGCGCCGCGCCGAACTGACGGGCGTGTACGTGCTGGGCGAGGGCGGCAAGCCCCTGCTGCGCCAGGTGCGCCTGGGGCGCGCCGAGGGGGATCGTGTCGAGGTGCTCAGCGGCGTAGCGCCGGGCGAGCCCGTGATCGCCGATCCGCAGTCCGCGCTGCGTGCGCGCTGAAAGGCAGGATATGCAGGACAAGGACCGCCAGACCATGGGTATCTCGGGCCGCATCGCGGCCTTCTTCCAGGCCGCGCAGATCACGCCGCTGCTGGCGCTGGTGGCGCTGCTGCTGGGCATCTTCGCGGTGCTGGTGACGCCACGCGAGGAGGAGCCGCAGATCAATGTGACCATGGCCAATGTCATCATTCCGTTCCCTGGCGCAGGCGTGCGCGACGTGGAGCAGATGGTGGCCATCCCCGCCGAGCAGGTGCTGTCGCAGATCGCCGGTACCGAGCACGTGATGTCCGTCTCGCGCCCCGGCGTGGCCATCGTCACCGTGCAGTTCAAGGTGGGCGTGCCGCGCACCGAGGCACTGGTGCGGCTCTACGACACCGTGAACTCCAACGCCGACTGGCTGCCCAAGGGCCTGGGCGTGCTCGACCCCATCATCAAGCCCAAGGGCATCGACGACGTGCCCATCGTCACGCTCACGCTGCACAGCACCAACCCGCAGAGCGGTGCCTACGACCTGGAGCGCGTGGCGCACAGCGTCGAGGCCGACCTCAAGCGCGTGGCCGGCACGCGCGAGGTCGCCACCCTCGGCGGCCCCGGCCGCGCCGTGATGGTGGAGATGGACCCCGCGCGCATGGCGGGCATGGGCGTCACCGTGGCCGACCTGCGCCAGGCCCTGCAGTCGGCCAACCTGGGCCTGCCCGTGGGCGAGCTGCTGGGCGGCAACCGCTCTGTGGCCATCGAGTCGGGCCCCTTCCTGCGCAATGCCGACGAGGTGGCCGAACTGGTGGTGAGCGTGCGCGCGGGCAAGCCCGTGTTCCTGCGCGAGGTGGCCAGCGTGCGCGACGGCGCGCTGCCGCCCAGCCGCTATGTGTGGCACGGCACGGCCGGTGCCAATGCGACCGAGTCGCCCGCCGTCACCCTCGCCATCACCAAGAAACCGGGCGAGAACGCGATCGACGTGGCCAACGCCGTGATGGCGCGCGTGGGCGAGCTGCGCAACACCGTGATTCCGGCCGATGTGCAGGTGAGCGAGACGCGCAACTACGGCGCCACGGCCGACGACAAAGCCAAGAAGCTCATCCAGAAGCTGTTATTCGCCACGGCCTCGGTGGTGGCGCTGGTGTTCATCGCCCTGGGCCGGCGCGAAGCCGCCATCGTGGGCACGGCCGTGGTTCTCACGCTCACCGCGACGCTGTTTGCCTCCTGGGCCTGGGGCTTCACGCTCAACCGGGTGTCGCTGTTCGCGCTGATCTTCTCCATCGGCATCCTGGTGGACGACGCCATCGTCGTGGTCGAGAACATCCACCGCCACCAGCAGCTGCACCCCGGCAAAACGCTGGCGCAGATCATCCCCGGCGCGGTGGACGAGGTGGGCGGCCCCACCATCCTGGCCACGCTCACCGTCATCGCCGCGCTGCTGCCCATGGCCTTCGTGAGCGGGCTCATGGGGCCGTACATGAGCCCCATCCCCATCAACGCCAGCATGGGCATGCTGCTATCGCTGGCCATCGCCTTCGTCGTCACACCCTGGCTGGCACGCCTGTGGATGAAGGCGCACCAGGGCGACGCGCACGGCGCGCAGGCCGCGCCCACCGGCATGGCGGCACGCATCACTCCGCTGTTCACGCGCATCTTCACGCCGCTGCTCGACGAAAAATCCGGCACGCGCAACCGCCGCCTGCTGGGCCTGGGCATCGCCGCGCTCATCGCCGTGTCGGTGGCGCTGCCGGCCACCGGGCTGGTGCTGCTCAAGATGCTGCCGTTCGACAACAAGTCCGAATTCCAGGTGGTGGTGGACATGCCCGCTGGTACCCCGGTCGAGCGCACCGCCGCCGTGCTGCGCGAACTGGGCGCGCACCTGGCCACCGTGCCCGAGGTGACCGACTACCAGGCCTACGCCGGTACGGCCGCACCCATCAACTTCAACGGCCTGGTGCGCCAGTACTACCTGCGCGCGGGCGGCGAGGTGGGCGACATCCAGGTCAACCTGGTGGACAAGGCGCACCGCAAGGACCAGAGCCACGCCATCGCCACGCGCGTGCGCCCGGCGCTGCAGGCCATTGGCCAGCGCCATGGCGCCAACGTCAAGGTCATCGAGGTGCCGCCGGGCCCGCCCGTGCTTGCGCCCATCGTGGCCGAGGTCTACGGCCCCGACGCCGAGGGCCGCCACCAGGTGGCGAAGGCCGTGCGCGCGGTGTTCGAGCAAACGCCCGGCCTGGTGGACGTGGACGACTCCAGCATCCAGGACGCCCCGCGCACCGTGCTGCTGGTGGACCGCCGCAAGGCCGCCATGCTGGGCGTGCCGCAGCAGGCCATCGTGACCACGCTGCGCGCCGGGCTGGCGGGCGAGGCCACGGCCTATGTGCACGACCAGAGCAAGTACCCGGCCGCCGCCACGCTGCAACTGCCTCCACAGATGCACGGTGACCTGGCTGCGTTGCTGCAGCTGCGCGTGCGCTCGGCCTCGGGCGCGCTGGTGCCGATCCGCGAGCTGGTAACGGTGAGCGACCAGCTCCGCGAGCAGCCCGTGTTCCACAAGGATCTGCTGCCCGTGAACTTCGTCGTGGCCGACATGGCTGGCAAGGTGGACAGCCCGCTCTACGGCATGTTCCAGGCGCGCGGCAAGATCGCCGAGATCACCGCGCCCGATGGCGGCAAGATCGAGGAATTCTTCATCCGCCAGCCCAGCGACGCCTGGCGCGGCTACGCCCTCAAGTGGGACGGCGAGTGGCAGATCACCTACGAGACCTTCCGCGACATGGGCGCCGCCTACGCCGTGGGCCTCATCCTGATCTACCTGCTGGTGGTGGCGCAGTTCGGCAGCTACCTCACGCCGCTCATCATCATGGCGCCGATCCCGCTGACCATCATCGGCGTGATGCCGGGCCACGCGCTGCTGGGCGCGCAGTACACGGCCACCAGCATGATCGGCATGATCGCGCTGGCCGGCATCATCGTGCGCAACTCCATCCTGCTGGTGGACTTCATCAACCTGCAGGTGCGGGAGGGGATGCCGTTCAAGGACGCCATCGTCCAGTCGGCCATCACGCGCGCCCAGCCCATCGTGCTGACCGGGCTGGCGGCCATGCTGGGTGCCTTCTTCATCCTGGACGACCCGATCTTCAACGGTCTGGCGATCTCGCTGATCTTCGGCATCTCGGTCTCCACCGTGCTCACGCTGGTGGTGATCCCCATCCTCTACTACGCGGCCTACCGCCACCGCCAGGACGCGCTGCGCGGTACGCCCGCGGCGGATGCGATGCATTGAAAACGATAGCTGCCAGCGCAATACCAGCAAGGTCTAGAGCCATATTTCATTAAAACTTTCAGGAGCGAGCAATGACCACTTCCTACACCGACATCACCCGGGGCATCTCCGCCGAACTCGGCCGCCTGCGCGGTGAAATTCCCGACACCCTGCACGCCTTCAGCGCGCTGGGCAAGGCGGCCTGTGCCGAGGGCGCGCTGGACAAGAAGACCAAGGAACTGATCGCCGTGGCGCTGTCGGTGGCCGCGCGCTGCGACCCCTGCGTGGGCTTCCACACCCAGGCCCTGGTCAAGCTCGGTGCCACGCGCGCCGAACTGGCCGAGACGCTGGCCATGGCGGTCTACATGGGCGGTGGGCCGTCGCTGATGTACGCCGCCAAGACCTCGGCCGCTTTCGAAGAATTCAGCGCCCTGGCCGCGAAAGCCACGGCATGAGCTGTCCCTGCTGGGCCCGCCACGGCGCGAACTTCGTGCGCTGGGTGCAGGCCCTGTGGGCACGCTGGAGGTAACCACGATGCGACGAACCTTGCGAATCACCCTGCTGGCGCTGGCTTGCAGCGCACCGGCCGCCTGGGCCACCGACCTGCTGCAGGCCTGGCAGGCCGCGCAGCAGAACGACCGCGAACTGGCCGTGGCGCGCGCCGCGCAGGCCACGGCGCAGCCGCGGCGCGACCAGGCCGCCGCATTGTGGCGGCCGGGCGTGGCCTTCACCGCCACCGCCGGCCTGGCCACGGGCGAGAGCGAGATGCGCGGCGCGCAGTTCTCGGCACCCGGCCTGGGCACGTCGAGCGGCGTGAACTTCGGCACCTCGGTCACCGGCGGCACCGCCACGCGCTGGGCGCTGCAGGCCAGCCAGCCGCTCTACAACCCGCAGCGCCGCGCCCAGCAGCAGCAGCTCGGCCTGCAGGCCGACAGGGCCGACCTGGAGTGGCAGGCGGCGCAGCAGGCGCTGATGCTGCGCACCGCGCAGCGCTATCTCGATGTGGCCGTGGCCCAGGAGGCCCAGAGCGTGCTCGACCGCCAGCTGCAGGCCGTACAGAAGGCGGCGGCCGAGGCGCAGGACCGCTTCGACATTGGCAGCGTGCCCGTCACCGACGTGCACGAGGCCCGCGCCCGCCTGGCCGCGCTGCGCGCGCAGGCCTACGCCGCGCAGGTGGACCTGGACGTCAAGCGCCGCCAGCTCGCCGACAGCACCGGCCTGCCCGCGCCCCGCCTGCAGGTGCGCCTGCCCGGGATGCCGCCGGTGGGCCCCGCGCGCACGCAGCGGGCGCTGGACCTGTGGCAGGAGCAGGCCGACGCCGGAAACCCCGGTATCCGGCTGCAGCAGCTTGCCGCCGACATCGCGCGCGCCGAGGCCGAGAAGCACCGCCGCGGCGCCTCGGCCACTGTGGACCTGGTGGCACAGGCCGGGCAGGATCGCCTGCACGGCAGCGGCGACTACGGCAGCGCACGCAACAAGAGCGTGAACGCCCTGGTGGGCGTCCAATTGAACGTGCCACTGTTCACCGGCGGCTACCGCAGTGCCAAGGAAGAAGAGGCCCTGCGCCTGTTCGACAAGGCCCAGGCCCAGGTGCAGAGCACCCGCGCGCAGGTGGCACAGCAGGTGCATGGCGCCTGGCTGGGATTGAGCCTGGGCGCCGAGCGCGTGCAGGCCCTGGCCGAAGCCTTGAGCGCCAGCGAGGCACGGCGCGATGCCACCCAGACCGGACACGAGGTGGGCCACCGCACCCTGTTCGACCGGCTCAATGCCGAGAACGACACGGCCGCCCCCCGCCAGGCCCAGGGCCCGGCCCCGGCCCGTCGGCTGCACG
>JANJVX010000164.1 GCA_024709845.1 Burkholderiaceae bacterium | reverse complement strand
CACGTTCCCGTTCCTGGCCAACGGCCGCGCGCGCGCGCTGGGCGACACCACCGGCATGGTCAAGTTCATGGCCGATGCGGCGACGGACTAGATCATGGGCGTGCCTATCGTGGGCCCCATGGCCTCCGAACTGATCGCTGAGGCCGTGGTAGCCATGGAGTTCAAGGCCAGTGCCGAGGACATCGCGCGCATCTGCCACGCTCACCCGTCCCTGAGCGAAGCGACCAAGGAAGCCGCGCTGGCGGTGGACAAGCGCACCCTCAATTTCTAATTTGAGGTAAAAATGGCTGCTAGCGTCCGTAAATAGGGCGCTAGCAGCTATTGTTGTTATAGCATATGAGCCAGTTTACCAGCGTCAAGGCCGCCTACCAGGCCGAATTGGAGGCCAAGGGTTTCAAAAGCGACCCCGCGCAACTGCGTGCCGTGGAGGCGCTGGACCGTTGCGCGCGTGAATGGGCCGCCTACAAGACGCAGCGCTCCAACGCGCTCAAGAAGCTCCTCAACCGGCCCGACATTCCGCGCGGTGTGTACATGTACGGCGGGGTGGGGCGTGGCAAGAGCTTCCTCATGGACTGCTTCTTCAACGCCGTGCCGCTCAAGCGCAAGGTGCGCCTGCATTTCCATGAGTTCATGCGCGAGGTGCACCGCGAACTGGCGGCCCTGCAGGGCACGCAGAACCCGCTCGATGTGCTGGGCCAGCGCATCGCCAAGCGCTACAGGCTCATCTGTTTCGATGAATTCCACGTGGCGGACATCACCGACGCCATGATCCTGTACCGCCTGCTGGCGGCGCTGTTCGACAACGGCGTGGGCTTCGTCACCACGTCCAACTTCGAGCCCGATGGCCTGTACCCCAACGGCCTGCACCGCGACCGCATCCTGCCCGCCATCGCGCTGCTCAAGCAAAAGCTCGAAGTCATCAACGTGGACAACGGCACCGACTACCGCCGCCGCACGCTGGAACAGGTCAAGCTCTACCATACGCCCCTGGGCCCCGAGGCCGATGCCGCGATGAACGAGGCCTTCGACCAACTTGCTGAAGTGCACGACGAAGACCCGGTGCTGCACATCGAGGCGCGTGAAATCAAGGCGCGGCGCAAGGCCGGTGGCGTGGTCTGGTTTGATTTCAAGACGCTGTGCGGCGGTCCGCGTTCGCAGAACGACTACCTGGAGATCGCCACGCAGTTCCACACCGTACTGCTCTCCGATGTGCCCTACATGCCCGTGAGCATGGCCTCGCCCGCACGGCGCTTCACCTGGCTGGTGGACGTGCTGTACGACCGCGGCGTGAAGCTGATCCTGTCGGCCGCCGTGCCGCCCGAGCAGCTCTACACCGATGGACCGCTGGCACATGAGTTTCCGCGCACGGTCTCGCGGCTCAACGAGATGCAGTCCAAGGAGTTTCTGGCCCTGGAGCGTCGCGTGGTGGATACCGGGTTGACATGATGGCCGTTGTCCGTCGGGTGGCGGCAGGGGCTCTTGCCCTGCTGTTGTCGACCCTGGCGAGCGCGCAGGCGTCGGTCGCATCGGGGGCGCTGGATCATGCTGCGCAGCGCGAACGGATCGGCCGTGAGCGCCTGGCCATCGATGAAACGCTCCAGCGCGCCCAGGCCGCCTGCTATCAGCGGTTTGCAGTGGAAGACTGCTTGAGGGCCGCGCGCCGCCGTGCGCGAGAGGACTTGGCGGTGCTGCGTCAGCAGGAGTCCGTGATGGACGACAGAGAGCGCCGGGAGCGGGCCGCGCAGCGACTGCACGGCGTTGAAGAGCGGCAGCAAGGCCGTGGCGCCGATGTTCCACCCGCCGCCGTGCCCCGGGCATCCCGCACGCAGGAAGATTCGCCGCGTCCGCAGCCCCAGGCCCGTCCGCCGGATGCGGGCCGCCCCGGTCCGCAAGAGCGTCGCCAGGCCTTGCAGCAGCGGGCAGCCTTGGAGCGCCAGCGCCAGACCGAAAAACAGCAGTCGGCCCAGAACCGCAAGGCCCGCGCGCAACAGCGCCAGGACGAGGACGCTGCCCGAGGCCGCCAGCCGGCTGCGCCACTGGTACCTTGACGGGGCTTGCGCCGGGGGTTAGCGGGCGGGTGGCTTGATGAAAGGCGCCAGGGGGGCGACCTTCTTTTCCTCGACCAGTGCCTCGATCTTCACGATCACCAGTGAGAGGTTATCGCCGCCTCCCCGTGCGCGCACGCGGGCTTTCTCGATGAGAAACTCGGTGGCTTCGCGGGGCGTAAGAGACTCCACCACCGAGCCCAACTCCGTGGGCGAAAAATAGTGCCAGACCCCATCGCTGCACGCCAGCAGCACGTCACCGGGGTGCAGCTGGTGAATCATGTGCATGGTGATGGGTGGGTCGCTCTCGGTGCCCAGGCAGCCCACCAGGATGTTGGAGTGCGGGTGGGTATTGGCCTCGGCCTCCGTGATCTCGCCCCGGTCCACCAGTGCCTGCACGTAGGAATGGTCGCTGGTGCGATGCATCATGCGGCCATTCTGAAAGTGGTAAATGCGGGAGTCACCGGCATGTGCCCAGTGGCAGTCGCCACGCGGGTTGATGAGGAACGCCGCGATGGTGCTGTGGGGCTCCTGCTCGGAGGTGATGGCCGTCAGGCGGATGACGATGTGCGCCTCCTGCACCATGTTCTTGAGCATGGCCTCCGGGTCATCGCTGTCTGGCGAATAGCGCTCGAACAGCTGACGTGCCGTCATCATGACCTGGTCCGAGGCCTTGCGCCCGCCGCTGCGCCCCCCCATGCCGTCGGCCAGAATGCCCAGAACGCACCCGTTATAGCGCGGGTGCGACAGCAAGGCCACCTGGTCCTGCTGGTATTCCCGGTCACCCTTGTGGATGCCTGTGGAGGCGCTGAGGCGAATCGCTTTGGACATTCCGTCGATTGTGGAGGAGTGGGAGCCTGCCGTGCTCAAAGGGACGAAGGCAGTGCGCGTATTATCGAACGCTGTGTGGCATTTTTACCATGCCATCAAGCCCTCGGGGCCGCACCGCCTTGGATTTTCAGCCCTCCCACCACGAAACAAGTTGTACACCGCTTGCGCAGGCGGTGCAGCAGGCGTTTGCCGCCGATGGCGCGCTGTCGCGGGCCGAACCGGCGTTTCGTCCCCGGCCAGGCCAGACTGAGATGGCCCTGGCCGTGGCGCGGACCATCGAGCAGGGGGGCGCTCTCGTGGCAGAGGCAGGAACGGGCGTGGGGAAGACCTTTTCGTACCTTGTTCCAGCCTTGCTGAGTGGCGAGCGCGTGCTGTTGTCGACGGCCACCAAGGCGCTGCAGGATCAGCTCCACGGGCGCGACCTTCCACGCCTGGTCCGGGCGCTGGGTCTGCCGGTGCGCACCGCGCTGCTCAAGGGTCGCGCCAGTTATCTGTGCCTGCACCGGCTGGAGCAGGCACGCCAGGCGGATGCGGTCCATGATGGCAGTGTGGTCCAGGTGCTGGCCCGCGTCGAGCATTGGGCCCAGACCACGCGAACGGGAGATCTGGCGGAGGTGCCTGGCCTGGATGAACGGTCTGCTGCCATCGCGCTGGTGACATCCACCCGGGACAACTGCCTGGGTTCCCCCTGCCCACGCTTCCGGGAATGCCACGTCCACCTGGCGCGGCGCGAGGCTATGGCTGCCGATGTGGTGGTCATCAACCACCACCTGTTCTTTGCCGACCTGGCGGTGCGTGAATCCGGCATGGCCGAACTGCTGCCCTCCGTGCGTGTGGTGGTGTTCGACGAGGCGCACCAGGTGAATGAAACAGGGGTGCTGTTTCTTGGTGTTCAGCTGGGAGCCGGCCAGTTGCTCGACTTCGCTCGGGATATGCTGGTGCTGGGGTTGCAACGGGCGCGCGGGATGGCGGACTGGCAGGGCCTTTGTGCCCAGGTGGAGCGCGCTGCGCGCGACTTGCGCCTTCTGGCCGACCACGCGCCGGGCGCCACCCGACTGGTCTGGACCGAGCAGGCTCCCGACGGCTTGCCGGTGGAGGCCTGGCGCACCGTCCTGGGCCAGATATCGCAAGCCTGTACGCAAGCGCTCCAGTCGCTGGAAGTGGTGCAGGGCATGGCGCCCGATTTTGAGCGGCTGCATGCCCGTGCCGCCGCGCTGGCGGACAGCCTGGAGCGGTTCTGCGGGCCCTGCGCCCCAGGGGCGGTGCGCTGGGTGGATGTGGGATTGCACGTGCGTCTGGCAGAGGCTCCGCTGGACCTTGCGCCCTCGGTGCGCTCCTGGTTGCAGTCCGCAGCTGCAGGTGGTGGCGTAGCAGGCGGTGCACCAGCCACCCCTCCGGTGGAGGCAGCGGCGCGGGCGTGGATATTCACCTCTGCCACGCTGGGAGACGACCCCGGTTTGCGCTGGTTCACCGAACCCATGGGGCTGGAAGATGCGCAAATTCTGCGGGTTCAGAGCCCCTTTGACTACACTTCGCAGGCTGCGCTGTACGTGCCAAGCGGCCTGCCGGCGCCGTCAGACCCTGGTCACAGCGCGCAGCTGGCCGAATGGGTGGCGCAGGCCGCCGACCGTCTGGGTGGCCGGACGCTGGTGCTGACCACCACGCTCAAGGCCTTGCGCGTGGTGGGAGATGGTTTGCGCGACCGCTTTTCGGGTTCATCCCGCGTCGAGGTACTGGTGCAGGGCCAGGGCCCCAAGCGCCGGTTGATGGAGCGCTTTCGCCGCGGCAGCAATGGGGGCGGGCCGGGCTGCATCCTGGTGGCATCGGCCAGTTTCTGGGAGGGGTTCGATGTTCCGGGCGATGCGCTGCAGATGGTCGTGATCGACAAGCTGCCCTTTCCCCCGCCCGGTGATCCCTTGGTGCAGGCGCGCTCCCTGCGTCTGCAACAGGCGGGGCGCAGCCCCTTCAAGGACTACGCCTTGCCCGAGGCCGCCGTGGCACTCAAGCAGGGTGCGGGGCGGTTGATCCGGCACGAGTCGGACACCGGTCTGCTCGTGATTGGCGATACGCGGCTGCTGAAGATGGGCTACGGCAAACGCCTGCTGGCGGCGCTGCCACCCATGCGCCGTTTGCGGAGCGAACAGGAACTCGACGAGGTGCTGGACTGGCTTACCAGAACTTCCACCACGGATCGCCCTTGCCCTTGAGGCCGTGTGTCATGAACGTGCTCTGGGGGTAGCTGGCTTCCATGACCCGGCGGGCGTCGTCGCGCAGCTGGGTCAAGCCCAGGGCATCGTAGGACTGGATCAGTATGTACAGCGCCTCTTCGAGTGCCGGCACCGCCTGGTAGTCTGCCAGCGCACTTTGTGCGCGGCCAATGGCTGCCACGTAGGCGCCACGCTGAAAATAGTAACGCGCCACATGCACTTCGTACTGGGCCAGCGAGTTGACGATGTAGGTCATGCGCAGGCGCGCGTCCTGGGTGTAACGCGATTCGGGAAAGCGCGTGCTGAGTTCGCGGAACGACTCGAACGAATCCTTGGCAGCCTTCTGGTCGCGCTCGGACAGATCCTGCTGAGACAGCCACGAGAACATGCCCAGGTTGTCGTTGAAGTTCACCAGTCCCTTGAGGTACAGCGCGTAATCCATGGCCGGGCTGACCGGGTGCAGCTTCATGAAGCGGTCGAGCGTGGCAATGGCCTGCGCCTTTTCTCCACCCTTGTACTGGGCATAGGCCTTGTCCAGCTGGGCCTGCTGCGCCAAGGGCGTGCCGGCGGCGCGGCCTTCGAGCTTTTCGAGCAGGGGCACCGCCTTGTCATAGCCGCCGCTGTTGAGTTCGTCCCGGGCTTCGGCGTAAATGCGGTCGGTGGTCCAGCCTGCGGTCCTGTCATCCGGGGTGCTGGAACACCCTGCCGCCAGCAGGCTCGCCGCCAGCAGGACAGGAAGGGACGCAAGGGGTGCACGCAACATGGCAGGCAGCTTTCTGGCAGTAAAAGGCATGGGTGTCTCTGGGGTCCGCAACCCTTGGGCAGCGGGCAATGCAGGGCTGTCCATTGTACCGGCGCCTGTCAGGTGCCGGGTCTGGCATGCGGGGGTATCCGGCCAGTGGTCCGGGGTGGGCTTTCTACAATGCATGCATGTTTGTTCACCTGCGCCTGCACACCGAGTTTTCCGTCGTTGACGGCACCAACCGCATTGACGAGGTGGTCGCCACGGCCGCCGCCGATCGCCAGCCCGCGCTGGCCATTACCGACTTCAACAACCTGTTTGGCGCCATCAAGTTTTACAAGGCTGCGCGCGGCAAGGGTGTCCAGCCCATTCTGGGGGCCGAAATTCTTGTCGAGGGCGAGGGGTCTGCCGCACCCTCGCGCATGATCCTGCTGGTGCAGGGGCCGCAGGGTTATCTCAATCTGTCGGAGCTGCTGGCGCGCGCCTGGACGCGCAACGTGGCCAAGGCGCAGGCGGTGTGCACCTGGGCCTGGCTGCAGGAACTGGGCGACGGACTGATTGTTCTGTCTGGTGCGCAGGCCGGTCCCGTGGGGCAGGCGCTGCTGCGCGGTGACGACGCCGGTGCCGCCGATCTGGCGCTGCGGCTGGCAGGGCTGTTTCCGCACCGTTTTTACCTCGAGGTGCAGCGCGCGGGCCGCACGGACGATGAAGCCCATGTGGTGGCGGCCGTGCAGCTGGCCGCGCGGCTGAGCTTGCCCGTGGTGGCCACGCATCCCGTGCAGTTTGCGACCGAGCAGGACTACGAGGCGCATGAGGCACGCGTGTGCATTGCGGAAGGCGAAATTCTGGGCAACCCGCGGCGCGTGCGCCGCTTCACGCGCGAGCAGTATTTCAAGACGGCCGCGCAGATGGAGGCGCTGTTCTCCGACCTGCCTGCGGCCATCGCCAACACCATCGAGATCGCGCGGCGCTGCAACCTCACGCTGGTGCTGGGCAAACCGCAGCTGCCGGACTTTCCCACGCCCGGTGGCATGCCCATCGAGGAATATTTCCGCGTGGCTTCCTTCGAAGGGCTGGAGGAGCGGCTGGTGCTGTTGTATCCGGATGCAGCCGAGCGCGACCGGCAGCGCCCGCGCTATGTGGAGCGGCTGGAGTTCGAGCTGGGCACCATCCTCAAGATGGGTTTTCCGGGCTACTTCCTCATCGTGGGTGACTTCATCCAGTGGGCCAAGAACAATGGCTGCCCGGTCGGGCCGGGGCGGGGTTCCGGCGCCGGCTCGCTGGTGGCCTATGCGCTCAAGATCACCGACCTGGACCCGCTGCAATACAACCTGCTGTTCGAGCGGTTTCTTAACCCCGAGCGGGTGTCCATGCCCGACTTCGACATCGACTTCTGTCAGGCCAATCGCGACCGCGTGATCGATTACGTGAAGGACAAGTACGGCAAGAACGCCGTGAGCCAGATCGCCACCTTCGGCACCATGGCCGCCAAGGCCGCCATCCGCGACGTGGGCCGGGTGATGGACCTGAGCTACACCTTCTGCGACGGTATCTCCAAGCTGGTGCCGGCCAAGCCCGGCATGTCGTACACGCTGCAGTACCCGCCCGAGCCCAAGAAGGAGGGCGACAAGAACAACTACGCGTTGGAACTCGAACCCATGCTCTACGAGCGCGTGCGCAAGGAGGAAGACGTGCGCACCGTCATCGAGATGGCGCAAAAGCTCGAAGGCATGACGCGCAACATCGGCATGCACGCAGGCGGCGTGCTGATCGCGCCGGGCAAGCTCACGGATTTTTGCCCGCTCTACCAGCAGCCGGGCAGCGAATCGGCCGTGAGCCAGTACGACAAGGACGACGTGGAGGCCATCGGCCTCGTCAAGTTCGACTTTCTGGGTCTGGCCACGCTCACCATTCTGGAGATTGCCAAGGAATTCATCGTTCAGCGGCACAAAGGTCAGGAGAACTTCGCGTTCGAGACCATCCCGCTCGATGACCGGGCCACCTACCAGCTCTTTTCGGACGGCAAGACCGAGGCCGTGTTCCAGTTTGAATCGCGCGGCATGCAGGGCATGCTGAAGGAAGCCAAGCCCAGCCGCCTCGAAGACCTGATCGCCCTGAACGCGCTGTACCGGCCGGGCCCGATGGACCTGATCCCGAGCTTCGTGAACCGCAAGCACGGCAAGGAGGTGGTGGAGTACCCGCACCCGCTGGTCGAGCCCGTGCTGGCCGAAACCTACGGCATCATGGTCTATCAGGAGCAGGTGATGCAGACCGCCCAGGTGCTGGGCGGCTACAGCCTGGGCGGCGCCGACATGCTGCGCCGGGCCATGGGCAAGAAGAAGGCCGAGGAGATGGCCGAGCACCGCGCCATCTTCCGCAAGGGGGCCGCAGAAAAAGGCATCAGCCAGGAGAAGGCCGACGAGGTGTTCGACCTGATGGAGAAGTTTGCGGGCTATGGCTTCAACAAGTCGCACGCCGCCGCCTACTCGCTGCTGGCCTACCACACCGGCTGGCTCAAGGTGCACTACACGGCCGAGTTCTTCTGCGCCAACATGACCGTGGAAATGGACGACACCGACAAGCTCAAGGTGTTGTATGAAGACGCGAAGAAGAACTTCGGCATGGACTTCGAGGCGCCGGACATCAACCGGGGCCGCTACCGCTTCGAACCCGTGACGGACAAGGTCATCCGCTACGGCCTGGGCGCGGTCAAGGGCACGGGCCAGCAGGCCATCGAAGCCATCGTCGCAGCGCGCGAAGGGCGGGGCGAAGGCCCCCGGGGCAGCGACAGCGGGCCGTTCACCAGCCTGTTCGATTTCTGCGTGCGCGTGGACCGCGGCAGGATCAATAAACGCACGGTCGATGCGCTCATCAAGGCCGGTGCCTTCGACTCGCTCAGCCTGCACCGCGCGGCGCTCTCGGCGTCGCTGGACCGGGCCTTCGACTTTGCCACGGCCCAGCTCGCCAACGCCAACCAGGGTGGCCTGTTCGACATGATGGGCGATGACGCCCACGGCTCCAGCACGCAGGAGCCTGAGCTGGTGGAAGTGCCGCCGTGGGGCGTGCGCGAGCGCCTCACGCATGAAAAGACGGCGCTGGGCTTCTACCTCTCGGGCCATCTGTTCGACGAATCGGCCCGCGAGGTGGGGCGGTTCGTGCGCACCCGCGTGGCCGACCTGACCGACACCCGCGAGACGCAGACCATCGCGGGCATCATGAGCGACTTCCGCGTGGTCAACGGCATGCGCGGTCGGCAGGGCATCTTCGTGCTTGACGACACCTCGGCGCGGGTCGAGGCCTCGGCCAGCGACGCCGTGATCCAGCAGTTCCGCGACCAGCTCAAGGACGACGAACTGGTCATCGTCAGCGGACGCCTGCAGCCAGGGCGCAACGGCTTCGAGGCACGCTTCATCGTGCAGCAGGTCATGGACCTGCCCACCGCGCGCTGCCGCTTTGGCAAATACCTGCGTGTGACGGTGGGCGAGAAGCCCCCGGAAGTGGCGCGGCTGCTGCGCGAGTTCTCTGCCCGGCGTGAAACCACGGAGCACGGTGACCTGCAGCACGGACTGCGCGTGCGTCTGGGTGTGCGCTGCGCCGGGGAGCAGGAGGGTGCCGCGGCCGAGCTGCAACTGGGCGAGGCCTGGCGCACCTACCCCAGCGATGCGTCTCTGGCAGCCTGGCGTGCGGAGGCCGCCGACGGCGATGCCGTGGTGGTCTACGACTGAGCCCTATCCGCGCTGGCTTGAAACCTCTGCGTCAGTGGTCAAATTCCAGGGTAATGCAGTTGCATCCGCGGGTCGCTAGAATGAAATTCATGGCAACAAAACCACCTTCTTCCCCCCCCGCGCCCGCCGTGCACCGGCCCGCGCCGGATGACGGCGGTTCGGTCGTGCTGGAGCGGCGTGCCCAGAAGGCCCAGCCACCGCAGATGTACCAGGTGCTGATGCTCAACGACGACTACACACCGATGGAATTTGTCATCGTGGTGTTGCAGGAGTTTTTCAGCAAAGACCGTGAAACGGCCACCCAGATCATGCTCAAGATCCACCTGGACGGCAAAGGCGTGTGCGGCGTCTATTCGCGCGACATCGCGGCCACCAAGGTGGATCAGGTGCTCGATGCCGCGCACCAGGCCGGGCACCCGCTGCAATGTATTTGCGAGCCGGTTGAATAAACACCGCGCCGCCCCGACTTATTGTTATCCCCACCCTGCAAGCACAAAGGAGTTCACATGATTGCCCAGGAACTGGAAGTCAGCTTGCACATGGCCTTTGTCGAGGCCCGCCAGCAGCGCCACGAGTTCATCACCGTGGAGCATCTGTTGCTCGCGCTGCTGGACAACCCCAGCGCAGCCGAGGTGCTGCGCGCATGTTCGGCCAATATTGACGATTTGCGTGCATCGTTGTCCAACTTCATCAAGGACAACACGCCCCAGGTGGCCGGCACCGACGAAGTGGACACCCAACCCACGCTGGGTTTCCAGCGCGTGATCCAGCGCGCCATCATGCATGTGCAGTCCACCGGAAACGGCAAGAAAGAGGTCAACGGCGCCAATGTGCTCGTGGCCATCTTTGGCGAGAAAGACTCGCACGCCGTCTATTACCTGCACCAGCAGGGCGTAACGCGCTTGGATGTGGTCAATTTCATTGCCCACGGCATCAAGAAGGGCGAGCCGCCCGAGCCCGCCAAGGGATCGGAACACCCGTCCGAGGGCGAAGAAGGCCCCACTGGCGAGAAGAGCGAGAAGGCCTCCCCGCTGGAGCAGTTCACGCAGAACCTCAACCAGCTTGCCAAGGACGGCAAGATCGACCCGCTGATCGGCCGCCACTACGAGGTGGAGCGCACCATCCAGATTCTGTGCCGCCGCCGCAAGAACAACCCGCTGCTGGTGGGCGAGGCCGGTGTGGGCAAGACGGCCATCGCCGAGGGCCTGGCCTGGCGCATCACCCAGGGCGACGTGCCCGAGATTCTGGCCGAGGCCACCGTGTACTCGCTCGACATGGGCGCGTTGCTGGCGGGCACCAAGTACCGGGGCGACTTCGAGCAGCGCCTCAAGGGCGTTCTCAAGAGCCTGAAGGACAAGCCGCACGCCATCCTGTTCATCGACGAGATCCACACGCTCATCGGTGCGGGCGCGGCCTCGGGCGGCACGCTGGACGCCTCCAACCTGCTCAAGCCCGCGCTCAGCTCGGGCGCGCTCAAGTGCATCGGCGCCACCACGTTCACGGAATACCGTGGCATCTTCGAAAAAGACGCGGCCCTGTCGCGGCGCTTCCAGAAGGTCGATGTGGTCGAGCCCACGGTGCAGGAAACCATCGACATCCTCAAGGGCCTCAAGAGCCGTTTTGAAGAGCACCACAGCGTGAAGTACGCCGCTGCCGCCCTGCAGGCCGCCGCCGAACTGAGCGCCAAGTACATCAACGACCGCCACCTGCCCGACAAGGCCATCGACGTGATCGACGAGGCCGGTGCCGCGCAGCGCATCCTCACGCCCAGCAAGCGCAAGAAGACCATCGGCAAGACCGAAATCGAGGAAATCGTCGCCAAGATCGCCCGCATTCCGCCGGCCAACGTGAGCAACGACGACCGCAGCAAGCTGCAGACGCTGGAACGCGACCTGAAAAGCGTGGTGTTCGGCCAGGACAAGGCGCTGGATGTGCTGGCCTCCAGCGTCAAGATGGCGCGCTCGGGCCTGGGCAAGGGCGACAAGCCCATCGGCTCCTTCCTGTTCAGCGGCCCCACGGGCGTGGGCAAGACCGAGGCCGCCAAGCAGTTGGCCTACATCATGGGCGTGGACCTGATCCGTTTCGACATGTCCGAGTACATGGAGCGCCATGCCGTGAGCCGCCTCATCGGCGCGCCTCCCGGCTACGTGGGCTTTGACCAAGGTGGCCTGCTGACCGAGGCCATCACCAAGAAGCCGCACGCCGTGCTGCTGC
>JANJVX010000139.1 GCA_024709845.1 Burkholderiaceae bacterium | reverse complement strand
GGCATGGGCATCAGCCAGGGTGCCGCGCTGCGCGTGGTGACCGAGCGCACCAAGATGGCCATGCCTGAGACGGCCATCGGACTGTTCCCCGACGTGGGCGGCGGCTACTTCCTTTCGCGCTGCCCCGGCCATGTGGGCGAGTGGCTGGCGCTCACGGGCGACACCATCGGCGCGGGCGACGCCATCGCTTTCGGCCTGGCCGACGGCTGCCTGCCGGTGGATGCGCAAGCACCGGTGTGGGATGCCCTGGGCTCCCAGACCTTCGCCGATGGCGCCGCCGTGAAGGCGTTTGTTGCTTCCAAAATGGTAGCTGCCAGCGCAAATCTGGCGGACCTCAAAGGCCAAATTGACCAGTATTTTGCACTGGACGGCGTGGGCGCCATCGTGGCGGCCCTCGAAGCCGCCGACAGCGAATGGGCGCGCACCACGGCGGCCACGCTGCGCAAGCGCTCGCCGCTGATGCTGCATGTGGTGCTGGAGCAGATCCGCCGCGCACGTGGCATGGACCTGGCAGGTGACCTGCGCATGGAGCGCGACATGGTGCGCCACTGCTTCTTCCTGCGCCCTGGCCAGAGCGAAACGGTCGAGGGCATCCGCGCCCTGGCCGTGGACAAGGACCACAGCCCGCGCTGGAACCCGGCGCGCATCGAGGACGTTTCGCCCGAGTTCGTGGCATCGTTCTTCACCAGCCCCTGGCCAGCGCACGCCCACCCGCTGGCGGCGTTGCGCTGAGGCCCGTCAGAGCTGCTGGTGCACGGCCGTGGCCAGTGCCAGCAGCGCCTCGCGCGCGAGCGGCCCGCTGAGCGCGTAGCCGAAGCCCTGGTCCAGCCAGTAGAAGGCGGGCACCGGGCCGTCGGCATGCAGCCGGAAGGCCGTTTCGCCTGCGCCCGCGCCGTCGAGCGCGCCCAGGTAGAGCGTGATGCGCTGGCCCGCCGCGTTCTGGTACATGAACTGCGCGCGCGCGCCGTTTTCGCCCGGCAGCAGCCGCCCACCCACCAGTTCGAAGCCCTGCGCCGTGAGCACTGGCAGCGTCAGCGGGCGCCCCAACCGCTTGGAAAGCCACTGCACCAGATGCTCCTGCTGCGCGGCCGCCACCTCGACCGGGTGGCGCTGCTCTGGCTGGTAAACGGCGTGGGCCACGGCCGCCTGCTGGGCAAAGCGTTGCGCGCTCGCCAGCGGCGGGGCCGAACCCGTGTGCCCGGGCGGCCATTGCCCATGCAGCGTCCAGCCCAGCCCGAAGGCGAGCAGCACCGAGGCGGCCATGCCGCCCCAGCGCCAGAGCAGGGTCTGCCGATCTTGCCGCTCCTGCAGCCTGGCGGCCGTGGAGCGCAGGGGCTCGGGCAGGGGCTCCTGCGCCATGCCTGCGTGCAGGGTGCGCAGGCGTTCGCGCTGCAGTTCCCAGGCGGCCAGGCGCTCGGTGTCCTCGGCGCCCAGGCGCTCGCGCAGGGCCTGCGCGTGCTGCGGGGCCAGCCGGCCGTCCGCCAGGGCGTGCAGGTCGTTGTCGTTGATCGGTCGCGGTGTGCTGTCGTGCATGGCGGTCACCGGGTCATTTGAGGCGGCGCAGGGCGGTGGGTGGGGCCGCTGCCTGCGTGGCGGGCTCCATGAGTTCGCGCAGCCGGACGCGGGCACGCGCCAGGCGCGACATCACCGTGCCCACCGGAATCTGCAGCACGCGCGCTGCGTCGGCATAGGGCATGTCTTCGAGCGCCACCAGCAGCAGCACGGCGCGCTGTTCGGCCGGCAGGCGCAGCAGGCAGCGTTCCAGGTCCAGGGCATCGTCGGTGCCCGAAGGCGGTGCTGCCAGCCCTTCGTGCAGGGTGTCGATGTCGAGGGTCGGCGAGGGCAGGGCGCCGCGACGCTGGTTCAGGTAAAGATGGTGCATCAGCGTGAACAGCCAGGCGCGCAGGTTGCTGCCCGTGCGCCAGAGCAGCCATTTGCGGCAGGCGCGCTCCAGCGTGTCCTGCACCAGATCGTCGGCGGCCCAGGCGTCGCCCGTGAGCACGCGCGCATAGCGCCGCAGCGCCGGCACGTGGTCGATGATCCGGTGGTGCTCCATGCGGCGCCCGTGGCGGCCTTCAGGGCTTGGCGGCGTGCCAGACCTGGTTCACGCCATCGCCCGTCTTGTCGCCGGGCTTGGTGTCCTTCACCCAGTAGTACAGCGGCTTGCCCTTGTAGGCGAGTTGCTTGCTGCCGTCGTCGCGGGTGACCACGCCGTAATCGCCGCCCGCAGCCTGGCCCTCGGCCGTGAGCGGTGGCCAGTTGGTGGCGCAGGGGCCATTGCAGACCGACTTGCCGCTGCTGGCGGTGTCGCGATCAAAGGTGTAGAGCGTCATGCCATTGGGGCCGACCAGGACGCCGTCCTGCACCTTGACCTGGGCATAGGGCATGGACTGGCAGGCGGCCAGCACCAGGGCTGCTGTCATCAAACCGAGCTTTTTCATCGCGTGTCTCCGGGTGAATGCCGGCCGCGCGGGATGGCGGCCATGCACTGGGACAAACACCGGGCGGGTGGGGTTTATTCCATCATCCGCCAAAAAAAAGCGCTGGGAGAACTCAGCGGTGCCGGCTCTTCATGGCGCGCTCGACCTCGCGCTTGCCCTCACGGTCCTTGATGGTGTCGCGCTTGTCGTGCTCGGCCTTGCCCTTGGCCAGGGCGATCTCGCATTTCACGAAACCGTTCTTCCAGTGCAGGTTGAGCGGCACCAGGGTGTAGCCCTTCTGCTCGACCTTGCCGATCAGGCGCTTGATCTCGTCTTTTTTCAGCAGCAGCTTCTTGGTGCGCGCGGCCTCGGGGCTGACGTGCGTGGAGGCGGTCTTGAGCGGGTTGATCTGGCAGCCGATCAGGTACAGCTCGCCCTCACGGATCACCACGTAGCCGTCGGTCAGCTGCACCTTGCCCTCGCGCAGTGCCTTGACTTCCCAGCCTTGCAGCACCACGCCCGCCTCGTGGCGTTCCTCGAAGAAATAGTTGTAGGCCGTTTTTTTGTTGTCGGCGATGCGGGAGGAGGTTTCGGGTTTCTTTGCCATCTGAAATAGATGCGCTGACAGCCGGGAGATTGAAGCCCTCCCTACAATTGCAGCCATCGCGCAACAGTGATTCTAGTTTCGTCCGGCCGCCGGGCAGCCTGTCCTGCCCTTTGCCAGCGCACAGCCTCTTTTCATGAAAACCGTCAACAAGTCCGTATTGATCTGGTACAGCCCTGATGAAATGTTCGATCTGGTGACCGGAGTGGACCAGTATCCCCAGTTTCTGCCCTGGTGCGACCGCGCGCGCGTGCTGGAGTACGACAGTGAAGGCATGCTGGCCGAGATCGGCATTGCGCTCAGCGGTATCCGCCAGACCTTCGTCACCCGCAACCTGCACGAGCCCGGGCGCCGTGTGCGGATGCAGCTGGTGAAAGGGCCTTTTTCACGGCTCGACGGCGACTGGCATTTTCACCGGGTGGGCGATGGCAGCCAGCGTGCCTCCCGCGTGGAACTGCAGCTGAACTATGGCTTTGACAGCGCGCCGCTGGCCACGCTGGTGGGGCCGGTGTTTGACCGCATTGCGGCCAGCATGGTCGATGCGTTCGTCAAGCGCGCCGAGCAGGTGTATGGCTGAAGCGGGTCTGCGCATCACCGTGGTGGTATCGGCTGCGCCCGGCACGCTGCGCGAATGGACGCTGGAGTTGCCCGTGGGTTCCACGGTGGCCGACGCACTGCAGTCCTTGCCCCGGGATGCCCGTCTGCAGCATTCGGACACGGTGGTCTGCGGTGTGTGGGGGCGAACGGTGGAGCCCGCACAGCGCTTGCGCCAGAACGACCGGGTGGAGGTTTACCGGCCGTTGACCGTGGACCCCAAGGTGGCCCGCCGCGAGCGGTTTGCCCGCCAGGGCGCACGGACGACGGGGCTTTTTGCGAGCAGGCGGCCCGGGGCCAAGGCGGGGTATTGAGGCAGCGGCTGCCCGGAAAGCGTCAGCGCTTGCAATCCGCGTCGATGATGGATTGAATGCGCCGCATTTCGGCTGCGCGGCCCGCCTCATCCAGAAAGACCAGTTCGCCCTGGGCGTCGGGTTTGCGCACGGGTTTGCCCGTCTCGAACAGCGCCTTGGCCTCCTTGGCGCGGTTGCAGTTGTCGGCACGCGCGGCGGCTTGCTTGGCTTCGGCGGCCTTCTGCTTTGCGGCTTCGTCTGCCTCGGCCTGCGCCTTCTTCTTTTCCAGTTCCTTGTCTTTACCCGTTCCGGCGGCACTTGCGGGCGCAGCGGCAGGCGCCGGGGTTGCACTGGCTGCAGCCGCTGGAGCCACTGGCGCCGTGGGCGTGAAACGGGGCTGCTTGAGAATTTTGCTTTCAGGCACGTCCTGCGGCGGCGGGCGGTCGCTGAAGACCTTGCGCCCATCCTTGTCGATCCATTGCCACTGGGCCAGAGCGCCGACGGACCAGGTGCAAGCCAATGCCAGCAGAAGGAGTTTGTGCATTTTCATGCGGCAAGTTTAGCCCTGTGCGTGGATTCCGGGTGAATGCCCGTCGCGGGTACAATCGTTTTTTTGGAGCTTTCTCATGCGCCTTCTTGGAAAAGCGCTCACCTTCGACGATGTGTTGCTGGTGCCAGCGTACTCCCAGGTCCTGCCCAAGGACACGTCCCTCGCGACGAAACTTTCCCGCAATATCCAGCTGAACCTG
>JANJVX010000075.1 GCA_024709845.1 Burkholderiaceae bacterium | reverse complement strand
GCACAGTGGCTGGCCAAGGAGGGCATCACCTCCATCTCGCTCAACCCCGACAGCGTGATCGCCACCTGGCAGCAACTGGCAGGGTGACGTGATCCACCCCCCTGAGTCGCCTACGGCGCCTTCCCCCCGCTCTCGCAGCGCCGCGCGCTGCGGGCAGGGGGGCGATCCCGGCGCGGCGGGGCGGCCCTTGCGCGGGAGCCATGGCTTGTGGGGCACGCCAGTTTCATGCGTTGGGGGTGGTGCGCAGCGCCCTGAAGGCTGCGGTGGCATGAAGGGCTGACATGCACCGCACCCCGCCCGCCATGCAGCCGCCGCAGCAAGACCCCGGGCAGGAGCAGGCCCACCTGTTCCCGCCGGACCTGCATGACGTGCGCCACCTGCGTCTCAAGGGGGCGCTGCTGCTGGTGTGGGCGCTGGTGTCGTTTGTCGCCATGTACTTTGCCCGCGACCTCCAGGCCATCGTGGTGGGCTGGTGGCCGCTGGGCTATTGGGTGGCGGCGCAGGGCGGGGTGCTGGTGTTCATCGCTATCGTGGTGGTCTACGGCTGGGCCATGAACCGGTTTGAACGGCAGGACGCGCAGTGCGGCGAGGGCGGTGCAGCGCCGTCTGGCCCGGAATCTGCGCACCGCTCCCATGGCTGAGCGCGGCGAGGCGATGGGCGAACGGGCCTATCTCTGGCGGCTGCACCGCATCCTGGCGCTGTATGTGGCCGGTATCCTGGGATTTCTGGCGCTGATGACCTGGGCGGAAAGCCGGGGGCTGTCGCGCCACTGGATCGGCCCGATCTTCCTGTTCCTTTCGGTCATGGTGTATGCGGGCATCGGGGTGTATGGCCGCACCACCGATGCTGAGGAGTATTACGTGGCGGGGCGGCGCATTCCGCCCATGTACAACGGCATGGCGGCTGCCGCCGACTGGATGAGCGCGGCGTCGTTCATCAGCCTCTCGGGTGCGCTGTATCTGCAGGGCTTCTCGGGCACGCCTGGCAACGCGGGCGGGCTGGCCTATCTGCTGGGCTGGACGGGGGGGTTCTGCCTGGTGGCCATTCTCGTGGCGCCGCACCTGCGCGCCATGGGCCTCTACACCGTGCCCGATTTCTTCCATGTGCGCTTTGGCGGGCGCTGGCCGCGCGTGATTGCCGCGCTGGCGGCCGTGGTGTGCTCGTTCACCTATGTGGTGGCGCAGATCTACGGCGTGGGCCTGATCGCCTCGCGCCTGACCGGGGTGCAGTTCGAGGTGGGCATCATGCTGGGCCTGGGCGGTGTGCTGCTGTGCTCGTTCCTGGGGGGCATGCGCGCCATCACCTGGACGCAGGTGGCGCAATACGTGCTGCTGCTGCTGGCGTTCCTGATCCCGGTGTCCTGGCTGGCCTACAAGCAGCTGGGCAATCCGGTGGCGCCGCTGATGTATGGCAAGCAGATCGTCAAGATCGCCGACCTGGAGGCGCAGCTGCTGGCCTCGCCCGCCGAATACCAGGTGGTGGCCGCCTACCTGGAGCGTGCGCGGGACTATGAGGCCCGTCTGCAGAATGTCGAGGCCGCCCTGGAAGAAGAGCGCGTGGCGATCCAGGAAAAGATCCGGCGCCTGCGTTCGCAGAACGCCGACGTGGGCCTGATCGTGGCGGCCAGCCGCGAGCTGGCGGCCTTGCCGCGCGACGCGGCCACGGCCCGCGAGCGCTGGGCACGCCTGATGCGCGAGAACTACGCCCGTGCGCAGCCCCTGGGCGGCCTGCCGCCGCACAGCCATGCGTTCGCGGGCTACCCGGACGGCACGCCGGAAGAGCAGGAGATGTACACCGAGTCGCGGCGTAACTTTCTGGCGCTCATGTTCTGCCTGATGGTGGGCACGGCGGGCTTGCCGCACCTGCTCACGCGCTACTACACCTCGCCCACCGTGGCCGGGGCGCGCGCTTCGGTGGCGTGGTCGCTGTTCTTCATTGCGCTGCTGTACCTGAGTGCGCCTGCGCTGGCGGTGCTGGTCAAGTTCGAGGTCATGAACAACCTGGTGGGCAGCAGTTTCGAACAGCTACCCAACTGGATCGCGCAGTGGGCGCGTGTGGATGGCTCGCTGCTGTCCATCGAGGACATGAATGGCGACGGGTTTGTGCAGTTCGGAGAAATCCGCCTCGGGGCCGACCTCATCATGCTGGCCACGCCGGAGCTGGGGGGGCTGCCCTATGTGGTGTCGGGCCTGGTGGCTGCGGGGGGGCTGGCGGCGGCGCTGTCCACCGCCGACGGCCTGCTGCTGACCATCAGCAACGCCCTGGTGCGCGACCTGTATTTTCAGGACCGGCACCGCAATGCATCGCCCGAGCAGCGCGTGATCCTGACCAAGTTCACGCTGCTCTCCGTCGCGCTGGCGGCGGCGTTCGTGGCGGCGCTCAAGCCCTCGGACATCCTTCCCCTGGTGACGGCGTCGTTCTCGCTGGCGGCTTCGGCGTTCGTGCCGGTGATGGTGCTGGGGATCTTCTGGCGTGGCACCACGCGCCAGGGCGCGGTGGCCGGCATGCTGTGCGGGCTGGGGCTGGCGGCGTATTACATGCTCTCGCATGTGCCCGCCGTGCGCGGCGTGCTGCCGCCGTGGCTGGCGGCCGATGCGCGCCTGTGGTTCGGCATACAGCCCATCTCTGCCGGGGTGTTCGGGGTCCCGGCGGGGCTGCTGTCGGCCGTGCTGGTGAGCTGGCTGACCCGCCCCGCGCCGCCACAGCCCCGGGTGCGCCTGGAGATGTAGCGTGCGCGGCAGGCAGCGCGTTCAGCGCCCGGTGTTCAGCAGTTCGACGTCAAATTTCAGCGTGGCGTTGGGCGGAATCACGCCGCCCGCGCCCCGGGCGCCATAGCCCAGGGCCGCCGGGATGATGAGCGTGCGCTGGCCGCCCACCTTCATGCCCTGCACGCCTTCGTCCCAGCCCTTGATGACCATGCCGGCGCCCAGGCCGAAGATGAAGGGGTCGTTGCGGTCGCGGCTGGAATCGAATTTGGCACCCTGCACGCCGTCGTTGTACAGCCAGCCGGTGTAGTGCACGGCAACCTGCTGGCCCTTGGTGGCCTCGGCGCCGTCGCCCACGACGGTGTCTTCGTATTGCAGTCCGGATGCAGTGGTGGTGAATGCCATGGCGGGTTTCCTTTGGTTTGCTATAAAAAGAATAGCTTCCAGCGCTTGTTGGTACTGCGCTGGAAGCCAGTTTTATCTAAATTTTCCCTGCGGGCAGGGCGGTGTGCGCAGCCTACTTCTTGGCCCGGCTGGCGGCCCAGCGGTTGGCGAAGGCCTGCACATCGTTCAGGCGCTTGAGCAGGTCGCTGCCCGAGGCGGTGACGATGTAGCCGTCGCTGCCGTGGTCGATCAGGCCAGCCTCGCGCAGTTCCTTGATGCGGGTGTTCAGCGTGTTGGGGGTGATGCCGCCCACGCTGTCCTGCAGCAGCCGGAAGGTTTGCGGGTGGCCATCGCGCAGCGCCCAGAGCACACGCAGGGCATACCGGCACTCAAGCCTCTCGAACAACAGGTGGATGGCGGCGTTATCTTTGGAGCTCATCGGGCTTCTCCTTGCGCAATGGGAATGGTGCGGTGGTTCGGCCACAGGGCCAGGCGCCAGGGGCGCGCGTGACGGACTATAGCGCCGAACCGATTCTGCTACAAGTTTAATAGCTCAAAACGCATGCCAGTAGTGCCCTGATAAGACAAAAATGGCGGAATGCTGCAAAGTGTTGCAACATCGCCACGGATTGCTCTGGCATTATCCGCACGCTTCGGGTGGATGGGCCTTCGCGCCGCGCTGGCTTTCCGCCGCTCCTGTCTCCCTTGTCTGCATGAGCCTGCCCCCATGACTGCGACTGCCCCCGTTCCTTCTTCCGCCCCCTCCACGGTGCCACCGGCACCCGGCTCTCTGCCCCTCACGGGCCTGCGCGTGGTGGAGTTCTCCCACATGGTCATGGGGCCCACCTGCGGCATGGTGCTGGCCGACCTGGGGGCCGAGGTCATCAAGGTCGAGCCCATCGAGGGCGACCGCACGCGCCATCTGCTGGGCGCCGGGGCGGGGTTCTTTCCGCTGTTCAACCGCAACAAGAAAAGCATCGGCATCGACCTGCGTCACCCCGAGGGCCAGGCGGTGGCGCGCAAGCTTGCGTTGTCGGCGGACGTGGTGCTGCAGAACTTCAAGCCCGGCGCGCTGGGCAAGTATGGGCTGGACTACGCGGGCCTGAGCGCGGAGAACCCGCGCCTCATCTACGTCAACCACACCGGCTTTCTGCCGGGGCCCTACGAGCACCGCACCGCGCTCGACGAGGTGGTGCAGATGATGGGCGGCCTGGCCTACATGACCGGCCGCCCGGGCGACCCGCTGCGCGCGGGCTCCAGCGTGAACGACATCATGGGCGGCATGTTCGGCGCCATTGGCGCCATGGCGGCACTGATGCAGCGCGGCATCACCGGGCGCGGGCAGGAAATCGACTCGGCGCTGTTCGAGAACAACGTCTTCCTGGTCGGCCAGCACATGCTGCAGTACGCCGTGACCGGGCAACCGGCGGCGCCCATGCCCGAGCGCATTTCGTCCTGGGGGCTGTACGACGTGTTCAGCGTGCAGGACGGCGAGCAGATCTTTCTGGCGGCCGTGAGCGACGCACAATGGAACACTTTCTGCGATGCCCTGGGCTTTGCCGACCTCAAGGCCGACCCGCAGCTGGCCACCAACAACGACCGCGTGCGCCAGCGTGCCACGATGCTCCCCGAGCTGCGCCGCCGCCTGGCAGCGCGTTCGGCGGCCGAACTCTCCGACCTGTTCGAGCGTAACGGCCTGCCCTATGCGCCCATCGTGCGGCCCGAGCAGCTCTACGACGACCCGCACCTCAACGCCACCGGCGGCCTGGCCGACATCACCTTGCCCGACGGCGAACGCGCCGGGCAGACCGCGCGCACCACGCTGTTCCCGCTGCGCATGGACGGCCAGCGCCTGGGCGTGCGCCTGCAGCCGCCGGTGCTGGGGCAGCATACGCAGGCGTTGCTGGCGGATCTGGGCTATGCACCACAGGAGGTGGATGCGCTGCTGGAGGCTTCGGCCGTGCGTTGAGGGTCTCTTTCGGTGCTATCAATATGGTAGCTGTCGGCGCTTGATGGATAAGCGCTGGAGGCCAAAAACATCTGAAATCCAGTAAAAAAGCGCCTGCCCCCTTGCGGAGACAGGCGCTGTGGCCGGGCGGACGTGCTTACAGCGAATCGATGAAGCTGCGCAGTTTGTCCGAGCGGCTGGGGTGCTTGAGCTTGCGCAGCGCCTTGGCCTCGATCTGGCGGATGCGTTCGCGCGTCACATCGAACTGCTTGCCCACTTCTTCCAGCGTGTGGTCGGTGGACATCTCGATGCCGAAGCGCATGCGCAGCACCTTGGCTTCGCGTGGGGTGAGGCCGTCGAGGATGTCCTTGACGACATCGCGCAGGCCGGCCTGCATGGCCGCTTCGATGGGGGCGGTGTTGGCGCCGTCCTCGATGAAGTCGCCCAGGTGGCTGTCGTCGTCGTCGCCGATGGGGGTTTCCATCGAGATCGGCTCCTTGGCGATCTTCATGATCTTGCGGATCTTGTCCTCGGGGATCTCCATCTTCTCGGCCAGCACGGAGGCATCGGGCTCGAAGCCGAACTCCTGCAGGTGCTGGCGCGATATGCGGTTCATCTTGTTGATGGTCTCGATCATGTGCACCGGAATACGGATGGTGCGCGCCTGGTCCGCGATGCTCCTTGTGATCGCCTGGCGGATCCACCAGGTGGCGTAGGTCGAGAACTTGTAGCCGCGGCGGTATTCGAACTTGTCCACCGCCTTCATCAGACCGATGTTGCCTTCCTGGATCAGATCGAGGAACTGCAGGCCGCGGTTGGTGTACTTCTTGGCGATGGAGATCACGAGGCGCAGGTTGGCCTCGATCATTTCCTTCTTCGCGTCGCGCGAGGTGGCTTCGCCCTCGTTCATGCGCTTGTTGATGCCCTTGAGCTCGGCCAGCGGCACGACCACGCGCGCCTGCAGGTCCATGAGCTTTTGCTGCAGGTCCTGGATGGGCGGAATGTTGCGGGCCATGACAGCGCTCCAGGGCTTGCCGGCCTGGGCCTGCTTCTCGACCCACTTGAGGTTCAGCAGGTTGGCCGGGAAGTCCTTGATGAAGGTCTCCTGGGGCATGCCGCACTTGTCCACGATGATGCGGCGCAGCTCGCGTTCCTTCTTGCGCACGTCGTCCACCTGGCCGCGCACCATGTCGCACAGCTTCTCGATGGTCTTGGCGGTGAAGCGGATGGTCATCAGCTCGGCCGACAGGGCGTGCTGGGCCTTCATGTAGGCAGGGGTGCCGTAGCCTTCCTTGTCGTAGACCTTGTGCACCTTCTCGAACAGGTCGCGGATGCGGTCGAAGCGGCGCAGGGCCTCGTTCTTCAGTTCTTCGAGCTTCTTGGTCAGTGCCTTGGAGCCGCCCTTGCCGTCGTCGTCGTCTTCCTCGTCGAACTCGTCGAAGTCTTCCTCGGCCACGTAGTCGTCGGCCTCGTTGGGGTTGGAGAAGCCGTCGACGATGGTGGAGATGACGACCTTGCCCTCGCGGATTTCCTCACCCATGTTGAGGATCTCGGCGATGGTGGCGGGCGATGCGCTGATCGCCTCCATCATGGCCATCAGGCCGCCTTCGATGCGCTTGGCGATCTCGATTTCACCCTCACGCGTGAGCAGCTCCACGGTGCCCATCTCGCGCATGTACATGCGCACGGGGTCGGTGGTGCGGCCGAACTCGCTGTCCACGGTGGAGAGAGCGGCCTCGGCGGCTTCCTCGGCCTCTTCCTCGGTGGCGGCCGTCTGCGCGGTGTTGGTCACCAGCAGGGTTTCGGCGTCGGGGGTCTGCTCGTACACCGCCACGCCCAGGTCGTTGAGCATGGAGATCACCACGTCCAGCGTTTCCTGGTCCACCAGCTTGTCGGGCAGGTGGTCGGAGATTTCGCCATGCGTGAGGTAGCCGCGCGTCTTGCCCAGCTTGATCAGGGTCTTGAGGCGCGAGCGGCGCTTGGCCATGTCTTCTTCGGACAGGACGGTTTCGTCCAGGCCGAATTCCTTCATCAAGGCGCGCTCCTTCGCCTTGCTGATCTTCATGCGCAGGGGCTTGACCTTCTCGACCGTGGCCGCGGCCTCGGGGGTCTCTTCGACTTCGCCTTCGAGATCGGACTCGATGTCGGACAGGTCGGCGTCGTCGGCGTCTGCCGTCTCGGCACCGGCCTTGGGCTTGCGGCCGCGCTTGGCGGGGGTCTTGGCTGCGGCGGTGCCTGCGGCCTTGGCCGGGCGCCCGGGGCGCTTCTTGGGGGCTTCGGTGGTTTCCTCGGCTTCGGCGGCGGCCTTGGCGCGGGGGGTCTTGGTTTCTTCGGCGGCGGTTGTCTTGGCAGCAGGCTTGGTCACGGGCACGGTGGGGGCTTTCTTGGCCACCGGGGCGGCTGCGGCGCTCTTCTTGGCGGGCGCTGCAGCTTTGGCGGATGGCTTCTTGGCAGTTTCGGAAGCGGCCTTGGCGGTGCCGGGGGTGGACTTGGGCGACTTCGCGGACTTTTGAGCAGGCATGGACAACCTCGGGTTCAAAAAGGGAACAAAGAAAACGCAAGCGCCACGGATCCCGGCGCGGGAGGCACGGCAAAGGCAGGGCCTTCGCGGTTCGAGGGGTCAACCCTCAGGGCAAGATGTCTGGGCGAACATTTGGTGTGCAGTCCTTGCGGTGAGGTGGGCGGTTGTGCGTGTGTGTCACGGTGGCCCGGCCCGGAGGTGCTGCTGTCGCTCTTGCCGACAAACCTTAAATTATACCGGTTACGGGATATTCAAGCGGGCTTGCTCGCGATGACCTGCAGCGCGTGCCGCTTTTGCTCCAGGGCGCGGTAGCGCTCCAGGGCGGCCGGGTCGTGGGGGGCTTGCGTGATCAGGGCCTTTTGCTGGGCCTTGATGTCTTCGATCAGCATGCGGTTGAGCAAGTCGCGCAGCTCCAGGCGCAGCTCGTGCAGGTCACCCTCGGTCTGGGCGTGCGAGCCCGTCATGACCTTCAGCGCCAGGGTTTCGCAGGCATGGCCGCGCAGGCTCTCGCGCAGCACCGCCCAGGGCAGGGCGCCCTGTTCGTGGAACTGGCCCTCCAGCCAGGCAAAGAGCGGGCCATGGGGCGCGGGCTGGGCGCACAGCACGGCATGGTCGTCGTGCGAGAGGTGCTCCAGAAAGGCCATGTGGGAGAGCAGCAGACGCGCGGCGTGGTCGATGCGGCCCGTGGCGGGGGTGCGTGGCAGGTGCGGTTGCGGCGGCCAGGGGCTGGCGTCCTTCTTGGTCCAGCGGCCGTTCTTCCATTCGCCGCTCTTGCGTTGCGCGGGCTTGCCGTACACGCCCGGGGAGGGCTCTCCCTGCGGGGGCCAGCCGGCATCGGGTGCGTTGCCGCCCCAGGGGGGGGCTTCGTGGGCTGGCGCGTGGCGCGCGGCCTCCCGGGCGCCGGCCTGCTGCCACAGGTCGGACAGGTCGCGGGCGTCGAGCTGCGCCAGCTCGGCCAGCTCGCCCAGCAGTTGGCGCTTGAGTACGCCATCGGGCAGGGCCGCCCACAGTGGGCGGGCATTGCTGGCCATGTGGGCGCGGCCCTCGGGGGTGCCCAGGTCGCACTGCTCGCTGGCGGCGTCCACCAGGAAGCGGCTCAGGGGCACGGCGTCGGCAATCATGCGGGCAAAGGCGTCGCTGCCATGGGCGCGGACAAAGCTGTCCGGGTCGTGCTCGGGCGGCAGAAACAGGAACTTGATGCTGCGCGTGTCGGTGGCGTGCGGCAGGGCACCGTCGAGGGCCTTGCGCGCCGCGCGGCGGCCGGCACCGTCGCCGTCGAAGCTGAACACCACGGCGTCGGTGAAGCGCAGCAGTTTCTGCACATGGTCGGGCGTGCAGGCCGTGCCCAGGGTTGCCACGGCATTGGGGAAGCCGAGCTGCGCCAGCGCCACCACGTCCATGTAGCCCTCGGTGACCAGTGCGTAGCCCTGCTCGCGGATGGCGGTGCGTGCCTCGAACAGGCCGTACAGTTCGCGGCCTTTGTGGAACACCGGTGTTTCGGGCGAGTTCAGGTACTTGGGTTTGTCGTCGCCCAGCACCCGGCCGCCGAAGCCGATGCATTCGCCCTTGACGTTGCGGATGGGGAACATCACGCGGTCGCGGAAACGGTCGTAGCGCTTGCCGTCCTCTTCGTTCACGATCACCAGGCCGCTCTCGGCCAGCAAGGGGTCGTCGTACTGCGGGAAGACGCTGGCCAGGCTGCGCCAGCCTTCGGGGGCGTAGCCCAGCCCGTAGCGCTTGGCCACGGCGCCAGAGACGCCCCGGCCCTTGAAGTAGGCGATGGCCCGCTGGGAGTCGCGCAACTGGCGCCGGTAGGCTTCGGCCGCCTTTTCCAGCACATCGGTCAGCGTGGCCTGCTTCTGCCGCGCGGCGGCTGCGCGCTCTTTTTCCTGGGGAGAGATGTCGTCGTCCGGCACTTGCAGCCCGACCTGCTGTGCCAGATCCTGCACGGCCTCGACAAAGCCCATGCCGGTGTGGTCCATGAGAAAACCTATGGCATTCCCGTTTTTGCCGCAGCCAAAGCAGTGGTAGAACTGCTTGGAGGGGCTGACGCTGAACGAGGGCGATTTTTCCCCATGGAAAGGGCACAGCCCCATGAAATTGGCGCCGCCTTTTTTCAGGGGCACGTAGCGGCCGACGATGTCGACCACGTCCACGCGCGCAAGCAGTTCCTGAATGAAAGACTGGGGGATCGTCACCCGGGTATTGTCCGCGTAAACTGCAAGTTACTTGTCGTTGCACAACGGAGAGGGACGGATGCTGAACACGATCTGGGCGCCGGTGAATGGCCGCCGCGTGCAACGTGCATGGCGGTGGCTGCCCTTGCTGGCCCTGGTCTGGTGGGCCGCGATGTCGTCGGCCGCGCTGGCGGCCCCCGCCGTCCTGCGGGTGCTGGCCTGGCCGGGCTATGCCGATCCTGATCTGGTGGCGGTGTTTGAAAAACGCCATGGTGTGCGGGTGGAGGTCACGACCGTGGGGTCTGATGACATCCTGCGCTCCAAGCTGACCGACCCGAAAGGCCCGGTGTTCGACGTCGTTGCAGCCAATACGGTGGAAATCGCCCAGTTTGTGGAGCAGCAGCAACTGGTGCCCCTGTCGCTGGGGGACATTCCCAATGTCGCCCGCCAGTTGCCACGCTTCCGGCAGCTCGATGCGATCGCGGGCGTTGCCCGCGAGGGACGTGTGTACGCCGTGCCCTACACCTATTCGGAAATGGGCCTGATCTATGACCGCAAGGAGTTTGCGGCCCCGCCCGACTCGCTGGAGGTGCTCTGGGACCCGCGCTGGAAGGGCCGGGTGCTGGCGTTCGACGGCAGCAGCCACGGCTTTTCGCTGGCGTCCATGCACCTGGGGCATTCGCCCTTCCGCATCTCCGAAGACCAGTTTGGAACGGTGGCGCGGCACCTGGTGGCCCTGCGCCGCAATTTGTTGTCGTTCTACAACCTGCCGGAGGAGTCGCTGGAGCTGTTTCGCCGCCATGGGGTGGCCGTGATGCATGCCAACTACGGGCAGCAGCAGCTCAAGCAGTTCCAGGATGCGGGGCTGGACGTTGGTTACGTGGTGCCCCGTGAGGGCGCCCTGTCCTGGCTGGACTGCTGGGCCATTTCCAGCCGCTCGACCCAGGTGGCTCTGGCGACCCAGTGGATCAACTACATGCTCGAACCCCAGGTGAACCGCGCGCTGACGCTTCGCCAGGGACTGGCCAACACCCTGGAGGAACCCGCAGGGCTGGGGGGCGGGGCGGTCAAGGGCCCCATCGTCTGGCTCGAACCGGTGGAGGACGGGGCGCGCCGCGGCCGCCTATGGCAGCGTATCGTCTCGGGCGACCGCCCGGAGAGGTTCTGAGATGCGCTGGAGCATCGGCTTTCGCCTGGGCTTTCTGCTGGCCTGCTTCAGCGTCATGGCAGCCTTGCTGGTGGGGTATTTCGCTTTCGTGACCGGGCGCGACATGCTCAACGACCGTGCGCAGCGGTCGCTCCTGGGCACCACGCAAATCCTGGCGCAGCACATGCAGACCGGTTTTTCCTCCGTGGCGCGGGACACCGCCATGCTGGCAGCCTTGGTCGCCGAAACGCAGGCCGCCCAAGCGCAGGCCAGCCCTGAGGTGCACGCCCATGACCGGGACATGCTGGCCAATGTGTTCAAGGCCACGCTGTCAGCCCGGCCTGCATACCAGCAAATCCGGCTCATCGGAATGCATGACAACGGCCTGGAACTGGTGCGGGTCGAGCGCGTGGGCATGGGCCTGCTTCGCGTTGAGGGGGATGCGCTGCAGGAGAAGGCCCATTTCCCGTTCGTGTTCGAAACCGTCAAGCTGGGCGCGGGTGCGGTCTATGTCTCCGAGTTCGGCATCAACCACGAAGGCAATACCGAACCGGGGGGAGAGCTGCCCGTGTTCAACATGGCCGCCAGCATCGTGCAGGGTGGGCGGGTGGTGGGCGTGATCGTCATCCGCGTGGCGGCCGATGCGTTTTTCTCCAACTTCAGCGCCGGGCTGCCGGCGCCCTATGGCTTTTATCTGCTCAACCGCTGGGGGGATTTCCTGGTGCATTCGGATCGCAGCCAGACCTACGGGTTTGACCGTGGCCAGCGCATCCTGGCACAAGACAGCCTGCCGCCCGTGGCCCAGATCATCCAGGGGCGCAGCCGCCAGGTGGTGCTGGCCCACCAGGGAAGCGACGGCAACCCCCAGGCGCTGGCTTTCGTGCGCATGCCGCTGGGTTTTCAGGACGACGGCCGGTTCATGGTGGTCGGGCTCTCGCAGCCCATGGCGGTGGTGCAGGGCGAGGCCGTCGAGCTGGGGCGCAGCATTGGCCAGATTCTGCTGGCGCTGTGCCTCGGAGGCATTGTTCTGGCGGCCTGGGTGTCGCGCGTCGTGACCGGGCCGCTGCATGCAATGGTGCGCGCCACGCAGGCGTTCTCGCAGGGGCGCGCGCATGGCGACCTGCCCGTGAAGCGGCAGGACGAGCTGGGGGAGCTGGCCCGCAGCTTCCAGGACATGGAGCGGCAGATCAGTCTGCAGATGTCCGAACTCAATGCCAGCCGTGACGCCATGACCCATCTGGCCCACCACGACCCCCTGACCGGCCTGCCCAACCGGCGCATGTTCGAGCAGCGGCTGTCGCAGGCGCTGGAGATGTCGCGCCGCAGCCAGCGGCCTTGCGCGCTGCTGTTCGTGGACCTCGATGGGTTCAAGTCCATCAACGACAACCTGGGCCATGCCATGGGCGATGCCGTGCTCCAGGCCACGGCGCGTGCCATCCTGGGCGCCGTGCGCCAGGTGGACACCGTGGCACGGCTGGCGGGGGATGAGTTCACGGTGCTGTGCGAGAACGTCGATTCGGAGGACGCCGCGCAGCAGATCGCAGTCAAGCTTCAGCAGGCGTTCGAGCAGCCGCTGGACATTCAGGGCAAGCTCTACCCGGTGCGCGCCAGCGTGGGGCTGAGCCTGTTCCCGCGTGACGCGCAGGACGCACACTCCCTGCTTGCCACGGCCGATGCCGCAATGTACCGGGCCAAAATGGCGCGCCGCGATGGCGCGCCGTGACGCCCTTGTCTCTCCCGGAAACTTTCACCCATGATGTCCATCTTCGACCAGCACCTGCCTCGCACCGCCGCCAACTTTGCACCGCTGTCCCCATTGGGTTTCATCGAGCGCACCGCCGAGGTCTACCCCGAGCGCCTGGCCATCGTGCACGGCAGCCTGCGCCAGACCTGGGCCCAGACCTACGCGCGCTGCCGCCAGCTCGCCAGCAGCCTGCGTCGTGCAGGCATTGGCAAGAACGACACCGTGGCCGTGATGCTGCCCAACACGCCGCCCATGGTGGAGGCGCATTTCGGCGTGCCCATGGCCGGTGCCGTGCTCAATGCACTCAATACGCGCCTGGACCCCGAGGCCATCGCCTTCATGCTCGACCACGGCGAGGCCAAGGCCGTGATCGTGGACCCCGAATTCGCGCCCACCCTGGCCAAGGCGCTTGCGCTGCGCCAGTCCACGGCGCCGCTGCTCCTCATCGATGTGGAGGATGCCGTCTACGGCCCCGCCAGTAAGACGGTGGGCTCGACCACCTATGAAGCCTTCGTGGCCGGCGGCGACCCGCAGTTTGCCTGGGAGCTGCCCGAGGACGAATGGGACGCCATTGCGCTCAACTACACCAGCGGCACCACCGGCAACCCCAAGGGCGTGGTCTACCACCACCGGGGTGCCTACACCAACGCGATCAGCAACGTGCTGGAGTGGGACATGCCCAAGCACGCCGTTTATCTGTGGACGCTGCCCATGTTCCACTGCAACGGCTGGTGCTTCCCCTGGACGGTGGCGGCGCGCGCGGGCGTCAACGTGTGCCTGCGCCGCGTGGAGGCACAGGCCATCTTCAATGCGATCCGCGAGCAGGGTGTCACGCACTACTGCGGTGCGCCCATCGTGCACGGCATGCTGGTCAACGCCCCGGCCGCGATGAAAGTGGGCGTTCCCGCAGGCGTCAAGGCCATGGTGGCGGGCGCCGCGCCCCCGGCCTCGATGATCGAGGGCATGGAGACGATGGGCTTCGACCTGACCCATGTGTACGGCCTGACCGAGGTCTATGGCCCGGCCACGGTCTGCGCCAAGCACGACGCCTGGAACGCCCTCGACATCGGCGAGCGCGCGCGCCTCAATGCCCGCCAGGGCGTGCGCTACCACC
>JANJVX010000055.1 GCA_024709845.1 Burkholderiaceae bacterium | reverse complement strand
TAGCGTTCAGCCATCCACCCAGCCGCTGTCCTGGCAGCGCGTGATGGCTTGCGCAGCCACGGCGTGCAGGGCGCCGGGCGGCACGCGCCCCGGGACCAGTTCGGCCAGTGGCTGGAGCACAAAGGCACGCTCGTGCATGCGCGGGTGCGGCACGGTGAGCGCCAGCGTCGTGATGCACTGCTCGCCATAGAGCAGGATGTCCAGGTCCAGCGTGCGCGGCGCGTTGCGGTAGGGGCGTTCGCGCCCGGCACCGTGTTCGATGGCCTGCAGCGCCGCCAGCAGTGCGTGGGCATCGTGCCGGGTGGCGATCTCCGCCACGGCGTTGAGGTAGTCGGGCCCGCCCGCATCCACCGGCGCACTGCGGTACAGCGACGAGACGCGCAGCACCTGCGTGCCGGGCAGTGCGGCAATGGCTTGCACCGCCTGGCGCAGCGCGGCATCGCGCTCGCCCAGGTTGGCGCCCAGGCCGATCCAGACGAGGGTGGGGGCGTCGGCCAGGGAGGCCTGCATGGCTTTACTCAGCGGCCGATGCACCGCCGCCCGCGCCACCACCGGGCTTGCGGCGGCGACGGCGACGCTTCTTGGGTGCGCCGCCTTCAGCAAATTCTTCGCCCACAGGCGGCGCTGCCTCGCCGTCGCCCTCGGGCGCCAGGCCGCGCGGGTCGGCCGGTGCCGCGCGTGGCACGCGCCGCACCACGGGCTGGGCCGCGCGCGTGCGCGCCTTCTGCTCCTCGCGCGCCTGCTCCATGAGGTCGTGGCGCTCGGCCTCGTCGGCGGTGCTGAACTGCTGCCACCAGTCGGCGAGCGACTCTTCCACCTCGCCCACGTCGGCGCGCAGGCGCATGAAGTCGAAGCCGGCACGGAAGCGCAGCTGCGCCACCATGCTCTCGGGCACGCGGCCGGCACGCTTCTCGAAGCGCGGCTGCATGACCCAGATCTCGCGCATGTCGGCGGCCAGCTTGCCCCGGCCCGACACATCGCCGATGCGCTGGTTGAACACGTCGTCGATGGCGTCCTGCAGCGCCGGGAACGGGTGCTCGCGGCGGTTCAGGCGGTCGTTCCAGCCCTTGCGCACGTCTTCCCAGAGCACGCAGGCGAGCAGGAAGCTCGGCGCCACGGGCTTGCCCTCGCCCACGCGGCGGTCGGTGTCGGTGAGGGCGGCGCGCACAAAGTCCGTATCGGCACGCTCGACCACCACGTCCAGCAGCGGGTAGATGCCGCTGGCCATGCCCAGCTTCTTGAGCTGCTCGATGGTGGCGATGGCGTGGCCGGTCTGCAGGAGCTTGAGCATCTCGTCGAACATGCGGCTCTGCGGCACCTCCTGCAGAAGCTGCTGCGACTGCACCAGGGGCGCGGCGGTCTTGGATTCGAGCGTGAAGCCGAGCTGGCTGAGCTTGGCGGCAAAGCGCACGGCGCGGATGATGCGCACCGGGTCTTCGCGGTAGCGCGTGGCGGGGTCGCCAATCATGCGCAGCGTCTTCTTTTTCGCGTCCTGGATGCCCTTGTGGTAATCCACCACGATCTGGCGCTCGGGGTCGTAGTACATGGCGTTGACGGTGAAGTCGCGGCGCGTGGCGTCCTCGTCCTGCGGGCCCCAGACGTTGTCGCGCAGCACCCGGCCCGAGGCGTCCACAGCGTGCTGCATGCCGGCGAGCTGGTGCTTGCTGGTCTTCTCGTTGCCGCTGACCTGGCCGGCGGCGGCGTTGTCCATGTAGGCACGGAAGGTGGAGACCTCGATCACCTCGTGCTCGCGGCCGCGCCCATGCACCACGTGCACGATGCGAAAGCGCTTGCCAATGATGAAGGCGCGCCGGAACAGGCCCTTGACTTGCTCGGGCGTGGCGTTGGTGGCCACGTCAAAATCCTTGGGGCGCAGGCCCAGCAGCAGGTCGCGCACGGCACCGCCGACGATGTAGGCCTCGAACCCGGCCTGCTTGAGCGTGTGCACCACGTCCACCGCGCGGCGGTCCACCAGCTCGGGGTTGATGCCGTGCACCGAGGCGGGCACCTCCTCGCGCTTGCCGAAATGCGGCTTGCCGCGCGAGGTGCCGGGGGTGGACTTGCCGAGCAGTTTGTCGATGAACTTCTTGATCATGGGTGTGGGGTGAACAGGTCGAGGATGCGCCAGCCGCGTTCTTGCGCCAGGGCGCGCAGGCGGGCATCGGGGTTGGTGGCGACGGGGTGGTCCACTTTTTCGAGCAGCGGCACGTCGTTCATGGAATCGCTGTAGAACGTGCTCTCCACATCCTGCCAAGAGAGCTGCCGCGCGGCCAGCCATTGTTCCATGCGCTGGACCTTGCCCTCGCGCATGGTCGGCGTGCCGTCGATCTCGCCGGTGTACCAGCCGCTGGCGTCGCGCGCCAGCTGCATGGCCAGCAGCTCGGACACGCCCAGCGCCTGGGCGATGGGGCGGGTGACGAATTCGTTGGTGGCCGTGACGATGAGCACGGTGTCGCCCGCCTGCTGGTGCTGGCGCACGAGCTGCAGCGCCTCGGCGCGGATGGCGGGGGCGATCACCTCGCGCATGAACTGGTCGTGGGCCTGCGCTGCCGCCTCGGGCCCGCGCTGGCGCACGGCGTCGATGGCGAAACGCACATAGTCGTGGACGTCGAGCGTGCCGGCCTGGTAGTGCGCGTAAAACTCGGCGTTGCGGCGCGCGAACTCGACCGGGTCGTTCCAGCCGATGCGGATGGTGAACTCGCCCCACTCGTAGTCGGAGTCGAGCGGCAGCAGCGTGTGGTCCAGGTCGAACAGGGTCAAGCGAGGGCGATGTGCCTGCATATCAATCATTGTGGAAGGAGTCGTGGCTAGCACTGGCTGGCGAACGGGCGCTGCCCAGGCCAGGGCCGCCGTGCAAGGGCCGCCCCGCCGCACGGGCGGCGTCCCCCTTCCCGCATCGCGCAGCGAGGCGAGAGAAGGGGGAAGGCGCGCAGCGCCACAGGGGGTTGCGCCTCATTCAGATTCAAGCATGGCCTTGAGTAACGGGATGGTGATGGCGCGCTGGGCGCGCAAGGCATAGGCATCAAGCTGGCCCAGCAGGTTCATCAGGCTGCCCAGGTCGCGCGAGAAGCGGCTGAGCATGTAGTCCATCACCTCGTCGCCCAGGAAAATGCCGCGCGCGTCGGCCTCCTGGCGCAGCACGGCGCGGCACGCGGTTTCGTCGAGCGTCTGGAGCTGGAACACATGGCCCCAGCCCAGGCGGCTGCGCAGGTCGTCGCGCAGCGGCAGGTCGGCCGGCGGCACGTTGCCTGCGGCCAGCACCCAGCGCGGGCGGCCACTGGCGGGGCTGATGGCATTGACAAACCAGTTGAAGGCCATGGCCTGCTGGCCCGTGCTGTACAGGTGCACGTCATCCATGAGCACGGCCGTCCAGTTCTCGTCAAAATCCGCAGGCCCGGTCACCGAAGGGTCCAGCCAGCCCACGCTGGCGCCCTGCTCGCGCAGGGACTGGCGCACCGCCTGGAGCAGGTGCGATTTGCCACTGCCGGACTCTCCCCACAGGTACGTGGGCACAGGCGAGCGGGTGGACTGGCTGCTGCCCTCGCCCACCGCCAGGCGCAGGTGCTGCAGGGCGGCTTCGTTCGGACCGGCAAAAAAACGGGCCAGGGTGGGCCCTGTGGCCAGGCCGATGTCCAGCGCCAGCTGCTTCATGCGCGGCACCCCGGCAGCGGGGGCAGGCCCGGGGCAGTCGGTGCGGAAGCGGCGGTCAGAGAGAGGATCAGCGGCATCTCAGAAACATGGGAAGGCGCGCGGCCGTAGGTGTCTGCGGCGGGACGCGGCGAAATAAGTGGCTTGCAGCGCATTCATCGGCCTGCAGGGCTGGGCGACAATGGGGCCGATTTTAGTCTGCCGCAAGCCGTGGTGCGGCTGCAGCCCGGCCCCGCCTTCAGGATTGCCCGCCATGGCCTCTTCCACCGCACCGCCCAAGCGCTTGCCCGCCAGCATCTGGGCCCTGGGGTTTGTCAGCCTGCTGATGGACATTTCCTCGGAAATGATCCACAGCCTGCTGCCGGTCTTCATGGTCACGGCCCTGGGCGTGAGCATGCTCACGGTGGGCCTCATCGAAGGGGCCGCCGAGGCCACGGCGATGGTCCTCAAGGTGTTCTCCGGGGTGCTGAGCGACTGGTGGGGCCGCCGCAAGCCGCTGGCCGTCCTGGGCTACGGTCTGAGCGCCCTGTCCAAGCCGCTCTTTGCCGTGGCCTCCACGGTCGGCCTGGTGGTCACCGCACGCCTGCTCGACCGCGTGGGCAAGGGCATCCGGGGGGCACCACGCGATGCGCTGGTGGCCGACCTCGCACCGCCGGAGATGCGTGGCGCGGCCTTCGGGCTGCGCCAGTCGCTTGACACCGTGGGGGCGTTTCTCGGCCCTCTGCTGGCCATGGGCCTGATGCTGCTGTGGGCCAACGACTTCCGGGCGGTGTTCTGGGTGGCCGTGATCCCCGCCGCCCTGTGCGTGACGCTGCTGGTGGTGGGGGTGCGTGAACCCGGGCGGCCCACCAGCGCCGCACGCACCAACCCCATCCGCCGCGAGAACCTGCGCCGCCTGGGCGCGGGCTACTGGTGGGTGGTGGCCCTGGGCGCCGTGTTCACGCTGGCGCGTTTCAGCGAGGCCTTTCTGGTGCTGCGCCTGCAGCAGGGGGGGCTGCCGCTGGCCTGGACCCCCCTGGTTCTGGTGCTCATGAACGTGGTTTTTGCACTGGGGGCCTATCCGCTGGGCAAGCTGTCCGACTCCACCCGCCATACCACCCTGCTGGCCTGGGGGCTGGTGGTGCTGATCGCCGCGGATGGGCTGCTGGCATTGAGCGACCGGGGCGCCATCGCATGACTGGGCGTTGCCCTGTGGGGCCTGCACATGGCCATGACCCAGGGCCTGCTGGCCGCCATGGTGGCCGGCACCGCGCCCGCCGATCTGCGGGGCACGGCGTTTGGCGTGTTCAATCTGGTCAGCGGCCTGGCATTGCTGGTGGCCAGCGCCCTGGCCGGTCTGCTGTGGGACCGACTGGGCGCACACGCCACCTTCGCCGCAGGCATGGTGCTGGCCGTGCTGGCGCTGGGGGGCGTGCTGGTGCTGCAGGCCCGCACCCCGCGAACACCGGCCCGGCCGCAATCCCCGCCCGAAACACCCGGCATGTGAGCGCCCCTTAAAATCCCCGGATTCCGGCCCGAGCACGGGCCTTCCCGCACCACGAGAACCCATGAGCACCTCTGCCACCCCCACCCCCCTGTCCTACAAAGACGCCGGCGTTGACATCGACGCAGGCGACGCGCTGGTCGAACGCATCAAGCCCCTGGCCAAGAAGACGATGCGCGAAGGGGTGCTGGCCGGCATCGGCGGCTTCGGCGCGCTGTTCGAGGTGCCCAAGCGCTACCGGGAGCCGGTGCTGGTGAGCGGCACCGACGGCGTGGGCACCAAGCTCAAGCTGGCGTTCGAATGGAACATGCACGACACCGTGGGCATCGACCTGGTGGCCATGAGCGTGAACGACGTGCTGGTGCAAGGCGCCGAACCGCTGTTCTTCCTGGACTACTTCGCCTGCGGCAAGCTCGACGTGGACACGGCTGCCGCCGTGGTGGGCGGTATCGCCAAGGGCTGCGAGCTGTCGGGCTGCGCGCTGATCGGCGGCGAAACCGCCGAGATGCCCGGCATGTACCCGGCCGGCGAATACGATCTGGCCGGTTTTGCCGTGGGCGCAGTCGAAAAATCGAAGATCCTCACCGGTAAGGATGTGAAGCCCGGCGACGTGGTGCTGGGCCTGGCCTCCGCCGGCGTGCACTCCAACGGTTTCAGCCTGGTGCGCAAGTGCATCGAGCGCGCGGGCGCCAACCTGCCCGCCACGCTGGACGGCAAGCCGTTCAAGCAGGCCATCATGGAACCCACGCGCCTGTACGTGAAGAACGTGCTGGCCGCGCTGGCCGCGCACCCCATCAAGGCGCTGGCCCACATCACCGGCGGCGGCCTGCTGGAGAACATTCCGCGCGTGCTGCCCGAGGGCACGGCTGCCCACCTGCAAAAAGGCAGCTGGCCGCAAACCGAACTGTTCGCCTGGCTGCAGAAGACCGCCGGCATCGATGACGTCGAGATGAACCGCACCTTCAACAACGGCATCGGCATGGTGGTGGTGGTGGATGCTGCCAACGCAGAAGCCACGGCCGCCACGCTGCGTGCTGCGGGCGAGCAGGTGTACACGATCGGCGCCATTGCGCCGCGCGGCCAGGGCGCCGCCGTGGCAGTGGCCTGAGGCCTGGCGCGCCATGGCGCACCCCCCGGAGCCCTCTCCTTCCCCTGGCGTGCCGCCAGCCCTGCGGCTGCCCCCCCCGGGGGACAAGGTCGTCGTGGCCAGCTACCTGCTGATGGCAGGGCTGCTGCTGCTCGTGATGTGGCGTGGACTGCTGCCCGGACTGCTGTGCGTGTGCCTGGGCTTTCTGCTCACCCGCGCCTTCACGGGCTGGCTGACCCGCCTGCGGCGCGGCCCCCCCCCGCCCGTGGCGCCACGGGAGGCCCAGGTGACCGCCGCCGCGCTGGTCATGCTGCTCCCGCTGGGCCTGCTGGCGCTGGGCCTGACCCATTCGCGCGGCTACATCGTGGAAGCACCGCAGCAGTACCGCGAGCTGCTGGAATACATGGCCGTGACGGTGCGCGAACTGCGCCTCAAGCTCCCTGCCGACTTCCCCCTGCAGTTGCCCGAAGGGGCCGCCGAGATCCAGCGCACCATCGCCAACTACCTGGGCGCGAAGGCGGGCGCCCTGGCGCTGGCCGGCCGCGCCTGGCTGGCCGGGCTGCTCTTCGCCTATGTGGGCCTGATCATTGGCGCCCTGGCCGCCGTGCGCAAAGTGGCGCCCGCCAAGGGCCCGCTGGCGCTGGCGCTGGCGCAGCGCGTCACGCTGTTCGGCGAGGCTTTCCGCCAGATCGTGGCAGCGCAGTTCTGGATCGCTGCCTTCAACACCTTGCTGACGGCGCTGTTCCTGCTGTTCGTTCTGCCCTACTGGGGCCTGCAGTTGCCCTACACGCCGGTGCTCATCACCTTCACCTTCGTGGCCGGGCTGGTGCCCATCGTGGGCAACCTGGTGTGCAACGTGGTCATCACCATCGTGGGCCTGTCGGTGTCGCCGCTGGCTGCGGCCGCCTGCCTGGGCTTTCTCATCCTCATCCACAAGGCCGAATACGTGATCAACGCCAAGGTGGTGGGCCGACGCACGCAGATGGGCGTCTGGGAGCTGCTCAGCGTGATGTTCGTGGCCGAGGCCGTGTTCGGCCCGGCGGGGCTGGTGGCCGCGCCGCTGTGCTATGCCTACCTGAAGAAGGAGCTGGCGGCCGCTCGGCTGATCTGATGGGCTCTGGCCCGTTCGCCGGATTCCGGACGGTACGGCCAGGCGCATGCGGGCCACTACGTAGGTACCGCCAAACCCCGGTGCCATGCGTTACCATCCTCACGCGCTGCCCGACACGGGCCGCAGCGGTCAGGCATGCCGTCACAAGCCATGCGTGCCCGTACCCATTGACATACCAACCTAGGAGACCCCGCACATGACCATCCTCGTCGCATACGTGCCCCGCCCCGAAGGCCGGGCCGCACTGGACATGGGCATGGACAGCGCCAAGCGCCGCCAGGAACCCCTTCTTGTGGTGAATGCCGGCCCTGGAGGCCAGCAGGAAGATGCCTCGCTGGCCGCCGGGTACGAGGTGGAGCAGGTCGAAGCCCTGCTGGAAGCGCAGGGCATCACCGCTGAATTCAAGCAGTTCGTGCGGGGCAAGAGCGCCGTGGACGAAATCAATGAACTGGTGGAGTCGCGCGACATCTCCGTTCTTGTGATCGGCCTGCGCAAGCGCACCGCCGTGGGCAAGCTGCTGCTGGGCAGCGTGGCGCAGGAACTGCTGATGACGGTCTCTTGCCCGGTACTGTGCGTCAAGGCACAGGGCGCCTAAAAAGCTCATATTTTCATAGCAGAAAGCGCTTGCCTGGCAAGCGCTTTCTGCATTTTTGGCCTCAAAAAAATCAGTTTAGTGCCCTGCGCAACGCGCTGACCTTTTCGGCAATGGCGTCGATATCGAAGCCGTCCTCGACACAGGCCAGGTAGGTCTCCAGATCCTCGACCGCCTGTGCAATGTGACCGCACTCGGCGTGGGCCAGGCCCCGGTCGCGCAACTCGGCCCAGGCACCGGGCAACAGGACGATGAGACGGCTCTGCACCGCGATCAGGCGCTGCCAGTCCTGGTGTGCGTGGTACACCTCCTTGAGGTTGCGCAGCATGCGCGCAATGATTTCGCGCGGCGGCGCTGCCTGCAGGAACAGGCCCAGCGGCACGTCATCCAGCCCCGGCGCCCCCGCGCCATGCTGAAAAGGAAGCAGACGCTCGGCCAGCTCCTCGCGCGAGAGCGACTGGCCGGTGAACGGGTCGATCAGCACCTGCCCTCCGGGCAGCAGCGCCTTGACCATGAAATGCCCCGGGAACGCCACGCCGCGCACCTGCAGTCCGATGCCCTGGGCCAATTCCAGCCACAGCACACCCAGGCTGATGGGGATGCCCCGGCGCGTGCGCAGCACGGCGTTGAGATAGCTGTTTTCGGGGTCGTAGTAGTTGTTGACGTTGCCGCCAAAACCCAGGTCCGCGAAGAAGTACTGGTTGAGCACCCGCAGGCGCTCCAGGGCCGGGGTGTCGGGCCCCAGCCGCCGCTTCAGGCGTGCGAGCAGGTGGTCCATCTCGCCCAGCAACTGCTGGACATCAAAACCGGGATACTCGTCCTGGGCAAGGCTCGCCGCTGCCTCCAGCAGTGGAAAGCCATCGTCGCTCTGCACCAGCGCGGCAAAGTACTCCAGCGGTGTCGGTACGGCGAACTGCAGCATCATGGCAACCCGTTCAGCGCCGCAGCATGGCCCGCAGCTTCAGCCCGGCAGCCCACAGCACCCCGAAATAGATCACGGCCGCGCCCAGGACCATCAGCGCCAGCAAACCGGCGCGCTGCAGGCTTTGCCCGCGCATCTGCACCCAGGGGAAATGCCCGGCAGCCCAGAGCAGGAACACCGCCATCAGCGCGCTGGCCGCGAGCACCTGCAGGCCATAAAGCCACCAACCCGGCCCGGGCACGAAGCTGCCGCGCCGCAGCAGCCCCGCAAGCAGCCACAGCGCGTTGACCAGCGCACCCAAACCGATCGACAGCGCCAGCCCGGCGTGCGCCAGGCGCGGCACCAGCACCAGGTTGAGCAGCTGCGTGATGACCAGCACGGCGATGGCAATCTTCACCGGCGTGCGGATGTCCTGGCTGGCGTAGTAGCCCGGCGCCAGCACCTTGATGGCCACCAGCCCGAGCAGGCCGGCGCCGTAGCCCGCCAGCGCCACGGCAATCTGGCCCACGTCGCCGTCGGTCAGCTTGCCATGGTGGAATAGCGTGGCCACCAGCGGCTGGGCAAAGGTAAGCAAGGCCACGGCGCAGGGCACGGCCAGCAGCACCACGATGCGCAGGCCCCAGTCGAGCATGGAGGAATACTTCTGTGCATCGCCCGCCGCCTTGGCCGATGCCAGCTGCGGCGTGAGCACCACGCCCAGCGCAACGCCCAGCAGCGCGGTGGGGAACTCCATCAGCCGGTCGGCGTAAAACAGCCAGGTCACGCTGCCCGGCGCAAGGTACGAGGCAATCTGCGTGTTGATCATCAGCGACACCTGCGCCACCCCCACGCCCAGCAGCGCGGGCGCCATCAGCGCCAGAATGCGGCGCACGCCCGGCTCGTTCCAGGCGGCGCGCACGCCCCCCCAGGTCACGCCAATGCGTGGCAGCAGGCCCAGGCGGTACAGCACGGGCACCTGCACCGCCAGCTGCAGCACGCCGCCAAGCATGACCCCACCCGCCATGGCGTAGATGGGCTCGATGCCCCGCGCGGCCAGTTGCGGCGCTCCCAGCCAGGCGGCGCCGATCATGCACAGGTTGAGCAGCACGGGCGTGGCAGCCGGCACGGCAAAGCGTTTCCAGGTGTTGAGCACGCCCGCCGACAGCGCCACCATCGACATGAAGCCGATGTAGGGGAACATCCAGCGCGTCATCAGCACGGCGGCGTCAAAGCTCTCGGGGTTCTGCCGCAGGCCGCTGGCCAGCAGCCAGACCAGCACCGGCGCACCCAGCACGCCCAGCGCGCAGGTCAGCAGCAACGCCCAGGCCAGCACCGTGGCCACGCTGCGGATGAGCCGCTGGGTGGCCTCTTCGCCGTTCTGTGTCCGGGAGGCCGCCAGCACCGGCACGAACGCCTGGCTGAACGCCCCTTCGGCAAACAGCCGCCGGAACAGGTTGGGAATGCGGAAGGCCACGTTGAAGGCATCGGTCAGGGCATTGGCCCCGAAGACGGAGGCCATCAGCAGGTCACGCACCAGCCCTGTCACGCGCGAGGCCAGGGTCAGCAGGGAGACGGTGGAGGCAGCTTTGAGCAGGGTCACGGCGCCGAGTGTATGCGCTGCGCCTGGCGGGCAGGGTCCGGGGTGGCTGTACGCCGTACTCCGCCCTGGGCTATAATCGCTGGCTCTGCTGACATCATCCTCAGACACAAGGAATACTGAAAATGGCATCTACCAAGCCCAAGAAGAAGAACCCGCGCCTGGCGTCGGGCCGCAAGCGCGTCCGTCAGGACATCAAGCTCAACGCCGCGAACACCTCGCTGCGCTCCAAATACCGCACCGCCGTGAAGAACGTCGAAAAGGCTGTTCTGGCCGGTGACAAGACCAAGGCGACCGAACTGTTCGCCAAGATGCAATCCGTGGTCGACAACGTCGCCGACAAGGGCATCTTCCACAAGAACAAGGCCGCTCGCGACAAGAGCCGCCTGTCTGCCAAGGTGAAAGCCCTGGCACTCGCAGCCGCTTAATTCACCGCCTGCCTCGGCAGGCAAACAGCCCGGGTGGCCCCGCCACCCGCCGTTTGTAACGGGTGCGCTGTCAGCAAGCAAAAAACCGCCTCCGGGCGGTTTTTTCGTTGGTGCCCGCACCACACGGGCCGCGCCATGGCGGCGCAAGAGGGGGAAAGTCAATCCTTGCGCGGAGGGTCGGGCAGCAGGCAGGCTTCGACGAGCTGCAACTCGTTGTCGTGCGCGAAGTTCATCACGAAGTCCCAGGCCATGGGTTCGTGCTCGCGCAGGGCCCGGTTGACCACCACGCACTTCACGCCATTGAGCGTGGTGGGGATGCACCAGGGCGAATAGCTCAGGTGGCTGCCCGGGCGCGCGCCACCCGGGCGAAAGCTGCTCATCACCCCTGCCAATCGTTCGGCCCAGTCGCTCGGACGGAAGGTTTTTCCGCTGTGCGTGATGCCCTGGATGAAAACTTCTTTGCTGGAAGGGGTGACCATCGGGTAGTGGTGGGTTAGGGACGTTGCGCAGGATCGCTGCTTGTTGCGTCGCAACACTGCATTCTAACTCTTATATAAGAGTTTGCCGACACTCACCTTACACACCCCCGGCCCGGCATGCATCGCAGTGATGCGCAATCGTCACCAACACGGCCGGGCACACGCCCTAGAATCGGCTCTCGCTTTTCCGGTGCCGCACCCGTCGCGGCCCGCCACCCGCCCTGTCTGGAGAATCCTGCATGACCGCTTTCATTGAGGCCGCCTCGCCCCACGTGATGAACACCTACGGCCGCGTGCCCATCGCGCTGCAGCGCGGCCAGGGCTGCCGCGTGTGGGACGTGAACGGCAAGGAATACCTCGACGCGCTGGGCGGCATCGCCGTGAACACGCTGGGCCACAACCACCCCAAGCTGGTGCCTGCGCTGCAGCACCAGCTCACGCAGCTGATCCACACCTCCAACTACTACCATGTGCCCGGCCAGGAGACGCTGGCGGCGCAGCTCGTCGAACGCTCGGGCATGCAGAACGTGTTCTTCTGCAATTCGGGCCTGGAGGCCAACGAGGCGGCGCTGAAAATCGCGCGCAAGTACGGCAACGACAAGGGCGTCGCACGCGCCGAGGTCGTGGTGTACGAGCAGGCCTTCCACGGCCGCTCCATCGCCACGCTGTCGGCCACGGGCAACCCCAAGATCCACGCCGGCTTCACGCCCCTGCTCGACGGTTTCGTGCGCGTGCCCAAGAACGACATCGACGCCCTGAAGCGGGCCACCGAGGGCAACGCCAACATCACCGCCGTGTTCCTGGAAACCATCCAGGGCGAAGGCGGCCTGCACCCGCTGCGCTTCGAATACCTGCAGCAGGTGCGCCAGCTCTGCGACGAACGCGGCTGGCTGCTGATGATCGACGAGGTGCAGACCGGCATGGGCCGCACCGGCAAGTGGTTCGCCCACCAGTGGGCCGGCATCGTGCCCGACGTGATGACGCTGGCCAAGGGCCTGGGTTCGGGCGTACCCGTGGGCGCGGTGGTGGCCGGCCCGCGCGCGGCCACCGTGCTGCAGCCGGGCAACCACGGCAGCACCTTCGGCGGCAACCCGCTGGCCATGCGCGCCGGCACCGAGACCATCCGCATCATGGAGGAAGACGGCCTGCTGCAGAACGCGGCCACCGTGGGCGCGCACCTCAAGGCCGCCTTGCAGGCCGCGTTCGCCAGCGAGGCGGGGGTGAAGGAGGTGCGCGGCCAGGGCCTGATGATCGGCGTGGAGCTGGCCAAGCCCTGCGGCGTGCTGGTGCAGCGCGCGGCCGATGCCGGCCTGCTCATCAGCGTCACCTCCGACAGCGTGGTGCGCCTGGTGCCGCCGCTGATCCTGTCCACCGCCGAGGCCGACGCCATCGTCGCCCTGCTGGCACCCCTGGTCAAAGCCTTCCTGGCGGAATGATGCCGCCGCGCGAGACAGCCATGAAACACTACCTGCAGTTCAAAGACTTCACCGCCGACGAATACGCCTACCTGTTCGAGCGCGCCGCGCTGATCAAGAAGAAGTTCAAGTCCTACGAAAAGCACCACCCGCTGGTGGACCGCACGCTGGCCATGATCTTCGAGAAGGCCAGCACGCGCACGCGCGTGAGCTTCGAGGCCGGCATGTACCAGCTGGGTGGCAGCGTGGTGCACCTGACCACGGGCGACAGCCAGCTGGGCCGCGCCGAGCCCATCGAAGACAGCGCCAAGGTCATCAGCCGCATGGTGGACCTGGTGATGATCCGCACCTTCGAGCAGACCAAGATCGAAAAATTTGCCGCGCACTCGCGCGTGCCCGTCATCAACGGCCTGACCAACGAATTCCACCCCTGCCAGATCCTGGCCGACATCTTCACCTTCATCGAGCACCGTGGCTCCATCCAGGGCAAGACGGTGGCCTGGGTGGGCGACGGCAACAACATGGCCAACACCTGGCTGCAGGCGGCCGAGCTGCTGGGCTTCAAGGTGCATGTGAGCACGCCCCAGGGCTATGAAGTGGATGAGAAATTGGCCGTTGGGGCAGGAGGGGCAAGCGCTGGCAGCTATCAATTTTTTAGCGACCCGCGCGAAGCCTGCCAAGGCGCCGACCTGGTCACCACCGACGTGTGGACCAGCATGGGCTACGAGGCCGAGAACGAGGCGCGCCGCCTCGCCTTCGCCGACTGGTGCGTGGACCAGGAAATGATGGCCGCCGCCAAGCCCGACGCCCTGTTCATGCACTGCCTGCCCGCGCACCGGGGCGAAGAGGTCGAGGCCGACGTGATCGACGGCCCGCAATCCGTGGTGTGGGATGAAGCCGAGAATAGGATGCACGTGCAAAAGGCACTCATGGAGTACCTGCTGCTCGGCAAGCTGGCCTAACTCCCCATGCCCTGGCGCCGCCAGCCTGCCCACGCCACCGAGCTGCTTGCGCAGTGGCAGGCCCTGGGCCAGGCGCTGGACCGGGACACCCCGGCCTGGCGCACCGAGGGCCACCGCCTGGTGCGCAGCTGGGCCCGCTGGCCCCGCGCGTACCACGACACCACCCATTTGTGGGCCTGCCTGGAGCACCTGCGCACGCTGCGCACCGCCCAACCCGGCGCGCTGCAAGACCCGGTGGCCGTGGAACTGGCGCTCTGGTACCACGACGCCATCTACTGGCCCTGGAGCGCGCACAACGAAGAGCGCAGCGCCGACTGGGCCGTGCGGTTTCTGCGCAGCCAGTCCTTGCCCGAAGCCCTGGTGACACAGGTACGCCAGCACATCCTGGACACGCGCCACCAGCCCGGCCCGCTCACGGACGATGCACTGTGGGTGGTGGACATCGACCTGGCCATCCTGGGCCAGAGCCCGGCGGTGTACGACCGCTTCGAGCGCAACGTGCGGCGTGAATACTTCTTCGTGCGCTGGCCGCGCTACGTCGCGGGCCGCAGCGCGGTGCTGCGCGGCTTCCTCGACCGACCGCGCATCTATGGCACCGAAGCGTTCCACGAACGCCACGAGGCCACCGCGCGCCAGAACCTTGAGCGCGCCCTGACCGCGCTGCAAACACCGCCCCGCCCATGACCCACCCTTGCCTCACCTGCGGCGCCTGCTGCGCCAGCTTTCGCGTGGACTTCTCGGTGTACGAAACCCAGGAGATGGGCGGCGACGTACCCGACGGCCTGGCTGCGGAAGTGACCGGCACCCTGCGCCGCATGCGCGGCACCGACCACAGCCCCCCGCGCTGCGCCGCCCTCACCGGCAAGGTGGGCACCCAGGCCGCCTGCGGCATTTACGAATGGCGCCCCTCGCCCTGCCGCGAGTTCGAAGCGGGCAGCGAGGCCTGCGACCGCGCGCGCAGACGCCATGGCCTGCCGCCCTATCCGGTCTGAATTTTGATCAAAAGTGGCTTATCGCCTTGATATACGGGCGGTACCAGCTATCAAATTAGTAACCGTACCGGTATCAGCGCTTCGGCGCCATCCACACCGGCTGGCTGCCGGGCTCCACGGCATTCACCGGCTGCTTCGGCGCAGCGCAGCCCCCGCAATCGCTGCACGCGCCGCACGACGGCGCCTTGCCCAGTACCGGGCGCACCCGGCCCAGGCGCTTGCGCAAGGCAGCGGGCATCCAGTACCACAGGGCATACAGCCCCGCCAGCACCACGATGGCGCCCACTGCCAGGTTCTGCCACATGCTCAGCCTCCTCCCATGGCCAGCGCCACGCGGTAAGTGATCCAGCTGGCGCCATAGGCCAGCGCAAACAGGTACGCCGCCATCAGTAGCGCCAGGCGCCATGAATCGGTCTCGCGCCGCACCGTGGCCAGTGTGGAGAGGCACTGCGGCGCGAACACGAACCACACCAGCAGCGACAGGGCCGTGGCCAGTGACCACTGCTGCGCGATCAACGGCCCCAGCTGCGCCGCCACGTCGTCGCCCGAGGCCGACAGCGCATACACCGTGCCCAGCGCGCCTACCACCACCTCGCGGGCGGCCATGCCGGGCACCAGGGCGATGGAAATCTGCCAGTTGAAGCCCAGCGGCGCAAACACATGCTCCAGCGTCCGGCCCAGCTGCCCGGCCAGGCTGTACTCGATCGCCAGGCCGGTGGCCCCTTCGGGCGGCGCCGGGAAGGTGGAGAGGAACCACAGCAGCACCGTGAGCGCCAGAATGATGCCGCCCACGCGCTTGAGGAAGATGGCGGCGCGCTCATACAGCCCCAGCGCCAGGTTGCGCGGGCTGGGCACGCGGTACGGCGGCAGCTCCATCAGCAGCGGCGTGGGCCGCACCTTGCCGCGCCAGAGCTTGAGCACGGCCGCCACGGCCATGGCGCCCAGGATGCCGCCCAGGTAGAGCGCGAACATCACCAGCCCCTGCAGGTTGAACCCGCCCGCCCCCCGCCCCCCCCACCTCACCCCCCCGCCCCCGCCCCCCACACACGGCCCCCCCCCTCGCCCCCCCCCCCCCCCGCCCCTCCTCCCCCCCCCCCCCCCCGCCCCCCCCCCCTACCCCCCCCCCC
>JANJVX010000002.1 GCA_024709845.1 Burkholderiaceae bacterium | reverse complement strand
GCGCAGCAGGGGCTCATCGGTATCCACGGATTCCACCGTGCCCGCGCCGTCGAGCCCCAGGATCTGCGGCAGGCGGTGCGTGATGCCCGCACCGCTGTCGCGCATGTAGAGGTCCACGCGATTGAGCGTGGCCGCATGCATGCGCACCACCACCTGCCCGGGGGCGTCGGCCGGCTTCTCACGCTGCCCGACCTGGACAACCTCGTTGCCCCCATGGCCGGTGATATAGGCCGCTTTCACGATGCCCGTCCCGTCACATCTTGCACAGGGGCGATGCCGCCGGAACGATCGAGGCCGGGTAGGTCTGCTCGATCACCGGGCGCAGCACGCCATCGGCCGTCTTCACGCGGGCCACGTAGTTGGGGATGACCATCTGGTTGTCGGCCGCGCGCACGGTGGCCTTGCCATACAGGGTGTCCACCTGCGCGCCGCGCAGGGCCTTGGTCACGTCCTCGGGCTTGACGCTCTTGGCGAGAGTCACGCCCTGGAACAGCACCATGGCGCCGTTGTAGGCCTGGCCTTCGGTGTCCGACGGCAGGCGGTTGTGCTTGGCCTTGAAGGCGGCGGCGAAGGCCTTGCTTTGCGGCGTGTCGATGTCGGGCGTGTAGCCCACGTTGCCGGGCGTGTTGGTCAGCGCAGTGCCCGTGGCGTTGACCACGAAGTTCGACAGCAGGGCGTGGCCGATCAGCGGGGTCTTGGGGATCAGGCCGAAGTCGGCGGCCTGCTTGGTGAAGGCGATGGCGCCGGACACGTCGGCGAACCAGACCGCATCGACATTGGCGGCCTTGAGCTGCTGGATGTAGGGCGCGTAGTCCTTGGTGCCCAGCGGCGCAAACAGCTTGAGCGACACCTTCTTGCCCTGCGCCGTGACGGCGGCCTCGAAGGACTTGGCCGAGTCCTGGCCCCACACGTAGTCGGCGGCCAGGATGGCGAAGTTGTTGCCCTGAATGCCCTTGAGCCACTCGTTGATCATGGCCAGGTCCATCGCATCCGAATGGTTGGTGCGGATGAAGCGCGGGTTGCAGGCATCCTGGGTGAGCTTGTCGGCCTTGCTCATGGTGCCGATGAAGGCGGCGTCCCAGCGCGCCAGGTTCTGGCTGATGGCCAGGGAAATGCCGGAGGTGATGGGGCCGATGATCAGGTTGTGGCCTTCGCGAGCCAGCTTCTCGGCCACGCGGCGGCCCGCGTCCGGCGTGCTTTCATCGTCGCCCTCGGCCACGATGATCTTGCGGCCGTCCACGCCGCCCTTGGCATTGGCCTCTTCCACGGCGAACTTGATGCCGTTGGCCACGTCGGCGCCCATGGTCGAGAAGCCGCCGGACTTGGACGTGACCAGGGCGATCTTGACCGGGTCCTTGGCCTGGGCCATGGCCGTCAGCGGCAGGGCGGCCACCAGCACCACACCGGCCAGCAACTGTTGAACTTGCGAAGTCTTGAACATATTTGTCTCCTGAAAAAATTGCCGGAAAGGGTCCGGCGGCCACTTGCTTCCTGCACCCACGCGGGTCACACCATCACGTGTTCCTCGATGTCCTGAAGGCCTTGCGGCGAGTTGACGACCTGCCCCTGGGCCACCACCGAGCCCTTGGCCATGGCCAGGTAGCGGTGCGCCACGCGCACCACCAGGCTCAGGTTCTGCTCGATCAGCAGCAGCGCCGTGCCCTGGTCGGCCACCCGGTTGAAGATGTCGGCGAGCTGGTCCACGATGACGGGCGCCAGCCCCTCGGTGGGCTCGTCGAGAAGGATCAGACCGGGGTTGGCCATCAACGCGCGGCCCACGGCCAGCATCTGCTGCTGCCCGCCCGACAGCGCCGTGCCCGGGGTGTGCGCGCGCTCCTGCAGGATGGGGAACAGCTTGTAGATTTCGGGCACCGTCCAGGGCCCCTTGCGGCCCGTGGCGGCGCCAAGCAGCAGGTTCTCCTCCACCGTCAGGTTGGCGACGATGCGCCGCCCCTGCGGCACCACGACGATGCCGTGCTGCGCCGCGATATAGGGGCGCGGCCGGGCGATCGGCACGCCGCCAAAGTGCAGGCTGCCCGCGCGCATCTGGGCCAGGCCCAGGATGGTGTTGACCACCGTGGTCTTGCCCACGCCGTTGCGGCCGATCAGGGCCACACGCTCGCCCGCGTGCACCTGCAGGCCCAGGCCATGCAGGATGTGCGCCGCGCCATAGAAGGACTGGACCTGGTCCAGGCTGAGCAAGGCAGTCATGCGGCGCTCCCGAGGTAGGCTTCGCGCACGCGCGGGTTGGCGCGTACGCTGGCCGGTTCGCCGCTGGCGATCACGCGGCCGAGTTCAAAAACGGTGACGGCGTCCGAGATGCCGAACACCACGTCCATGTCGTGCTCGACCAGCAGCACCGACACCTCCCAGCGCGATGTCAGCGCCTTGAGGTGCCGCGCCAGGTCCTGCGATTCCTGCACCGACAGGCCCGCCATGGGCTCGTCGAGCATCAGCAGCTTGGGCCGGCCCACCAGGGCCAGCGCCAGGTCCAGGCGGCGCTGCTCGCCGTAGCCCAGGTCCTCGGCGACGGCGTGGCTCAGGCGGTCGAGGTCCAGCTCTTTCAGCACGGCGTCGGCATCGGCGGCGGAGTCCTGCACGCCCATCTTGTAGGACGCCAGTTCGACCTGCTGGCGCACCGTCATGCCGCCAAAGATGCTGGTGCGCTGGAAGCTGCGCGAGAGGCCGCGCCGGCGGCGCTCGACGGCGCCCAGGTGGCTGACGTCCTCGCCGTCGAGCAGCACCTTGCCGCGCGTGAGCTTGCGCCGCCCGGTGATGGCGTCGATCACCGTGGACTTGCCCGCGCCGTTGGGGCCGATCAGGCCGCGGATCTGGCCTTTTTCTAGCGTGATGCCAACACCGTCGAGCGCCTTCACGCCACCGTAGTGGATGGCCACGTCCTCGGCCTGCAATACATAGGAGTTCATCGGGATGTCCTTTCCATCGGGCATTCAGTGGCCACCGGCGTGGCGGCGCCCGCCCTGCAGGCTGCCCCGCTTGCGCAGGCGTTGCACGGCGCCGACGATGCCGTCGGGCGAGAACACGATCACGGCGATCAGCGCGGCGCCGAAGATGGCCATCGAATGCGTGGCGTAGTCGCCCAGCAAGTCCTTGAACAGGAAATAGACGATGGCGCCGATGATCGGTCCGAGGGCTGTCTTGAAGCCGCCCACCACCACCATCAGCAGGGTGATGGCCGAGACGCTCCAGTGCAGGTTCTCGGGCGAGACAAAGCCCGTGTTGAGCGTGGACATCAGGCCCGCGATGCCCGTGACCACGGCCGACAGCGCATACACCGCCGCGCGCGGCACCGTGGTCGTGATGCCGATGAAGCGGGCGCGCTCCTCGTTGTCGCGGATGGCCTCGGTGATGGAGCCAAAGCGCGTGCGCAAGATCCACAGCAGCACGAAGGTGACCAGCACCATCACGGTCCAGGCCACCATGAACAGCGTGGCCGGTTTGAGCAGCACCGACTGCTGCACGCCGAACAGCGTGGCGGGCCAGTTCACGCTCATGCCGTCGGCCCCGCCCGTCATGCCCCGGGCCCGCGAGGCCAGCAGATAGACCATCTGCCCGATGGCCAGGGTCAGCATGCCAAAGGCAATGCCCGGCACGCGCACGATGACCAGGCCGATGAGAAAGGCCAGCAGGCCGATGCCCACGAGGACGACGGGAATCGCCCACTCCGCGGGCATCCAGTCCAGCGCCAGGATGACGCCCATGCCATAGCCCGCCGCGCCGAAATACAGCGCGTGGCCAAAGCTGACCAGGCCGTTCTGCTTGAGCAGCACCCCCACGCCCAGGGCGAAGATGGCGTAGATGACGGCCTGCGTGAACATGCCCAGCAGGCTGCTGGACGGGGTGAGCAGCATGATGGCCGCGCCACCCGCCAGGGCCAGAAGCGACAGAGCGCCGGTACGTACAAGAGTCATGTGGTCTCTCCCGCTTTCAGGTACGGCTGCCGGCCAGGCCCGAGGGCTTCCAGATCAGGATGGCGATCATGAAAATGAAGGGCAGCAGCACCGACACCTCGGGCAGGTAGACGGCGCCCACGGCCTGCATCATTCCGAGCAGCAGCGCCGCGACGAAGGCCCCGGCCAGCGAGCCCAGGCCGCCGATGACCACGACCACGAAGGAGTCGATCAGCACGTCCGAGCTCATGTGCGGCGACAGCGACAGAAACGGCGCCGCCACCACGCCCGCCAGCCCGGCCAGCGCGCTGCCCAGGCCCACCACCCCGGCGCTGAGCACGTCGGTGTTGACGCCCTGCATGGAGGTGGTGACCGGGTCGGTGCTGGCGGCCCGCACGAACAGGCCGATGCGCGAGTAGCGCAGCCAGAGCGTCAGCCCCAGCGCCACCACGGCGCCCACCACGATCACGCCGATGCGGTAGGCCGGCACGTCGTGGCCGAACAGGTTGACAGTGAAGTTGAGCAGCCCGGGTGTGAACAGCGAATAGTTGCTCTTGCCCCAGATGAAGACCACCAGGTCTTCCAGAATCAGCAGCAGGCCGAAGGTGACCAGCATGACGTTGAGCGGCTCGCGGTCCTGCAGCAGGCGAAAGCCATAGCGGTCGAGCAGCACGCCCACCACGGCCATGGCGGCGGGCGCCGCCACCAGGGCTACCCAGAAGTTGCTGTACTGGGCCACCGAGAAGCCAATGTAGGCCCCCAGCATGTAGAGCGCGCCGTGGGCGAAGTTCACCACCCGCCGCAGGCCGTAGATCAGTGCCAGGCCCGAGCTCATCACGATGAGCAGCGCCCCGTACACCAACCCGTTGAAGAGATTGATCGTCAGCATGTTGTTGTCTCCTGGTGCGGATGGCCGCCGCCCGGCTTGCGGCCGGCGGCCCCCTTTTTTTGCTACTGTTTCAGTAGCTTTCAGCGCCCGTTGGTATTGGCCTCATGGCATGAAACACTCAAAATTTTTCATTCCCACCAGCCGCAACGTCAGCGGTGCTGGAAGTCCGGCTTGCGCTTGCCCAGGAAGGCATGCATGCCCTCGTGCGCATCGCTGCTGGCAAAGCGCCCGTACAGCGCGCGGCGCTCGAACAGGATGCCCTCGCTCAGCGGGCTCTCCCAGGCGCGGTTCACCGACTCCTTGACCGCGACGAGCGCGGGCAGCGAGAACGCGGCGATCTGCGCCGCCAGGGCCAGGGTGCGCGCCAGCAGTTCGGCATCGGGCACCACGCGCGAGACCAGGCCGTAGCGGTCGGCCTCCTGCGCGTCAAGCACGCGGGCCGACAGGCACATGTCCATGGCCTTGGCCTTGCCGATGGCGCGCGGCAGGCGCTGCGTGCCACCCGCGCCGGGCAGCATGGCCAGCTTGATCTCGGGCAGCGCGAAGCGCGCCGACTCGGCCGCCACGATGACATCGCAGGCCAGCGCCAGCTCGCAGCCGCCGCCCATGGCATAGCCGGCCACGGCGGCGATCACGGGCTTGCGCACGCTGCGGATGGCTTCCCAGTTGCGCGTGATGAATTGGCCCTGGGTCACGTCCATGAACGTCCAGTCGGCCATGGCCTCAATGTCGGCCCCGGCGGCAAAGGCCTTGCTGCTGCCGGTGAGCACGATGGCGCCAATGGCCGGGTCGGCGTCAAAGGCCTGCAGGGCCGCGCCCAGGGCGTCCATCAGGGCGTCGTTCAGTGCGTTGAGCTGCTGGGGCCGGTGCAGGGTGATGAGGCCCACGCGGCCCTGCGTTTCCACGCGGATGGGGCGGTCGTCCGTCATGCGGTGTCTCCGGTGTGGTGGCGGGCTTCAGTCCGGCGTGCGCATCAGCTCGCGCAGCTTGAACTTCTGGATCTTTCCGGACGGCGTGGCCGGCATGGCGTCGGTGACCACCAGGCGCTCGGGGATGTACTGCACGGCCACCTTCTGGCCTTTGAGGTACTCCACCATGCCGGGCAGGTCGAAGGTCTGGCCCGGCTTGGTCACCACCACGGCGCAGGCGCGTTCGCCCAGGCGCTCGTCGGGGTAGGCCACGATGGCGGCCATGGCCACAGCCGGGTGGCGGTACAGCAGCGACTCGATCTCGACCACCGGAATGTTTTCGCCACCACGGATGATCACGTCCTTGCTGCGGCCGGTGATGCGGATGTAGCCCTTCGCGTCGATGCGCGCCAGGTCGCCGGTGTCGAACCAGTCGTCCGCGTCGGTGCCGTTGAGGTGCGCGCGGTGCAGGTAGCCGCCGAAGTTGGAGCACGAACGCAGCATCAGGCGGCCGGTCTCGCCCACGGGCAGGGTCTGGCCATCCACGTCCACCACCTTGACCTCCACGCCGGGCAGCGGGCAACCATCGGTGGAAAACGAGCGCTCATCCTCGTCGTCGAGCTTCGTCAGGGTGACGGCGCCGTTCTCCGTCATGCCCCAGGCCGACACGATTTTTGCCCCCAGCGCCGCGCGGGCCTGCTCCACCAGCGGACCCGGGATGGGTGCACCGGCGCACAGGAAGGTGCGCAGCGTGGGCACGCCCTGCCCTGTTTCAGTGACGGTCTTGGCCAGGTCGGTCAGGAACGGGGTGGAGGCCATGGTGAACGTCACGCCCTCGGTGCGGATCAGCTCGATGGCCTTCTTCGGCTCCCACACATCCTGCAGCACCACGCTGGCCTTGAGCAGAATGGGCATGATCAGCCCGTACATGAAGCCGGTCTGGTGCGCCATGGGCGAGGCCATCAGCACCACGTCCTCGGCGTCCAGGCGCAGGCGCTGGGCGTAGGGAACGATGTTGGCCATCACCGTGTTGGCCGAATGCATCACGCCCTTGGGCTCGCCGGTGGTGCCCGAGGTGTAGATGAGCTGCGTCACGTCGTCCGGGCCGGGGCGGTGGCGCGTGAGGATGTCCCGCGCGTCCGGCGCGTTCTCCCACTCGGGGCCGCTGAGCAGCGCCTCGAAGCTGTTGGGGCCCTGGCCGTCCACCACCACCAGGTGCCGCAGGTGCGGCAGGCTGGGCTGCAGGCCGGTGATCATCTGCTCGAAGTCGAAGCCCCGGAACACCTTGGGCGCGATCATGACCTTGGCCTCGCCATGCTGGAGCATGAACGACAGCTCGCGCTCGCGGAAGATGTGCATCAGCGGGTTCATCACCGCGCCGATGCGCGAGCAGGCCAGGTAGACCAGCGTGAACTGCCACCAGTTGGGCAGCTGGCAGGCCACGATGTCGTTCTTGCCCACGCCCAGCCGCGCCAGGCCCACGGCGATGCGGTCGGCCATGCGCGCAAGCTCGGCGTAGGAGAAGCGCCGGACTTCGCCCGTCTCCACGCGCAGCGCCGTCAGCGCGAGCTTGTCGGGGCAGGCGGCGGCGCAGGCGTCGAGTTCGCCGTTGATGGTGCGGTCATGCCAGAGGCCCTGGGCGATCATGCGCTCACGGCGCGGGGGCAGCAGTACGGCGTCGAATTCCATGGTGTGTCTCCGGTGGGGTGTCTTAAAAACAGGAGCGCTTCGCGCTTTTCAATAAAGGGTTTCAGGCACTTTTCTTATTCAAAGCCTGCAAATTCAAGCGCTGTCAGCTATCTTTTTTGACAGCGCCAGTAGACTCATGCCGGCACGAACTTCCGCCCCGCGCGGGTGCGGGCGATGATGGTTTTCATGATCTGGGCCGTGCCGTCGCCGATCTGGAAGCCCAGCACGTCGCGCAGGCGCTGCTCCATCAGGCCCCGGTCGTAGCCGCCGTGGCCGAAGCACAGCAGGCACTGGTGGATCACGTCGTAGGCCAGCTTGGGGCCCCACCACTTGGCCATGCCGGCCTCGGCGGTGTGGGGCAGGCCCTGGTCCTTGAGCCACAGGCCCTGCAGGCACAACAGGCGCGCACCCTCCACCTCGGTGTCGTACTGCGCGAGCGGGTGCGTCACGCCCTGGAAGCTTGATAGCGGCTGGCCGAAGGCCTGGCGCTCGGTGATGTATTTCCAGGTTTCTTCCAGCGCCACGCGCGCCACGGCCAGGCACTGCAGGCCGATGAGCGAGCGCGAGAAGTCAAAGCCGTGCATCACCTGCAC
>JANJVX010000265.1 GCA_024709845.1 Burkholderiaceae bacterium | reverse complement strand
TTGGGCAGCAGGGCGTTCAAAACAACCTCATGGCTCTGCTGGAGGACAGCGAAAGCGGCAAGGACCGAGGCAACAATCCGCTGGAGGACTACCGTTTGCTGTTCAATTTTGACCTGCAGATCATCCAAGACGGCAAGGTCGTAGACCTATTGAGCAAGCGAATGGGCGTGGCTTCCAACGGAGAGCACCGTGTGCCCTTCTACGTCATTGCAGGCGCTGCGTTAGCGACGGCCTACCGTATTCGGCCGGGAGCCTCGCACGTCGGTGCGGGCTTGATGATCCTCGACGAGGCCTTCTACGGTATGGATGCCCAGAACACCTATGTGACCGCAACCTTCTTGAAGAGCCTGGGGCTACAGCTGATGATGGCGGGCCCCGATAGCGATGTCGGCAAGCTCGTTCCCCTGATGGATAACTATTACGATTTGGCTAGGTATGGCGCGGACGTGTTTGCCGAACATGTGGTCGTAAAAGAAGCGGCGCACGCGTTGTTTTCGAGCGATATCCCGATGCTCCATCCGGAACTGATCGATGTTGCGGAATCGCAGCTGCTTGCCGCAGCAGGGGGCGGGTGAAGGCGCATGACGGAGGATGACGACAAGAAGGCCGGGCATGGTGCGGCGCTGGCGCGCAAGGCGCTGGAGCGGCTGCTGGCACGAGCGGAGAACGCCGCCTCAAAGGGGCCGGCGCAGACGGACCGCGCCGGTAGGTCCGTGACGCTCCCCCTGTCCGAGAAATCCTTTCCCGAGTACCTGCGCCTACATCGTCATGCCGATAAGGCCGTGTGCAACGCCAACCTCCAACTGGCCGAGCGGGATGGTGCGATCAGTATTGAATGGGACAGCCGGGCGGGTGAGCGAGCGCATGTCCAGCGCATCGTGTTGTGCGACGGGGCTAGGTTAGCCGAGCACCTGGGTATCGAGCCGCGCTGGGACGTGGTGGCGCAGGCTGAGCGCCAGTTCGAACTTCACGTCACCGAGCACCCGGTACTAACGCATGTGCTCGAAGCCTGGCGCAAGGGCAATTTGGTTCGCGGAACTCGGCCTGGCGATGTGGCTTCATGGCTCGACGCCATCCGGGTGATGGAGTCTTGCGCGCCTAGGGGCGGCGATGACATCGCCATTCGAAGGCTGAGCGCTAGTCTGTTTCGCGACAGCAAGCGCATTGAGGCAATCTGGCCCGCGCTCGACGCCCTGGTGCAGGGCGACGCCACCATGGTGCAAAGCGAAATGGAGGATCTGTTCTCCGAACTTGGACTGGTCAAGTTTCCGCCGACTCTGCTTGTCGCCGGTAACGCAGCAGTGATGTACGGAAATGAAACCGTTAGGGCATCGCGGCCATATGTCGGCTTTGCGCCTTCAGTCCTTCGCTCGGTACAAATCGATCCAGGTTTCGGCCAGCGGCTGTTGACAGTCGAGAATCTGACCACGTTCCACGAAATGGCCGGACAACGGCCGGACGATGCCATCGTCATCTACACGGGCGGTATGCCGAGTCCATCGTGGAAGCGAGCCTATGCCGTGTTTCTGAAGGCGCTTGCGCCGACCGCGACCCTCCATCACTGGGGCGACATCGACTTGGGCGGATTCCGCATTGCGTCGCACATCGCTAAGTGCTGCGAACAAGAAGGGCGTTCGCTCCGTTTGCATGGCATGCGCGCTGATGCCGTGCTACCTGGCACCGTTACCCAGCGTGAATTGGCACCCTCTGCACGGCGCGAGATTCTCAGGGTCTGTGAACGCTGGGGGTGGGGTGAAGAAGCTGCAGCACTCGGGGCGCTCGCGGTCGAGCAGGAAGCGATGGAGCCATGCTGGCCCGAGTGATCACGGCAGCGGCGCAAGTACCTGTCGATCTATTCAGACTGTCCGAAGGTTTGCAGCTCGCGTGCGTGGGATCCTGCCACTCCGACACGCTCATGACCGTGGCCGTTGGCAACAACCCGTCAACCATGAACGTCTCAGATCAGCCCCAGAAACGGTCATGAAGCCGGTGAGCCCGAAAGGTTGCTCCTGGCCGATGGAGCGGAAGTTGATAGCCATGGCTGCGTGCCATCACCGGACAAACAGAAGCCCGCTTGAGCGGGCTTCTGTTGCTTATCTGCTACGCGCTGCGTAGCGGATCGATGTTTTTGGCGTCCGATTGGCGTCTGTCGTCGTAAGTTGTTGATTCTCTTTGTATTAATTCGATCTTGTAGCCGTCGGGGTCGGTCACAAAGGCAATCACCGTGGTGCCGCCCTTGACCGGCCCGGCCTCGCGCGTCACGTTGCCGCCCGCCGCCTTGATGCGCTCGCAGGCCGCATACGCATCGGCCACGCCCAGGGCAATGTGGCCATAGGCGTTGCCATGGTCATAGCTCTCCACGCCCCAGTTGTAGGTCAGCTCGATCTCCGCCTGGCCGGGGTTGCCGCCGTCAAAGCCCAGAAAGGCCAACGAGTATTTGTACTCGGGGTTTTCGGACTGGCGCAGCAACTGCATGCCCAGAACGTTGGTGTAGAAATCAATCGAGCGTTGAAGGTTGCCAACGCGCAGCATCGTGTGGAGGAATTTCATCCCTTCGATTGTGCCGGCATGTCGAAAACCAGGCAGGTGGTGGTGGCGTGGGCATACAGCGTGCCATCCGGGCCCACCAGCCGGGCTTCGGCCGTGGCCAGCTGGCGCCCGCAATGGATCACGCGGCCCTCGGCGCGCACCCGCTGCACCCGCGGCGTGAGGGCTCTGACCAGATTCACGCCCAACTCGGCCGTGGTGTAGCCGCGCCCCGGCTCCATGCGTGTATGCACCGCGCAGCCCAGCGCGGAGTCGAGCAGTGTGGCAAACCAGCCGCCGTGCACGGTGCCCATGGGGTTGAGGTGCTCCAGACGTGGAGTGCCCTGGAAGATGGCCGTGCCGTCGCCCACTTCGACAATCAAAAAGTCCAGCGTCTTGGCAATGGCGGCATAGGGCAGCTCGCCGCGCAGCATGGCCTGCATCTGCTGCAGGCCATTGAGGTGGGCAATCTGCTCGCGGCGCGCAACACCCGGGCCTGGGCCTGCATCCAGCACGGCAAGAATTTCGCGCTCCTGCGCCAGCCAGTGTTCAAGGTGGTTGTGTTGGGTCATGGGGTGTCCTGGTCTGTGGTGGGGTTGAAACATATGAATTGCATATGCAATTATTGTAGATACAATTAAAACCATGCAAGCCGAACCATCGACACAGGCCCCGGTGCTGCCGCAGGGCTGCACCAACTTCAAGTTGCGCCAGCTGATGCGCCGCGTGGCCAACCACTACGACGCCGAAATGGCGAAGTGCGGGCTCAAGACCACGCAGTATTCGCTGCTGTCGCATGTGCTCAAGCTGGGCCCGATCCGCCCAGGTGACTTGGCCGCAGAGATGAAGATGGACGCGTCCACCCTGACGCGAAACCTCCGTCCGTTGGTGGACGCGGGGTGGGTGACGCTGGAAGCGGGCGCGGACGCACGCAGCCGCCTGGTGCATATCACCGAAGCAGGTCGCGACAAGCGCGCCGAAGCGCAGCGCTATTGGAAGGCCGCGCAGCTGGCGTTGAATGAGGTGCTGGGAGTGGAGCGCGTGTTGGCCCTGCATGCGCTGGTGGATGACTCCCTTGATTTGCTGGCGGCGCTGCCCGTGCAGGAGGCCGGGAATGACGAATAACCACACCCCTCAGGCTGCTGCCAGGTCCACCGCACCATTGGCCTTGTGGCTCGTGCTGCTGGCCGCCGCGGGGGCCTTCGCGCTGACCATGGGTACGCGCCAGACCATGGGCCTGTTCCTGTCGGCACTTAACACCTCCACAGGCCTGGGCATTGGCAGCATCAGCCTGGCGTTTGCGTTTGGCCAGCTCTGGTGGGGGCTGACCCAGCCGTTTGCGGGCGCTGTAGCCGACCGCATCGGCACCGGCCGTGTGATCCTGGTGGGGGTGGCGCTGGTGGCGCTTGGCACGTTCATCACGCCATACATGACCACCACTGCCGGGCTGATCTTTGCGATTGGCGTGCTGGCAGCGGGTGGCGCGGGCATGGCCGGACCGTCTGTGCTGATGGCTGCCACAGCGCGGCTGGTGCCTTTACAAAAGCGGGGGCTGGCCAGCGGCGTCGTCAACGCGGGCGGCTCGTTCGGGCAGTTTGTGATGGCGCCCATTGCCATCAGTCTGACAGCCGCCGTGGGCTGGGCCAGCGCGATGCAGTGGCTGGGTGTGCTGGTGCTGCTGGCGCTGCCTGCGGTGTGGATACTCAAGGGCAACTCCAACGCGCTGGCGGCGCAGGCTGCTGCCGCATCTGGCCAGAAGGCGCTGACCGCGCGTGAGGCCATTGCCCAGGCGCTGGCCACGCCAGGCTACCGGTATCTGGCCGCGGGCTTTTTGGTGTGTGGTTTTCACGTGGCTTTTCTTGCCACGCACCTGCCTGGTGTGATCGCGGCCTGCGGGCTAGCTCCCGAAGTAGGGGGCTGGTCGCTGGCAGTGATCGGGTTGTTCAACATTGTGGGCAGCCTGGCCATGGGCTGGGCGGTAGGGCGCTGGCGCATGAAATCGCTGTTGTCGCTGCTTTATGCAGTTCGTGGCCTGGCGGTGCTGGTGTTCTTGTTTGCGCCCAAGACGCCGGCCGTAGTGATGATCTTCGCCGCCGTCATGGGCGTCACGTTCTTGTCCACCGTGCCGCCCACGGCCGGACTGGTCGCAAAGATGTTCGGCACGGCCAACATGGCCATGTTGTTTGGCATCGTGATGCTGGCGCACCAGATCGGCGGCTTCTTCGGCGCCTACCTGGGTGGCAGCGTGTTCCAGGCCACAGGCAGCTATGACTGGGTCTGGTACATCGACATCGTGCTGGCCCTGGGCGCAGCGCTGGTCAACCTGCCCATCCGCGAAGCGCGGCTGGTACGACCCGCAAGCTCCGCAGCCTGAGCATCCACTCTCCCTCTCCGAAAGTCATCGACATGACGCAGACCCATGCCAGCAACGCTTCGACAGCAGGCCAGCGCACGATCTACCTGGACGACCTGGCTGTGGGCGACCAGTTCACCAGCGGCGAACACGCCATGGACGAAGCGCAGATCACCCGCTTTGCTGCGCAGTTCGACCCGCAGCCTTTTCATTTGGATGACGCCGCAGCGCGTGACACGCTGTTTGGCGGCCTGGCCGCCAGCGGCTGGCACACGGCGGCCGTGACCATGCGCCTGCAGGTGACCAGCGGCCTGCCGATTGCGGGCGGCATCATCGGCGCGGGGGGCGAGCTCAGCTGGCCCCGGCCCACGCGCGCCACCGATGTGCTGCACGTGGTGAGCAAGGTGGTGCAGATCCAGCCCTCCAAGTCCAAGCCCGACCGTGGCATGGTCACCGTGCGCAGCGAAACTCGCAACCAGCACGGCGATGTGCTGCAGTTGTCTACCGTGCGCATCGTGGTGCCGCGCAGGCCTGCGGCGGATGGGACAGGGGCCTGATGTGACCGATGCACTGAACCCACGCACCCGCATGCTGCTGGAGGCGCCCATAGCGCCCACCTTGCTGCGGCTGGCCGCGCCCAACGTGCTGGTGATGCTGGCGCAAGCAGGCGTCGGGCTCATCGAGACCTACTTTGTGGGCAAGCTCGGCACCGATGCCCTGGCGGGCATGGCGCTGGTGTTTCCGGTCGTCATGCTGATGCAGATGACGTCTGCCGGGGCGATGGGCGGCGGCATTGCATCGGCCATCGCCCGGGCCCTGGGCGCACGGCGGCGGGAGGACGCTGATGCGCTGGTGCTGCATGCGCTGGCCATTGCGGCGGTGTTCTCGCTGGTCTTTACCGTGGGCGTGGTGGGAGGAGGGCGCTGGCTCTACACCCGCATGGGCGGCACAGGGCCTGCGCTGGATGCGGCGCTGACCTATTCAAACTGGGTGTTTGCGGGTGCCTTGCTGGTGTGGGTGTTCAACACCCTGTCGGCCGTGATCCGGGGCACGGGCAACATGGCCGTGCCGGCGTATGTCACGGTGCTGGGTGCGCTGGTGCTGGTACCGCTGTCGCCACTGCTGATCTTTGGCTGGGGGCTCATTCCCGGCCTGGGCATTGCCGGGGGCGCCATCGCCTTGATGGGGTACTACCTGGCCGGTAGCCTGATGCTGGCTGCGTATCTGTGGTCACCGCGCAGCCTGCTTCGGCCGTCGTTCGCGCACATCCGTTTTCGCTGGGCCTTGTTCAAGGACATTTTGCGGGTGGGTTTGGTGGGCACCGTCTCCACCGTGGCCACCAACCTGGCGATTGGCGTCACCACCGCACTGGTGGGCGGTTTTGGCACGGCGGCCATCGCGGGTTATGGCACGGCATCGCGGCTTGAATACCTGCTGGTTCCGCTGGTCTTTGGCCTGGGAGCGCCCCTGGTGGCCATGGTGGGCACCTGCATGGGCGCGGGTCAGCGCGAGCGTGCCCTGCGAGCCACCTGGATCGGCGCCGCCATGGCGTTTGCGATGGCCGAAGCCATCGGCCTGTGGGCTGCAGCGTTTCCCGGGGTATGGCTGTCACTGTTCAACAGCGACCCGGCCATGCTCGCGGCCGGCGCGCAATACCTGCGCATTGTCGGGCCGGTGTACGGCTTTTTCGGCCTGGGCCTGGTGCTGTACTTTGCTTCGCAAGGTGCCGGGCGCCTGCTGTGGCCAGTGTTCGGCAACATCGTGCGCCTTGTGGTGGCTGTCACAGGTGGCTGGTTGGCACTGCGCTGGGGCGGCGGCTTGGCCGCGGTGTTTGCCGCACAGGGCGTGGCGCTGGTGCTGTACGGTCTGGTCAATGCCTGGGCCGTCGCCGGCGGAGCCTGGTTCGGCCCCGTGGGCCGACCGCGCAGCATGGCTGGTTTGCTGCGGCGGTTACCGCAGGCTTGAAAGAGCAAATCAACAGTAGTGCGTCCCGCCGTCGGGGGCGTGTCCGAATTTTTGTGTAAACGGGTCGGACTTCAATTGATGGAGATTCGGTCTCCGAATTGAATGGTAAATCGGGTTAGCGCAGCCTTCCAATCCCTGCTGGGCATCGTCCATTTCTGGCTGATGTTGCGCAG
>JANJVX010000233.1 GCA_024709845.1 Burkholderiaceae bacterium | reverse complement strand
AAGTTGAACCACAACACGAAGGGAACGTAGGCCCCTGCGGCGGCGCGCGCCGCCGCGTCGCCGGACAGCACTGTGCCGCCCGCCTTGATCGTCATCAGGCCAAAGACCGCCGCCAGCACGGCAGCGCCACGCATCCAGAGGGTGCTTTTCGATGGGTGTGTCATGCGGATTCCTTCATGCGGAGCGTTCGATAGCCCGCCCCTCGCCAGCTTCCTCGTGCGTGACGCCGTCGCGGATGTGGTAGATCCGCCGGAAGGTGGGAATGATTTTTTCGTCGTGCGTGACCACGATGATGGCCGTCTCGAAACGGCGCGCCATGTCGTTGAGGATGCGGATCACGGCCAGCGCGCGCTCGCTGTCGAGCGGCGCGGTGGGTTCGTCGGCCAGGATGACCGGCGGGCGATTGACCAGCCCGCGCGCAATGGCCACGCGCTGCTGCTCGCCACCCGAGAGCTGGGCGGGCATGGCGCGGGCGCGGTGCTGCACGTCCAGTGCCTGCAGCAGCTCCAGCGCTCGCAGGCGCGCCTCCTTGTTCGGCATGCCCGCCAGCATGAGCAGCAACGCGACGTTGTCAGTCACGTCGAGGAACGGAATCAGGTACGGCGCCTGGAAGACAAAGCCGATGCGGTCGCGCCGCAGCGCGCGCAGGTCACGGGTTTTCCAGCCGTCGTCGTAGATCACCTCGTTGCCCAGCGTCATGCGCCCGGCGCTGGGCTCGATCACTGCGCCCAGGCACTTGAGCAGGGTGCTCTTGCCCGAGCCCGAGGGGCCGATCAACCCGACCACCTCGCCGGGCGCCACGGCCATGTTGACGTCCTTGAGCGCGTCCACCGCGGTGTCGCCCTGGCCATAGCGCTTGCGCAGGCCTTCAATTCGTATTCCTGCGTGTTCCATGTCAGCGATCCAAGGCGCATTGCGCAAGCCACAACATATAAATTCGACGCAGCCCAAGACCAGCAGACGCCGCGCAAGGGCCGCCCCGCCGCGCTGGCGTCGTCCACCTTCCCGGCGAAGCCGAGAGAAGGGGGAAGCCGCGCAGCGGCTCAGGGGGATGTCGTCGCACTTCAGCCTCCCACAGCCTCGGCCGGATCGACGCGCAGCGCGGCCCGGATGGCGATACCGCTGGCCAACACGCAGATGGCCAGAATGGCCACCAACCCGGTGACCGTATCTTGCGGGATCAGCAGCACGTATTTGGGGAACGCTGGCGCCATGAAGGTGGCGGTGATCTTGCCCACCACGAAACCAATGAGCCCCAGACCCAGGGCCTGCTGAACGATCATGCCGGCGATGGTGGTGTTTTTCGTGCCGATGAGCTTGAGAACGGCGATCTCGCGAATCTTGCCCAGGGTGAGCGTGTAGATGATGAAGGCCACGATGGCCGCGCTGACCACCCCCAGGATGGCCAGGAACATGCCGATCTGCCGGGCCGAGGTGGCGATGAGCTTACCCACCAGGATGTCTTCCATCTGCGCGCGGGTGTAGGCCGTCAGATGCTTCCAGCGGCGGATCGTCTGCACCACCTCTTCGGGATCGTGCCCGGGCCGGGTGCGCACCAGCACGGCATTCACAGTGGGGTTGCTGCTCTGTGAGGCGATCACGGCCTCCAGCAACCCCGGCACGCCGGGGCGGTTGAAGGCGGGGTTGTCCTCGGTGCGGCGGCGGCCCTGCCAGATGGCGTCGTTGTCCCTGAGGAACTGCGCTGCCTGCGCGTCCTTGAGGGGGATGAACACCATGGGGTCGCCACTGGACGAGACCATGCGCCGTGTGAGCCCCACCACGGTGTAGAAGTTGCGCCGGATCTGGATGCGCTCACCCAGCGCCAGCCCGCTGGCGATGTCGGCCACGGCCTCGTAGTGGCTGCGCGTGATGTGGCGCCCGGCCACCAGATACGGCGGCCAGCCCGGCGCACCCGCCTCGCCCGGCGCGATGCCGACCACCATGGCGCGCACGTCACCGCCGTCCTTGCGCACCTGCATGGTGAGGTAGGTGACATTGGCCGCCTCCTGCACACCCGGCAGCGCCACGATGCCGCGCCAGGTGCTGTCGTGCACGCTGGACGGTTCGGCGTAGGGGCCGAGCGTGCCCTGCTGCACCACCCAGAGGTCGGCGCCGCTGTTGTCCAGCAGCGCACGGCCATCGTCCACCATGCCCCGGTAGACGCCTGCCATGGTCAAGGTCACGCCGATCAGCAGGCCCAGACCGATGCCGGTGAAGACAAACTTGCCCCACGCATGGAGGATGTCGCGCCCGGCCAGGCTGATCATCGGGCCACTCCAGCGATACGCTCGACCACCTTGAGCGTGCTGCGTTCGTTCAACACCTTTTCGCTGTAGACGACGATGCGTTCGCCTTCCTTCAGGCCTTCGTCTGCCTGCACGTTGCCTTCGAGGTCGGAGGCGCCACGGCGGACCGGTACAAAGCGCATTCCATCGGCCTCCAGCAGCCACACGCCCACCCGCCCATCCACGCGCCGCAGCGCTGCGTTCGGGATGGTGGGTGCCGCCACCACCTCGGGCAGTCCCACCGTGACTTCGGCCAGTTCACCCAAGGGAGGCAGAGGCGTTGGCAATTGTTCAAAGACGACCTTGGCGAGGGTTTCCTCCGTCACGGCGTCAGCCAGGGGTTCGATGCGCAGCACGCGCCCCGGCAGCGCGGTGCCCCCACCCGAGCGCAGCACCACCCGCGCCACCTGTCCGGCGGCCAGTCCGCTGGCGCTGCCCTGGTCGAAACGCACATGGACCCACAGGCTGGACGGATCGATCAGTTCGACCACCGTCTGCCCGGGCACCACGGTACTGCCCGGCTCCACATGCCGGGCTGTCACCCGTCCGGCGGCAGGCGCGACCAGTCGCAGGTGGGCGCGCTGCGCACGCAGTGCCGCGTGCTCGGCACGCAGGCGCTCGGCCTCGGCGCGCGCAGCCTCCAGTGCAGCATGGGCGACCTGCAGGTCGTGCTGGCGCGTGGCCGCGATTTCCTCGCTCGTTGAACGCACCGCCAGGAGCTCCCGGTAGCGCCGTGCCTGTGCCTCCGCGTGCTGCTGGCGTGCCTGCACTTCCTGCAGGCCAGCCTGGGCGCGCCGCATGGCTGCCTCTTGTGCACGCAGGCGCTCGTCCAGGTCCACCGGATCCATCTCGCCGAGCACCTGCCCCGCCTGTACGCTGTCACCCACTTCCACGGTGAGCTTCTGCAGGCGGCCGGAGACCGTCGGACCGATCCTGTACGTGCTGCGCGCCGCCACGGTGCCAATGCCGAACAGCGACGGCGCGACCGGCCGGCTCTCCACCGTCACCACCGTCACCGCGACAGGAGCCAGCGGGCCCGAGCGCAGTGCCACGTAGATGAACAGCACCAGCATGGGCACCGTCAGCGCCAGCAGGACCAAGGTGCGGCGTTGCAAGGGAATGCGGATCATGGTGTGCTCCGGATACCGCGCAGGTAGATGGCAAAGACGCGGGGCGCATCGCGGCGGATGCGCTCCACGTCGCCCGCCAGCATGGACTGCATGACCAGGCCCTGGATGGTGCCGATGAAAAGGGTGGCGGCAGCCTCGGCATCCAGGCCGGCATCGATCTCGCCCGCCTGGCGTCCCTCCTCGATCAGTGTGCGCAGCCGCTCGCCATAGCGCGCCAGCAGGGTCTGCACCATGCGCTTGGGCAGCGTTTCACCGGCACGCTGCAATTCGCCGAACATCATGCGCGGTACGCCGGGATGCTCGGCCACGAAGTCGGCATGGGCCATGAACATGGCCTGCATGGCAGCCAGAGGGGACTCGCATCCCTTCGCTGCCCGCTCGATGCGGGCCAGGAGCTGCACAGCCACCCACTCCATCACCGCCTGGAGAATGGCCTCCTTGGTGGGAAAGTGCCGAAACAGTGCGCCTTGCGTGAGGTTCATGTGCTGCGCAATGGCCGTGGTAGTGATCTCGCTGGGGTTCTGGGTCGCCGCCAGCTGCACGACGGCATCCACGGTGGCAGCCCGGCGCTCATCTGCGGGCAGGTGTTTGGCAAGGGTGTTCACAGCAATCAAAAGTAAGTAATCTATTACTATCTTATCGATGAAGTGAGGAGGTTGCAAGAGTCCCGTTGCGGGTGAGGATCACATCGGCAGGAAGCCTGCCGACCGGGGTACCATGGGTTCCACGTCCATAAGGACCAACCCCATTGCACCAACATAGTGCACTCTGGAATGATGGGGAGCTGATCAGAATGCGGTTTTTGCTGGCCTCGCCTCTTTCCACCCTCAGGTAATCACTCCATGCCCCATGGTGCGCGCTGCAAGGCGCTGGCCGACTGGCTTCTCACCACCGATCCGCACCAGCGCATCCGGATGGCCATGGCCGGATTCGCGTCGTTGATGATGACGGTGTCCGCCATCATCGTGGTGTCGCTGACGCTGGCGGGCTACGGGCGCAAGGACTGGGCCCTCTGGTGGGGCCTGTTCACCGGCACAGGGCTGGTGGTGGTGCTGGTGCTGATCCGCAGCGGCTGGTCGCAGCGCCTGCGCGATCCGGCGCTCACGCAGTTCCAGATCCGCTACGCACTGGTCTGCAATGCCACCGGCTATGTTCTTCTGGGCCAGGCGCGGGGGATCACTCCGGTGATTCTTTCGATGATCCTGATGTTTGGCATTTTTGGCATGTCGAAGCGACAACTGGCGGCCAACATGGTGTTTGCGCTGGTGCTGTTTGGCGCAGCCATTGGCATCGTCGCCTGGCTCGATGAGCCCGGGCGCATGCCAGGCCTGGAGGCCGCCAACGCCGTCATGATCATGCTGGTGTTGCTGGGCAGCACCTTCATTGCGATCCGGCTGCAAGACATCCGCAAGCGCCTGACGCAGCAGAAGCTGGCGCTGACCCGCGCGGTCGAGCAGATCCGGCATCTGGCCACCCACGATGAACTGACGGGGTTGGTCAACCGCCGCCGCATGACCGAACTGATGGAGGCCGAATCACAGCGCTGCGAGCGCAACGGCCGGCCGTTGATCCTGGCCCTGCTGGATCTGGACCTCTTCAAGCACATCAACGACACCCAAGGTCACGCCGTGGGCGACCAGGTGCTGCAGACCTTTGCCCTCACGGTGCAGGCCGCCCTGCGCAGCACCGATGTGCTGGCCCGCTGGGGGGGCGAGGAGTTCGTCTTGATGCTCTACGACACCGACCCCGCCTGCGCCCTGCCTTTGCTGGACCGTGTGCGCACCTCCGTGCAGGCGCAGGAGACGCCCGCAGCGGGCCGCGCACTGCATGTCACGGTGTCCATCGGACTGGCCATCGGCCATACGGGCGAAAGCGTTGAGCAGATTCTGGAGCGTGCTGACGAGGCGCTCTACCAGGCCAAGGCCGCGGGCCGCAACCGCGTGGTGCTGCATGGCGCGCCGCCGCAGTCGGCGGCGGCATGCACGGGCGGGACAGACGCAAAGGAAATCTGGCCCGAAATCTGAGCGCCGCCGTGCTTGCCCCCTTGGGGCGTGATCACCCACAATGGAGCGGTGTCAACACCGGAAGGCCCGGCATGAACGCGAACATCGACCCACCACGCACTCCGCTGCCTGGTGCCGTCCTCGCCCTGGCTGAAGCGGCCTTGCAACGCCAGAGCAGCCTGCTGGCAACGGCCAGGACCGGCGCCACGTCGGCCCGCTCCCTGGAGCCTGCCACCCCGCAGGGAGCGACCGGTGCGCCCGCGCCCACGGTGCCCGGCCGCCTCAGTCTCTCCCCCCAGGCCCTGCAAGCCTTGGTGGCACCGCCTTCGGCGCCAGGCACCGGGCCTGCGGCCACCCGTCTCCAGCCACCCCTCGCCGCCAGTGCGCCAGCATCGCCCTTGCGCCCCCAGACCGCGAGCACAGCCGTGCAGCCGCCAGCGGCCTGGCCCACGGCGGGTGTGGACGCCCCGGTGCGGTCACTGCTCGGCGCCATCGTCCAGCAGATGACGCTGGGCAGCCTCCCGCAGCGGGTCGTCAGCGTACAGCCCTGGCCCGCCGATCTGGTCCGGCAGCTGGCCTTGCCAACCGACGCCGGGAGCGGAGAGCAAGACAGCGCGCTGCCCTTGCTGCAGACCTGGCTGGTGCGCCAGGGAAGCATGCAGACGGCCGAGGGGCCGCGCGCCTTCACCCTCACACTGAAAGTTCCCGTGCAGTGGCTGCAGCAGCAGCCAGCACCCGCCCCGGCGCCCCCGCCGGGCGGTTCACTGTCACTGACCTTTGCAGGAAGCCCCCAGGTCTTGCAGGCAGGCGCCTTTGCGCTGGTGCTGCAATCGCCCGAGACGCAGACGCGCACAAGTGCGCTGCTTGCGCTGGAGTTTGCGCCCCTGGCTCAGGCCACGGTCTATGGCCGGGACATGCTGCAGGCCCGCCAGGACCCCTGGCTGCAGATGGCCGTTCTGCAGGCCAGCGGGCATCTTCCCCGGGACGAAGACCTGGCCCGCGATCAGGAGGCCGGCCTGTGCCAGACAACCGGCTGCCCTTATGCGGGCCAGGCGTCCTGCGCGCAGCCGTTCTGCCTGGCCTTGCGCGTGGTCACGCCCGTGGCGGCGGTGGAGGCCCAGGACGGCGGCGCAGCGCCTTGAACCCGCCAATCCGTGAAGAACCCAAAAAAAACCCCCGGCACCGGTCCGGCGCTGGGGGCCCTCTCGCAGGAGACGCTGCCTTGTAGGCTGCACCCCCAGATTCAGTGGGGTGTCATGGATACAGACCGCGCATTTCGCGGGCGTGCAGGATGCGCTGGCAGGCCACGATGAAGGTGGCGGTGCGCAGACTCACCTTGTGCTCCTGGGCGACATGCCAGACGCCGGCGAAGGCCTCCTGCATGATGCGCACCAGGCGCGCGTTGATCTCGTCTTCGCTCCAGAAGAAGCTGGAGAAGTCCTGCACCCATTCGAAATAGCTCACCGTCACGCCGCCTGCGTTGGCGATCACGTCGGGCAGCACCAGCACGCCCTTGTCGTGCAAGATGTCATCGGCTTCGGTCGTCGTCGGACCGTTGGCGCCTTCGATCACCATCTTGGCCTTGATCTTGCCCGCGTTGTCCTGGGTGATCTGACCCTCCAGCGCAGCGGGAATCAGGATCTCGCAGTCCACGCTCCAGAAGTCCTCGTTGGCCATCGTGTCGGCGCCAGCAAAGCCGCCCACGCCACCAGTGGCCTTCACATGGGCCAGCAGGGCAGGCACGTCCAGGCCGTTGCTATTGAAGAGGGTGCCGGTGTGGTCCTGCACGGCCACCACCTTGGCGCCGGCTTCGGCGAACAGCTTGGCCGCCGTGCCGCCCACGTTGCCGAAGCCCTGCACGGCCAGGCGGGCGCCTTCGATCGGCAGGCCGGTCAGCTTGGCGGCTTCCACGCCCACGGTGTACACGCCCCGGCCCGTGGCCTCGACGCGGCCGAGCGAGCCGCCCAGGTCCACCGGCTTGCCGGTGACCACGCCGGTGGCGGTGGCGCCCACGTTCATGGAGTAGGTGTCCATCATCCAGGCCATGATCTGGCCGTTGGTGTTCACGTCAGGCGCCGGAATGTCCTTGCTGGGGCCGATGATGATGCCGATCTCGCTGGTGTAGCGGCGCGTCAGGCGCTCGAGTTCACCCATCGACAGCTTCTTCGGATCGACGCGGATGCCGCCCTTGGCGCCGCCGTAGGGCACGTTGACGGCGGCGTTCTTGATGCTCATCCAGGCCGACAGGGCCATCACCTCGGACAGCGTCACGTCCTGGTGGAAGCGCACGCCGCCCTTGCCCGGCCCCCGCGAGGTGTTGTGCTGCACGCGGTAGCCCTCGAAGTGGGCGATGGTGCCGTTGTCCAGCTCGATCGGCACGTCCACGATCAGCGCGCGCTTGGGGCGCTTGAGCGTTTCGACCCAGCGGGCCAGGTGGCCGAGGTAGGGCGTGACGCGGTCGACCTGCTGCAGGTAGATGCCCCAGGGGCCGAGGTGGTTGGGGTCGAGGTACGACGGCAGGGTGTGTGTGGCTGAGCTGCCGGACGTTCCGGTGGGATGCGACATTGCGGTGTTTCCTTGTGGGATCAATTCAAGCCGCGAAGCTTATGCCTGCTGTCGCAGGCTGTCTAAGGCCGTAGTGTTACAAGATTATGCGTTTTGCGCATAAGTTGCCAGTTTGTCCAGTTGGTGTGCTGCAGCGCGGCGCGGTGGTCGCCGACCGCTATCCTCACAGGCATCCTTCATCGCTTTGCCCATGTCCGCCAATACATTCACCTTCACCTGCGTAGGCTCAGACGCGAGCGCGCTATCCACTCTGCACAGCAAGCTGCAAGCCGCTATCGGTACTGCAGGCAGTGCCTGGCCTGAGCCTTTGGGCAGCATCTTTTCCGAGTGGGACCAACCGTCGGTGCTCAGCGCATCGCTGCTGGGCACGACCCTGCGGTTCAGCATGGATGCCTCAGCGCACGATGCACTGGAGAACGAGCAGATCATTGCCTTGCATGCTGCGGGTGCCGAGTACCTGCGCGTGCAGGTCTTCAACAGCCAGGTGGGCGAGTCGGACACCAGCCACCACCACGCGGGCAAGCGAATCTCTGCCAAGGCCTTTCCCAAGCCGGTACTGTCTGAGGGCGACCGCCTGTATGAGCTGGTGCTCGAATCCAAGGATGGCGCGCTTGCCAAGGAGATCAAGGCGGGGGCCTCCCCCGACGCCACGGCCCATGGTGTGCCGCTGTTCATGCATGCCTTGCGAGAAGGCATGATGAAGTCCGTGCGCGCCATGTTTGAGGCCCGTGTGGACCTGGCCCCCTGCCTGCCCTGGGCCACCGAAGCGGCAGAGCTGATCGGTCTGCATGACGGCTACAAACGCGAAGCCATGCTGGCGGCGCTGCTGGCGGTGCCAGGCGCCGACGTCGCGGCGCTGTCGCGGTCCTCGCGTGTGGTGCAAGCGGTGTGCGTACATCCCAAGCTGCTCCAGTGGCTGCTTGCGCAGGAGGGCGTGGATGTGAACGCCCGGCTGTACGAAGAGGAGATCGAACAGGAGATCGGCAGCCTGCTCTTCCACAGTGTCGAGTTCTTTGAGGACAGAGCGGACGTCTTGTCGGTGCTACAGGCTGCGGGCGCCCGGTCGGTGCCGCCCGTGAAGATGAGCGACCTGGCCCGCCTGGACCGCCTGCAATGGGGGTACCGCGATGCCGAGACGCCAGCGCAGCTGGCGGCTGCGGGTGTGAACCTGGACACTTCTGTCTGGCGTGACGACTGTCCGGTGTTGCGCTCGGTCTTGCGCAATTACCAGGGGGCGCAGCGGGACCTGCGGCTCGTGGAGGATCTGCTGGATGCGGGCGCCGGTGTCAGTGGCTGGTTGACGCCTGAAGTGGTCCGGCAGGAGGTGCTGGCAACGCTGCTCGATTGGTACTGGTATGAGGAGGGTGCAGCCGAGGGCGAACGCCCCAGCGCCCTCGACGGGGAGCGTGCGGGCGCGATCCTGGGCATCTTTCGCCGACTGCTGGAGCGGGGGCTGGATGCCAACACTGCCGTGGTCCTGAGCGCCGACACCTTGGCATCCAGAGATGAGGCCTTTGCCACGCCTCGGGTACGCTATGAAGGCAGCTTGCTGGGCGCCGTAGCCTGTCTGCTGTGCGCACGGGGCAGCGAGCTGCGCAGCCTGTGCCTGCCCCTGGTGGAGCTGTTGCTTGCGCATGGCGCCGATGCGCAGGCGCCCTGCCAGCGTGTCGCTGGCCACCCAGGGTCGGACGGCACCAGGATCTGGGTGCGTGGGGCTTGGCCTGAGATCAACCTGCCCTGGCCCGAAGGGGCCTCGGCGCTGGGCTGCCTGCTGCAGCGCCAGGCCCAGGCGCCAGACCCCATCGACGCAGCGGTCATCGCAGCCCTTTCGGCACGCGCGTAGCCGTCTGCGCAACAGCCCGCAACAGTCCCCTCAGTCGATGACGAAATGCTCCAGCGCCGGGTCGCCCGGCGGGTAGCGCAAATCCAGGTTGCGCAGTACCTCGCGCAGCACGGTGGCAATCATCAGATTGCGGTGGGTCTTGGAGTTGGCGGGCACGATGGTCCAGGGCGCCCAGGGCGTGTGGGTGGCGGACAGCAGCATTTCGTAGGCTTTCTGGTACTGCGGCCATTGCTTGCGCGCCTCGATGTCGCTCATGGCGAATTTCCAGTGTTTGGCGGGGTCGTCCAGGCGTTCCTGCAGGCGCTGACGCTGCTCGTCAAAGCCGATATGCAGCATGAACTTGAGCACGATGGTGCCCGTGTGCGCAAGCATGCGTTCGAAGTCATTGATGTGGCCGAAACGCTGGTGGTGCTGCTCGGGCGTGATCCAGCCATTGACCACGGGCACCAGCACCTCTTCGTAGTGGCTGCGGTTGAAGATGGTCACCTCGCCCGCCGCAGGCACCTGCTGGTGAATGCGCCAGAGGTAGTCATGCGCACGCTCGGTCTCGGTGGGTGCCTTCCAGCCCACGGTATGCACGCCCAGCGCGCTCATGCGGCCGAACACGCCCCGGATGGTGCCGTCCTTGCCCGAGGTGTCGGTGCCCTGCAGAATCACCAGCAGCTTGTAGCGCTTGTCGGCATAGAACAGGTTCTGCAACTCGTCGAGTTCCAGCGCCAGCGACTCCACCACGGCCTTGTCCTGGGCCTTGTCCCCCAGCGAAAAAGGCTTGTCGGAGGGATCGAAATCCTTGAGCGAGAGGCTCTTGCGGTGCTTTCCGGCCTTGCGGCGCTCGGTTTGCTCCTCAGCGCGGTCTTCAGCGTCGTGGTCGCGCCCGTCGGGCTGCCAACGCGACCAGCGCTGCGTGAGTTCTTTGCTGCTGGACACAAACGGATGGGCCATGAAATTCTCCGGTGGTAGTCCCCTCACAGCTTACCGCCAGAAACGGAATTCCAGTGCCCGTTATCGCACCATTGAAGGCCCGTCACTCCTGCCGCAACAATGCCTGGCGCAACAGCCGCGCTGCCCGATCCCGGATCTGCAGGGGGCTGTGCCCTGGAAACGGACGCGAGCGGGCCGCGCTGCAGGCGGCCAGGAAGTCATTGAGGATGGCGGTATCATCCAGGGTCTGGGAGCCAATCTGGTGGAATTCGGGGTGCCATTGCGTGGCCGCTATGTAGCCCCAGCCACGCCCGGGTCTGCGGCGGATGGCCTCCGGAACACCATCAGGGTGGCTGTAGGCCTCGATCACGAAGTCCTGCGCCAGCCGCTTGATGCCCTGGTGGTGGATGCTGTTCACGTGCACCCGGGGCTGGCCCGGGTAGAGCTGCGCCAGACGGGTGCCCGGCACGATGTCGACTTCGTGAAAATGCTGGTCGTAGGTGCTCGCGTTGCGGTGCTGCTGCGCGCCGGGATGCTGGGTCTCGATGTCCTGGTACAGCGTGCCGCCAAAGGCCACGTTGATGAGCTGCAAGCCCCGGCACACGCCAAAAATGGGTTTGCCTGCCTGCGCGAAGGCTTCAACCACGGCAAGGTCGTAGAGATCGCGCACGCGGTCACCCATCCATTCCTCGCGCAACGGCTCTTCGCCATAGCTGCCGGGCCAGACATCGGCTCCGCCATGCATGACCACGCCGTCAAGCCAGTCGGCATAGTGCGCCAACGTCACATCACCACGTGCCGTCTCGCCCGTGGGGCATGGAACCATCACCACCATGGCACCGGCCGACATGATCCAGTGCGCAATCGACTGCTCGACATACTGCAGCGTCTTGCCGGTAAACAGCGAGCGCGAAGGGTCGGCGTGCTGAAAGCAGGCTGACAGGCCGATCTTGAGGCGGCGCGGTGCAAACATGGGTCTTTTGTAGCACTCTGGCGGCCCGGGCTGCACAGGTGCGCGCCACGACCTGTCGCACAGCGGGGATTTTGCCGTTTTGTGTTGCTTTTTGCGCCAAACCCCGAACGCAGCGGCAGCAACCCCGCCGCATAATTTCTGCCACCCTGCCCGCACGCCCCCCTACCGAGGACGCACCATGCCCTTGCTTCCTTTCCGCATTCTTCCGCTGGCCGCTGCCATGGCCTGGCTTGCCCCTCTGCACGCCCAGGCAGCCCTGCCCCCCGGCGCTGCGGCGGAAATTGTGAGCCTGCAAGGCCAGGGCGACCAGCGCACCGCCACGGCCGCCGTCTGGCGGCCCGCGCACCCCGCCCAGGCGCTGGCGGCGGGCGACTACGTGCGAACCCGTGAGGCGGCCCGCATGGCCCTTCTGTTCGCCGATCAGACACAGATGCGCCTGCACGAAAACACGGTACTGCAGGTCAAGGCCCTGGCCACTCCGGAGCGGGGCGCCACCACCCTGCGCCTGGAGGCCGGGCGCGCCTGGACACAAACCCGCCGCCTGCCCGGCAGCGCATTGCAGCTGGAAACCCCTGCCGCCACCGCGGCCATCCGTGGCACCGACTGGCACATCAGCGTTGAGCCCGACGGGCGCACCCTGCTGACCGTGCTTTCGGGCACGGTGGAGTTTGGCAATGCCCAAGGCCAGCTCACGGTGGAAGCCAACGAAGCCGCATATGCCGAAAAGGGAAAGGCGCCGGTCAAGCTCATGCTGGTGCGGCCGCGCGATAGCGTGCAATGGGTCAACGCACTCCAGCCCGATCCGCTGCCGCACCTGGCGGCCACATCCCTGCCGGCCATGCTGGAGCCTGTGCGCACCGCTCTGGCGGCCCGCCAGACCGAAGCGGCACGCAGCGCCCTCGCACAGACACGGGACAACGCCCAGCCCGCCTGGATTGCCACCATGGAAATCGCCATTGCGCTGCAAGCCGGAGAATGGCTGGCAGCACGCGAGCTGGCCGGGCAGCAGATGCCCCAGAACCCGCCGTTGCCGCTGTGGCTCATGCAGTCCGACCTTCTGCTGACGGAAGGTGAAGGCCAGGGCGCTGTGCTCACGCTGCAAGGCGCCCTGCAGCAATGGCCCGCCCACCCGGCGCTGCTGGCGCAACTGGCGCGCACATACCTGGTGCTGGACCGCTCGGCCGACGCCGCTGCGACGCTGGTTCAGGCCCAGAATCCTGCACACCCCGAGCTGGCCCTGGCACGCGGGGCGCTGGCACGCCGCCACGGCGAGGCATCCGCCACCGTGGCCGCCTACTCCGAGGCCACCCGGCTTTCCCCGCAGGATGCACGCGGCTGGCTAGGCCTGGGCAGCGCGCACACCGAACGCGAAGACATCGCGCCTGCACGCAGCCATCTGGAACGCGCCCTTGCGCTTGATGCCCATGCCGCAGGCGCACAAGGCGAGCGCGGCACGCTGGAGACACTTGCCAACCGTTTCGACCAGGCCGAAAAAGCCTTCGCCGCCGCGCTGGCCGCCCAGCCGGACGACTATGTGGCGCTCACCGGTCTGGGGTTGCTGCATCTCAAGCAAGGACAGGCGCAAAGCGCACTCGATGCATTTCTGCGCGCGGGGCTCATGGAGCCACGCTACGCCCGCGCCAAGACCTGGACGGCTGTGGCCTACTACCAGCTCGGGCGCCACCAGGACGCCATCGTCACACTGCAGCAGGCCGCAGCGCTGGACGACAAGGACCCGGTGCCCCACATGCTGCTGGCACAGATTCACACCGACCTGTTCCAGCCCGGCGAGGCCGTGGCCGCCGCGCGCGCTGGCGCGCAGCGCATGCCCTACCTGCGTTCGCTCAACCAGCTGGCCAATGACCAGAAGGGCAGCGCCAACCTGGGCGCGGCACTGGCCTTCTTTGGCATGGAAGACTGGGCGCTGGAGCTGGCGCAGCAGAGCTTCTACCCCTACTGGGGCGGCAGCCACCTGTTCCTGGCCGACCGCTACGCGGGCGAGTTCAACAAGAACTCGGCCCTGTACCAGGGTTTCCTGACCGACCCCATGGCCTTTGGGGCAAGCCAGCGCCATGCCTCGCTGTTGCAGCGCCCCGGAAGCCACGGCTCCGTGGGGCTGACGCTGGACCGCGAGTTCTACCGCATGGCCGCGCCCGCCTTCTCGCTCAACGGCATGGACAACAGCCATGTACCACTGTCCTGGTTTGTGAAGGCGCAGTCGGCGCGGGCGCAACGCTTTCCGGTGGATGTGGGAGTCGTCAACCGGTCGGCGTTTTATGACGCTTCCGGCACCGCCGAGGTAGACGCCCAGGTGCTCACGCTGGGGCTGGGTGCACAGCCCAGCGAACGGCTGAACCTGTTCGCCTACACCAACCACTTCAACATCGATCTGCGCGCCCAGAACCTCTTCGGATCGTCGCTGGACAAAACCCAGACCCAGGGCGCGCTCGGCCTGTCGTACCGCTGGGGCCCTACCGAGCAGACCTGGGTCAAACTGGGGCGGAGCCTCGACAACACCCTGATCCGCGGCTTCCCGGCGATGTTCTCCTTTCCCCCGCTGGAAGGCGTCGTGGGCCTGGGCGCACAGCCGCGCAAACAGTTCAACGACCTGCAGGTGCGCCACACCGCAGACCCCCGCCCCGGCACGCGCTGGAGCGCCACCCTGGAGCATGTGGCAGAGAAGCAGTCCAGCATTTCAGCGGCTGACGGCTTGATCTCCGCCACCACGCCCAGCGGCGAGGTGCTGTATGCCGACCGTCTGGTGTTTTTCGGCACCAATGCCATCGACCGGCGCTACACCGCCTTTACCCTGGCGGGAAGCCACCGGTACAACCCCCTGCTGAACCTCGACGGCGCGCTGGGCTGGCAGCAGATTCGCCACCGTGTCGAAGGCGCGAATGTTTATGCGCTGGAATGGCTGGAGCACATCGACGGGGAGGAGGCCCGCCGCCGCGACACTGAACGCGTCCTCACCCCGCGCCTCGGCGTGGTACTGCAGCCCATGCCAGGCCACACCCTGCGCATGGCCTACCAGGACTGGATGCGCCCCCTGAGCACCTCGACCCTCGCGGGCATCGAGACGGCAGGTATCCCCGTGGAAGACCAGTTGCTGGAGGCCGGGGGGCGCCACAAGCGCACCGTGCTGCAGTGGAGCCATGAATGGGGGCCTTCCACCTTCATGAAGCTTCGCGCCGACCACCTGCGCCTGTCCAACCCGGGCACCATTGGCGTGGACCTGCGCACGCCCAGCCTGCCATTCCTGGAAGAGCTGCGCAACGCCCAGCTGGCCAACCTGTCGAGCACCGACCTGCTCGAAAGCACGCCAGACTATGAGGGAGGCACACTCAAGGTGCTGGCGGGCAGCGTCAACCACATGTTCAGCCGCCAATGGTCGGGCTATGCCAAGTACCTGTACCAGCACAGCAACAGCGCGTTTGGCGCGGGCGAGGGGCGCGTGACCGGGCACATGATTCCCTACATTCCGCGTCACACCGCCGTGCTGGGCGCCACCTGGGCCAGCAACGCGCGCTGGTACGTCAGTGGCCGCGCGGTGTACCGCTCCGAGCGTTTCGAGGACAAGGAAAACCTCACGCGCCGCCCACCGGGATGGGGGCTGGACCTCATGGGTTTCTGGGAATCGCAGGACAAGCGCTGGGTCGTCGGCATGGCCGCGCTCAACCTCTGGGGCAGCAAATCGGCGCGCCAGAAATCCCGCTTCGTACTTGATGCACGCTACCGCTTCTAAGGCCCTCGGCGCGGCCCTGCTGGCGCTGCTGCTGGTCTGGGCGGCTGCGCACAGCCGCCCATGGCATGCACTGGAGTTCAAAAGCTTCGACCTGTGGACCACGCAGGCCGCACCAGGGCACAGCCCGCTGCCCGTGGCCATTCTCGCGATCGACGAGCCAAGCTTCCAGCAGCTCGGTCAGGGCTGGCCTTTTCCGCGCGGCCTGCATGCGCGCCTGGTTGACCGCCTGCGCGAAGACGGCGCGGCCGCCATCGGTCTGGACATGGTGTTCGCCGATCCGGCCGCCGACCCGGCACAGGACGCCGCCCTGGCCCAGGCCGTGGCGCGCGCGGTGGCGGCGGGCATCCCCGTGGTGCTGGCCTCGGCGCGCGAGAAGGTGGACAACGCCAGCGCCACGCTGTGGACCGACGTGCTGCCGCTGCAGGCCCTGCGGGACGTCGGCGCGCGCCATGGCGACGCTGGCGTGCAACCGGACGACGACTTCGTAGTGCGCCAGATACCGCCCGGCCCCGGGAGTTTTGCCGCCGTCCTGGCCGAAAGCCTGACCGGCCACCCGATGCCCGAGGGCACGCCCGGCTTCATTGCCTACCGGGGGCCACGCGGCACCTACGACACGCGCTCCTACTACCAGGCACTGGAACCCGGCCTGCTGCCGGACGGCTTCTTCCGGGGCAAGACGGTGCTCGTTGGCCGCTCGGCGCTCACCGCCAGCGAACTGCAACATTCGCAGGCCGACCTGTTCAACGCCCCCTTCGCCGCCCTGGGCGGCGAGCGCCTGTTCCCCGGCGTGGAACTGCAGGCCACGCTGCTCGACAACCATCTGCAGGGCGACAGCCTGCGCCCGGCGCACGAGGGCTGGGGCGCCGCACTGGTGCTGCTGGCGCTGGCCGTGCTGGTGCCCGCCAGCGTGCTCTGGCACCCGGGCGCGGTGGCCGCCGCTGCGGCAGGGCTGGCCGGTGGCACGCTGCTCTTGTCATGGGGGCTGTTCACGCGCGCCAGCCTCTGGCTGCCGCCGCTGCTGCCGCTGGCCGGCGTGCTCGCCATCTACGGCGCCACGGCCCTGGTGGCCTATGCCACGGCCCGCCGGCGCGCGCGCCAGACACGCGCGATGTTCGCCCAGTACGTGCCGCCCGAGGTGGTGGCGCGCCTGGTGGCCCAGCCCGAGCTGCTGCGCCTGGGAGGCGAGGCGCGCGAGGTCACGCTCATGTTCACCGACCTGGCCAGCTTCACCACGCTGTCCGAGCAGCTCAGCGCCGAGCAGACCGTGGAGGTGCTCACGGGCTATTTCAACGCCATGACGCCGCTCATCCACGCCACGGGCGGCACGGTGGACAAGTTCATCGGCGACGCGGTGATGGCCTTCTGGGGCGCGCCGCTGGCCGACGAGCACCACGCCGAGCACGCGGTGCGCGCCGCCATCGCCATGCAGCAGGCCATGGAGCCGCTGGTGGCTGATCTGCGCGCGCGTGGCCTGCCGGGCATCCACATGCGCATCGGGCTGCACACGGGCCGCGTGGTGGTGGGCAACGTGGGCTCGGAGCAGCGCTTCTCGTACACCGCCATCGGCGACGCGGTGAACCTGGCAGCGCGGCTTGAAGGGGCGAACAAGGCCTTCGGCACCGGCATCCTGCTCTCTGAGGCCACGGCGGCACAGTTGCCGGCCGGCATCGCGCTGCGCGCGCTCGACGACGTGATCGTCAAGGGCAAGACCGAGCCCGTGCGCGTGTACACGCCCTGCGACGACGCCGAGGCCTGCCGCCTGTCCGGTGCGGCGCTCGACGCCTTCCATGCACGCGCCTGGAACGAGGCAGAAGCGCGCCTGCAAGCGCTGCTCGCGCGCCTGCCCGGCGACCTGGCGGCCCGGCGGCTGCTGGACCGCGTCACCGAGGCCCGTGGGCTGCCGCCCGGCGCAGCCTGGTCCCCGGCCGTGGCGCTGGACAAGCTATAGCAGTCCACCCGGAAATTGACGCGACTCAAGGCCATGCCCTCGATTGCAGGCATGATGGAGGGACGGTTGACCCTGTTTTTTACCGGCCACCGTGCCGGACCATGCCAAAGGAGAATCCATGCAAGTTCAAGTGCACACCGACGACAAGATCCAGGGCGGCGAATCGCTGGCCCAATGGATCCAGCAGGAAACCGTATCCCGCCTGTCACGCTTCCGTGACCAGGTCACGCGCGTCGAGGTGTTCCTCACCGACGAGGACGCTGGCAAGTCCGGCAAGAATGACAAGCGCTGCCGTCTCGAGGCCCGTCCCGCCGGCCGCCAGCCCGTCACCGTGACCGCCGACGCCGACAAGCTGGCCGACGCCTTCACCGGCGCCGCCGACAAGCTGGTGCGCGCCCTGGACCACGACCTGGGCCGCGCCAAGGACCACGGCCGCGAAACCATCCGCACGGCGGAGTGAGCCCGGGCCCCGGCCACACCGGGGTGCCACTCCTTTTTCAAGAGCTGCCAGCGCTTGCACAGCAAGGCTCACGGCTCTTTTTCATTTCCAATCATTCCATGGGCGCCCGCCTGACCGGGCTGGAGATCAAGGCCAGCTACCAGGAAGACCTGCTGGAGCAGCTGAACATGGCTGTGTACCGCCGCCAGCAACAGCAGATCGACCGGCTGGTGCAGGAGCTTGCCCACCTGCGCCAGCAGATGCCCGAACCCGGCGGCGCCGCGCCGCGCAACCTGCGCGACGAGATTCCGCCGCACTACTGAGGAACAACCCCCTGTGGCGCTGCGCGCCTTCCCCCTTCTCTCGCCTCGCTGCGCGATGCGGGATGGGGGACGCCACCAGCGCGGCGGGGCGGCCCTTGCGCGGTGGCCGCTG
>JANJVX010000136.1 GCA_024709845.1 Burkholderiaceae bacterium | reverse complement strand
GCCGCCATCTGGGAAGCCGTGGAAGCCGACCTGGACATGGCCATCTGCATCACCGAAGGCATTCCGGTGCGCGACATGCTCGAAGTGCGCAACAAGATGAAGGCCAAGGAAGCTGCTGGCGGCAAGAAGACGCTGCTGCTGGGTCCCAACTGCCCCGGCATCATCACGCCCGATGAAATCAAGATCGGCATCATGCCCGGCCACATCCACCGCAAGGGCCGCATCGGCGTGGTCTCGCGCTCGGGCACGCTGACCTATGAAGCCGTGGCCATGCTGACCGAAGTCGGCCTGGGCCAGTCCACCGCCGTGGGCATTGGTGGCGACCCGATCAACGGTCTCAAGCACATCGACGTGATGCGCGCCTTCAACGAAGACCCCGACACCGACGCCGTGATCATGATCGGCGAAATCGGCGGCCCCGATGAAGCCGAAGCTGCCCAGTGGTGCAAGGCCAACATGAAGAAGCCCATCGTCGGCTTCATCGCTGGCGTGACCGCCCCTCCCGGCAAGCGCATGGGCCACGCCGGCGCGCTCATCTCCGGCGGCGCCGACACGGCCGATGCCAAGCTCGCCATCATGGAAGAGTGCGGTTTCATCGTGACGCGCAACCCCTCGGAACTGGGCAAGCTGCTCAAGGCACAGCTCTGACCTGAACCCGGGACGTTTCGTTCCGTCGGTCAAAGGCGCTGGTGGCTTGGCCACTGGCGCCTTTTTGCTATCAAAATGACAAAAATGGCAAGTCCTGGCGCGCACTGCCGCATGAACCGCTGGTTTAGGCCATCGAACTGTCGGCGCAGTTCTTGCTAGATCACTGATCCATCGAATTCAACCCGGATTCCCTTGGGGCTTGGTCAGGCCGCAAATGCGCCGCTGCGGCCTGCGCAGCGCCGACGGCAGGCTCAACGGAAATCCGGGGTCAACCAAGGGCACGTGCACGTGGGGCGTACAACGGAGGGGCAGCAGGCAATGCGCAAGCACGGGGCGGCAGCCCTGCTGCTGGCATTGGTCATGGCCGCGCTGTATTTCGCCACCGGCCTGATGCAAAGCCTGGACCACCGGATCTACGACGCAGCAGCGGCCAGCGCAGACCGCGCGCCCTTGAGCGAGATCGTGATCGTGGCCATCGACGAGGCAAGCCTGGCGCAGACCGGTCCCTGGCCGTGGCCGCGTGATGTGCACGCCCAGGCGATTGACCGTCTGTCGGCGGCAGGTGCCAAGACCATTGTTTACGCCACGCCGTTCGAGCACCCGCAAACCCATCCGGTCCAGACCCATCTGCGGGAAATCCGTGCCCTGCTCGGCGCCGCGGCGCCTGAGGCTGCCGCGCTGAGCGGCCTGATAGGGCGCACGCTGGATGAGGCGGAGGCCGCGCTGGACACCGATCAGAAGCTGGCCTCCAGCATCCAGCGTGCAGGCAATGTACTGCTGGGGGCCCGCGTGGCTCCGGACGCCAAGAGCAACGCAGGCGTGGAAAAATGGCCGCCGTTTGTCCATCGCAGTGCCATGACCGATCCCGGGGCGTATTCCCTGGCAGCCGAGGGCGTGCGCCCCCCCATCGCGCTGCTCGGGCAGGTGGCCGCCGGCGTGGGGCACATGCAGGAACTGACCGATGGCGACGGCGTGGTGCGCCGTCTGCCCCTGGTGCTGCGCCAGGACGGGGCGGGCATGCCTGCGCTGGCGCTGCTGGCCGCAGCCCATAGCCTGCACCTCGGGATGCGCGATGTGCGGCAACTGCAGGACCGGGCCATGGGCCTCGGCGGGCTGACGCTCGCCACGGATGACCAGGCGGTGCTGCGCCCGCCGCACCATGCCGCGCGGCAAGGTACGAATGCTTTTACGACGATTTCCTTCCACGACCTGCTGACCGGCAAGGTTCCGCCGGCCCGCCTGCAGAACAGGGTGGTGCTCATTGGCGGAACGGCGCCGGAGGTGCAGCCCCTGGTGGTGGTTCCGGGCGCAAGGGCCGTGCCGCCGGTCGTGTTGCTGGCGGACCAGGTGTCCAGCATCCGCCAGGGGGCCGTTTTCGTGCAGCCCGTCTGGGCACTGCCTGTTGTGGTGCTGCTGTGGCTTGGGGTGCTATTGCTTCTGGTGCTGGCGCTGCCACGGCTGGGCTGGGCCATGGGTGCCATTGCGGCGTTGGGCCTGGCCCTGTTCCTGGCCGGTTTGCAGTGGCTGGGTCTGGCGTGGCTGGGGCAGTGGGTGCCCACAGGGCTGGTGGTCATCACGCTGGTGGCCGGAGCCCTCTGGCATGCGGTGTGCGCAAGACGAGCCGATTCACCGGCGATGCAGCTGCAGGGTGGGCAGGGCGCCCACGAGGCCGACCGGATGATGGGCCTGGCCTTGCAAGGCCAGGGGCAGCTTGACATGGCGTTTGAGCGGCTGCGCCGTGTTCCGGCCAGCCTGCAGGTTCAGGACAACCTGATGAACCTGGGGCAGGATTTCGAGCGCAGGCACCAGTACGGCAAGGCACAGGCGGTGTACGAGCACATTCTGCGGCAGGACCGCGAGCACAAGGAAGCGCGGGCACGGCGCAAGCGGGCAAAGCGGCTGGGTGAAGTGGCAGACCAGGCTGGAAGCCCCCCGGAGCCGCAACCGCCATTGGGCCAGGGAGCCCCCGCGCTCCTGGGCCGGTACCAGGTCGAGAAGGAGCTGGGGCGCGGGTCAATGGGTGTCGTTTACCAGGGGCGCGACCCGAAGATCGGACGGGTGGTGGCGATCAAGGCGCTGGCCCTGGGGCAGGAATTCGACGGTGCCGCCCTGGTCGACGCGCGTGCGCGCTTCTTCCGCGAGGCGGAGTCTGCAGGGCGGCTGCAGCACCAGAACATCGTCACCATCTACGACGCTGGCGACGAGCACGGGTTGGCCTGGATCGCCATGGAACTGCTCAAGGGCCAGGATTTGACCGATGCCACGCAGGTGAACCACCTGTTGCCGCTGGAACAGGTGGTGTCCATCGTGGCGTGCGTTGCCGATGCCCTGGACTACGCCCACCAGCAGAACGTGGTGCACCGCGACATCAAGCCTGCCAACATCATGTTCGACGCGGCGACGGGGATGGTCAAGGTGTCGGACTTCGGTATCGCACGCATCACCGACAGCAGCAAGACCCGCACCGGGCTGGTGCTGGGCACACCCAGTTTCATGGCGCCGGAGCAACTGGCGGGGCACAAGGTGGACGGGCGCTGCGACCTCTACGCGCTGGGGGTCACGCTGTTCCAGTTGTTGACGGGCAGCCTGCCGTTGCGGGGGGCGTCAATGAGTGAATTGATGCACAACATCGCCCGCGTACCCGCGCCTGACGTTCGGACGCTGCGCCCGGATGTGCCGCCCGAACTGGCCCGCATCGTGGCCCTTGCATTGCGCAAGAACCCGCAGGAACGCTACCAGACGGGCCGCCAGTTTGCCGCCGATTTGCGGGGCGTGAAAAACAGCCTTGGCACGGGCGGTGCAGAGGTGCGTGAGAACCATTCGCTCGTCTATGATGCGCGCAGCGACCTCAACGAGCACAAAATGGCGGACTTTCAAGAAACTGTAATGGATGACGACCCCGTCCAGCGGGTCCCTGATTCCGCCATGGGCCCGGGTGCGCGATGACCGCGGTGAAGATGGTTTACGAGTTTTACGCACGCACCGATCCAGGGCGTGTGCGCGCGAACAATGAGGATGCTGTTTGCGTGGACCCCCAGAACCACCTGGCCTTGCTGGCCGACGGCATGGGGGGGTACAACGCGGGCGAGGTGGCCAGCGGCATGGCCACCACATTCATCCGCACAGAACTGGCGCGCTGGCTGGCCCAGGCCGGACACCACCTCAAGGCGTTTGATTTGCGCCGCGGCATCGAAATCTGCGTGGACAATGCCAACCAGGCCATCCTGGGCGCGGCCGAAGCCAATCCACAGTACTCCGGCATGGGAACCACGCTGGTGGTCGGTGTTTTTCAGGGAAGCCGGCTGATGCTGGGGCATATCGGTGATTCGCGCTGCTACCGTTTGCGTGCTGGCATTTTGGAGCAGATCACGCGCGACCACTCATGGTTGCAGGAACAGATCGACGCCGGTCTGATCACCCCGCAGCAGGCCGCGCTTTCATCCAGCCGAAACCTGGTCACACGGGCTCTGGGCGTCGAAGACCATGTGCTTGTCGAGATCAATGAATTCAAGGTTGAACCGCAGGACCTGTATCTCATGTGCTCGGATGGTCTGAGCGAGATGGTCGACCACGCGGAACTGACCACTCTGGCCGCCGCCAATGTCCCGCTGGAAGAGAAGGCACGGCGTCTTGTGGACGCCGCCAATGCGAATGGAGGCCGGGACAACATCAGCGTTGTCTTGGTGCAGGCGGGCGCTGCAGAGAGCGGCAGACGCAGTCTCATGTCGCGGTTGTTGCGGCAGGCATAGCGTCCATTGAATTGTTTTACATGCATAAAGAAGAGCAGGAGTAGGTCATGCCCAAAATGATCGTATCGATCGACGGCGTCGTCATCAAGGAGGTGCAGCTCACCAAGGAGCGCACCATGCTGGGCCGCCGCCCCTACAACGACATCGTGATCGACAACCTCGCGGTCAGTGGCGAGCATGCGGTGATGCACATGACCGGGCATGAGGTGGAGGTGGAGGACCTGGGTAGCACCAATGGCACCTACGTCAATGGCAAGGCCATCAAGCGGCAGGTTTTGCGCAATGGTGACACCATTGAAGTCGGCAAGTACAAGATCCGCTTCCTCCACGAGGAAGAGGACGGGGGCTACGAAAAGACGATGATCTTCAAGCCCGGCATGGTTCCCCCGCCTTTGGCGCCGCGCCCGGCGCCCGCACCGGCTGCAGCGCCCGCAGGCGCCGCAGCCGCCCCCATGTCTGCCGTGATTCGTGTACTTTCGGGGGCTGCCGCAGGGCGTGAGGTGGCGCTGACCAAGGTGGTGACCACCATTGGCAAACCGGGGGTCGCCGTGGCCTCCATCACCCGGCGAAACCATGGTTTTGTGCTGGCGCACGTGGAGGGCCCGGATACTCCCATGCACAACGGAGCGCGCATCGGCCAGGCATCGGTGCCCTTGCACACGGGCGACATGCTGGAGTTGGCCGGCACGGAAATGCAGTTCATCCAGAGCTAAAGGCAAGCCCACCTGCACCGCGCAGCCGAGGGCAAGCGATGGGCGATCAGGGTCTGAAAGGGGTGGGCAGGCGCTTCGCGGGCACGCTGCGCAGGCGCGGCGGCCGCATGGCGGTGGTCATGCTGCCGATGCTGCTGGCGCTGCTGCATGCCACCGGCGCCTTGCACATGCCTGTGCTGGAGCGCCTGGATCAGTTGATTTATGACGTCCGGCTGCGCGCGACCATGCCGCGCACGCTGGACGAGCGCATCGTCATCGTCGATATCGATGAGCAAAGCCTCGAGCGTGTGGGGCACTGGCCTTGGGGACGCGACAGAATGGCCCGTTTTACCCGGGAGCTGCTGGAGCGCCAGCAGGCGGCTGTTCTGGGATTCGATATCGTCTTTGCCGAACCCGATGGCAGCTCAGGTCTGAAGAACCTGCAACAGCTGGCCCAGGGGCCGTTGCGGGGCCAGCCGGGTTTTGCCGAGCAACTTGCACGGCTGGCGCCGGAGCTTGATTTTGACGCGCAGTTCGCACGCTCGCTTGAAGGGCAGAGCGTTGTGCTGGGCTACTACTTCACCAGTGACCGGGACGGTAAGGCGCGTGGCATCTTGCCCGCCCCCACGCTCGATACCACCGTCTTGCAGGGGCGGCAGCTGCGGGCCACGACATGGAATGGGTATGGCAGCAATATCGCGCCGCTGGCGCAGGCTGCGCCGATGGCGGGTTTTTTCAACGCCATGAACGACGCCGATGGTGTGGTGCGCTCGCTGCCCTTGCTGGCTGAGTATCAAGGTCAATACTACGAATCGCTGGCTCTCGCGGTGTTTCGCGCTCTGCTGGACAAACCCCAGGTGCGTCCGGTTTTTGCGCGGACAAGCCCCAGCGGCGGCCCCGAACCGCTCCAGGGCATCGAGTTGCACCAGGATGGCCGCGCCATGCGGCTCCCCGTCGATGACCAGCTTGCCACCCTGGTCCCCTACCGGGGGCCGGGGGGGCCGCAGGGAGGGTCCTTTCGCTACATTCCGGCGGCCGATATCCTCGAAGGGCGGCTTGCGGCCGCCAGCCTGCAGGGTCAGATTGTGCTGGTGGGCTCCACCGCGCCCGGGTTGCAGGATCTGCGGGCAACACCCGTCGATGGCGCCTACCCAGGCGTCGAGACGCATGCCAACGTCATCGCCGGATTTCTGGATGGTGCGGGTACCGTGCGGCCGGACTATGCCGCCGGGTTCGATGTATTTCAGATTGCCTGCACAGGGCTGCTGCTGGCGTTGGCGCTGCCAATGCTCGGCGCGGGAACGGCCGTGGTGCTGAGCAGCGCGATGATGGCGGGGCTGGTGGGTCTCAATGCCTGGCTGTACCAGACCCATGGTTTGGCAATGCCTCTGGCGACGGTACTGTTGCTGGTCTTGCTGGCCTATGCGCTGAACATGAGCTACGGCTATTTTGTCGAAAGCCGGACCAAGCGGGGACTGGCGCAGCTGTTCGGAACCTATGTTCCTCCTGAACTGGTGGACGAGATGGTGCTGGAGCCTGAGCGCTACAGCATGCAGGCGGCCAGCCGCGAACTCACGGTCATGTTCTGCGACATGCGCGGCTTCACTGCCATGTCCGAGCGCATGGAGCCTGTGCAACTGCAGGCCCTGCTCAACACCATCTTTACCCGGCTCACGCGGATCATCCGGTCCGAGCGTGGAACTATCGACAAGTACATGGGTGACTGTGTGATGGCTTTCTGGGGCGCACCGGTGGCCGCACCGGAGCACGCCACGATGGCGGTGCGCGCCGCCCTGGGCATGGTGCAGGCAGTGCAGGTGCTGAATGAAGAACATCGGCAGCTCGACCTGCCCGCCATTGGCGTGGGGGTGGGCCTGAACACCGGAGCGATGTGTGTCGGCGACATGGGCTCGGACATACGGCGTAGCTACACGGTGATTGGCGATGCGGTCAACCTCGGCTCACGCCTGGAGGGCTTGTGCAAGGTATATGGAGTCGAGATCGTGGCCAGCGAAAGCACCCATGCCCAGGCGCGCGGCTTTGTGTGGCAGGAGCTTGACCGTGTATGCGTCAAGGGAAAAGAACAGGCCGTGGCAATCTACCGCCCGGTTGCGCCCCTCGGCATGTTGACCGCCGCACAGCAACACGCGCTGGATATCTGGCACGAATGGTTGGGCGCTTTCCGGGCGCAGGACTGGCTTCGCTGCGACACCCTTTGGCCCGCACTGCAGGCTGCAGGGCATACCCCCGCGTTGCTGGCTTTCTATGGCCAACGCCTGCAGGCGCAGCGGGTGTTACCCTATATTCCTGACTGGGACGGTGCAACCCATTTCGACACCAAGTAAACCACGGCATCCACCATGAAAGTTCGCGTGCTCGGCTGCTCCGGTGCCATTGCCCGGGATTGCCGCACCACCTCGTTCCTGATCGACGGCCGCATCCTCATTGATGCGGGTACCGGCGTGGGTGATCTCACGCTGGAAGAGATGCAGGCGGTGGACCATGTCTTTCTGACCCACTCGCATCTGGACCATATTGCAGCGCTGCCACTCATGTTGGATGCGGTTTCGTCGCGGCGCAGCAAACCGGTCCGGGTGCATGCGCTGCCGCAAACCATCGCCGCGCTTCAGACGCATGTGTTCAACAATGTCATCTGGCCCGACTTCAGCCGCATTCCCAGTGCCAAGGCGCCATTTTTGCGCTTCAGTGCTCTGGCGGTGGGCCAGACGCTGAATGCGGCGGGCATTTCGCTCGAAGTGCTTCCGGCCGAACACACCGTGCCCGCCGTCGGCTATGCCGTGCAAGGCAGCGGCGGCTGGTGGGTGTTCAGCGGTGACACCGGGCGCAACCCTGTCTTCTGGCAGCGTGTGAACCAGATTCCCATGGCGATGCTGGTGATCGAAACCGCCTTCAGCAACCGCGAAAGCGATCTGGCAGAGCGCGCGCTGCATCTGGCACCACACTCCCTGGCACTGGAGCTGGCCCAGCTCGACCCGGCCCGCCCCTGTCCCATCTACATCACGCACACCAAGCCCTCGGAAACCGAGCTCATCATGGCTGAGATCCGGCAGTTCGATGCCCGCACCCCCCATGGCTTTGCTGCGCCGCACGATATCCGTTGGCTGCGGGCAGGGGATGTGCTGGAGGTGTGAGTGGTTGGATTGTGAGTGACATAGATGCGCAACAAAAATGGCATTGCACCAAGCATAAATGGGATTTTTGTAACGGGTAAAGCTATTTTTTTGGCGTTACAGCTCCATTCGGATACTCATTGTTACATTGATGGCTGGCACGGAAGCTGCTTTTAGAGGGCGCATCTGCAAATTTTCTAGGAGTTCTAAATGAAGCGTTCTCTGCAAAAGGGTTTCACCCTGATCGAACTGATGATCGTTGTGGCGATTATCGGTATCTTGGCTGCCGTGGCACTGCCCGCTTACCAAGACTACACAGTGCGCGCCCGCGTCGCTGAAGCCATGGGCTTCATTGCCGATGCAAAATTGGCAGCCAACACCAACGCTACCAGCGGCGCTATCGGCTATGCCGAGGGCTATGGCACCACGCCTGCGTCGGGTGTTGCGGACGGGACCGTCACGGTGAACAGCAAGAACGTGGTTGATGTGCTCTTGTCTGGCACGACTGGCGTGATTACTGCTACTACGACGGCAGCAGCCGGTAACGGCACGTTGATTGTGTCGCCTTATACAGGGGGTACCGACGTGCTGGGTACTGGTGGCGCCGCACTGACGACCGCAGTGGCTGGCACGCCGTTGCCTACCCCGGCTACTCAAATCAAATGGCGTTGCAAGGCTGCAGGCGCCACGGGTTTTGGCACTGCAGGAACACTGCTGAACAAGTATGCTCCTGGAGAGTGCCGTTAATTTAGCTGTGTGATCAGGCCATTAATTTGGCATTTCGCGTGTAGCTGAAAGCAAGAGGATTCCAGGAAACTGGAATCCTCTTTTCATTGGATCTGTAAATAAGGCTCTTGTAGTCAGTTTGTATGAGTCTTGACTGGAGTTTGCTATGCAATATACTCAAAAAGGGTTTACTCTGATCGAATTAATGATCGTTGTGGCGATCATTGGCATATTGGCTGCCGTGGCTTTGCCTGCCTATCAGGATTACACCGTGCGTGCCCGTGCATCGGAAATCATGGGGTTTGTTGCGGATGCAAAACTGGCTGCCCATACTAATGCCAACCATGGTGCCATGGGGTATGCCGAAGGATATGGAACGGTTCCAGCAGTTGGAATTGCCGACGGGACAATCACGGTGAACAGCAGGAATGTGGTCGATGTACGAATTACTGGTACGACAGGGGTGATTGTCGCTACAACCGCAGCATCTGCGGGAAACGGAACATTAGTGATATCGCCTTATACCGGTGGTACGGATGTGTTGGGAACAGGTGGGGTGGCATTGGCAACCGCTGTGGCAGGCACACCCATTCCGACCCCGGTGGCGCAAGTCAAGTGGCGTTGTAAGGCTGCAGGTGCGGCCGGTTTTGGCGCGGCAGGGACTTTGCCGAACAAATATGCTTCCGGTGAGTGCCGTTAGGGCTTCTAATGGGGTTGCTAATGCCTGCTTCTTGTGGTGGGAAGATTTTTGTTTGGTTTGAATATTTTTCTGCTTTTTAAGGCGATGATTAGTTGTTCCAGAGTTCACGCCGCAGTACGCGCATTCAGTATTCATTTCTTTTTGAGTCTAGTGGTGGCACTGCTCATGGCATTCTTGGTGTTGGGGGTCTGGTTTCCCCACCCGCTGCGATATTTGGCGGGAGGTTTGGATTTGTTCTGGATTTTGGTTGGGGTTGATGTTGTTTGTGGTCCGGTGTTGACTGGCTTGCTTTATGCCCCCAAAAAACCAAGGCGTGAGTTGATAGCGGATTTGTCTTTGATTGTCATCATTCAATTTGGTGCATTGATTTACGGCATTTATAGCATTGCCCAAGCACGGCCAGTGGTTCTGGTTTTTGAATCTGATCGGTTTGTTTCTGTTGCGGCGGCTCAGGTCGATGTTGCAAATTTACCCCAAGCATTGCCTCAATGGCAGTCGCTTTCATGGGGTGGCCCCATCTTATTGGGTACACGAAAAGCCCGGGATGGGATTGAAACTCTAAAGAGCATTGAGTTATCGCTGCGCGGTTTGGAGCCAAGCGCCCGTCCCGGTTGGTGGCAAAGCTATGACGATAGCCGTCCGCTTGCTCGGCAACGCATGAAATCATTGCCTGACTTGCGTGCAAAGCAAGTGCCAGAAGTACAAGCTGCCATTGATGATGCAGTGGAAAAAGCGGGCGTGTCCATTGATCGAATTTACTACCTCCCCCTAGTGAGTCAAAAGTTTCTTGACCAGTGGATAGCCTTGTTGGATGTAGAAGCGAATATTATTGGCTATGCCCCTGTGGGAGGGTTCTAAAATAATGCAAATTGACTACCGCGTTTTGAGGTGATAGTGCGTTGCTGAAGTATGGGGCTTTGCCTGCGTGCGCTGGTGGTAGCAATTTAACTGACTGCAGTGTAGGAGACCGGTGCTGATCGTTCTCTCATAGGCTTTTCTTGCGCTTTTCCCCTTTGTCTCTCGCTCTATTTACTTCCCCGCTGATGTCACTTGCGGTCGCGTTGCCATTCCTGTTTCCCTACACGCAACCGCCCTCCACCAACTTCTGGCCATTAATGGCAGCCGGATTGTGCGGATGGTTGATAGCGGTCGCGTGGCATGCACGGTCACCAGGTGCTGCTCCAACCGGTAAGAGTGTCTGGCACGATCATCCTGAAATGGCCGCCTGGCTCAGCGCCGGTCTGCTGCTTGCCGCGCTGCTGGCGAGTGCCATCGGTCTGTTGCAGTATTTTGGTGCTGCCACCGGGCTGGATCCCTGGGTGCACACCTCCAGGCCCGGTCAGGCCATGGGCAATCTGCGTCAACGCAACCAGCAGGCCACACTGGTCAGCATGGGACTGTGGGCCTTGCTGTGGGTAGTCGCGCAGACCGAGGCACGTTTACGGGCACCTGCTGCTGACAATCCTTCGGCACAGATGGGTGGCGTCTTGCATGCGGGCGGTCGGCCGTGGCCCATGTGGTGGGTTGGACTGCTCACGGCCTGGGCGCTGGCCCTGCTGGCGGTGGGCAGTGCGGCCACGGCGTCGCGCACGGGGCTGGCACAGTGGGTGGTGATCGGAATGCTTTTAGCGCTGTGGCGCGCTTCGCTGGGGCGCCTGGCGGTGGGGCTGGCGCTGGTGGGGGTGGTCACTTATGGTGTGGCGGCATGGCTGCTGCCCGATCTGCTGCTGCAATGGACTGGTTTCCGGGCCGATGGGCTGATGGCGCGTTTTGGCGATGCGCCGGGCTGCACCAGCCGCCGCGTCCTGTGGTCCAACGTGCTGTTCCTGATTGCACAGAAACCCTGGCTCGGCTGGGGCTGGGGTGAACTGGATTACGCCCACTACATCACACTGTTCCCTGGTGAACGGTTTTGTGTGCTGCTGGACAATGCGCACAACCTGCCTTTGCATCTGGCGGTGGAGCTGGGCGTGCCCGTGGCGGTGCTGGTCTGCCTTGTGGTGCTGGCCTGGATCTGGAACGCTAAGCCCTGGCGCGAGACAGATCCCGCGCGGCAACTGGCCTGGGGCATTCTGGCGCTGGTGGGCTTGCACAGCATGCTGGAGTTTCCTCTGTGGTATGGCCCCTTTCAATTGGTGACCGTGCTGGCGATTCTCATTCTTTGGCGCAGGCGCGCCTCAGAGAATGGGCAGAGGCACGTGGCCGACCATGCGCAAAATAAACATTTAAGCCTTATCTATAAAGCGCTGGCAGCTATATTAATAATAGCGTTTATGGGGTATGCAAGCTGGGACTATTCGCGGATCAGCCAGGTGTACAAGCCGGTGCATCTGCGTTCCGAAGCCCTGCGGGAGAACACCCTGACCAAAGTGTCCGGCACCTGGCTGTTCGCCGACGCGGTGGATTTTGCGGTTCTGACCACCACCCCGGTCACCAAGGAGAATGCGCAGCGCATGCATGTGCTGGCAACCGCACTGCTGCACTATTCCCCTGAGCCGCGTGTGATCGAGCCGTTGATCGAGAGCGCATTGCTGCTGGGGCGGGACGACGAAGTCGCCTTCCACATGCGCCGCTACAGGGCCGCCTATCCAAAGGAGTACGAACGCTGGTCCAGCGCCAACCGGGTCGTTGGTGCTCCTGCCGGCGGCTAAGCTCCGCAGGTCGCGTCAGGTGGACGGCGCAGGCGCCACATAGCTCCCCGACTTGCCCCCATGCTTTTCCTGCACGCGCACGTCGTGGATGGACATGCCGCGGTCCACGGCCTTGCACATGTCGTAGATGGTGAGCAGGGCGATCTGCACGGCGGTCAGGGCCTCCATCTCGACGCCGGTGGGGCCCACGGTTTCCACAGTTGCAGCACAAAATATGCCGGTAGTGCCCGGCTGGTGTGCGCTTGCAGCTTCAAATTCGATAGCGACACGGGTCAGCGCCAGGGGGTGGCACAGCGGGATGAGGTCGCTGGTCTTCTTGGCGGCCTGGATGCCGGCGATGCGGGCAATGCCCAGCACGTCGCCCTTCTTGGCGTTGCCCGCCTCGATGAGCGCTAGCGTGGCGGGCTGCATCTCGATGCGGCCGGTGGCCACGGCAATGCGGTGCGTGGCGGCCTTGGCAGCCACATCGACCATGTGGGCCTGGCCCTGGGCGTCAAAATGGGTGAGTGCGGACATATTGTGTGAACCGGGAGCGGTGGAGCGGAAACTTTGGCGGCACCGGGCATCATACGGTGGTGTGCGATGCGGGCGCTTCTGCGAAGCGGCGGCGGGCATTGGCGCCCCATTGATTCAGGGTTTTAAGCAAAATATGGCTTCCAGGCTCACCATTAAAGCGCTGACAGCTTCACTTTTGATAGCGCTTGCGCCCCCGGCCGTGCTTCCGGCACGTGCGCAGTCTGCGCTTCCTGCGCTGGGCGACGGCGGAGACATGACCGCCAGTGCCGAACGCCGGCTCGGTGACAGCATCATCCGCCACCTCTACCGCGACCCCGACTACATCGATGACCCGGTACTGGTCGAGTATGTGCAGACACTGTGGCAGGCGTTGCTGGCCGCGGCACGCGAGCGTGGCGAGCTTTCACCTGAACTGGACGAACGCTTCGCCTGGGAGGTCTTGCTGGGCCGCGACCGCACGGTCAATGCCTTTGCCCTGCCGGGCGGATACCTGGGCGTGCATCTGGGGCTGATCGGCGTGGTGGCCAGCCGCGACGAGCTGGCCTCGGTGCTGGCCCATGAGCTAAGCCATGTCACGCAGCGCCACATAGCGCGCCTGATTGCACAGCAGAACCGCCAGGCGCCCCTGATGGTGGGCGCCATGATTCTGGGTGCGCTGGCCGCCAGTAAAAGCCCCGATGCAGCGCAGGCGCTGGCCATGGGTGGGCAGGCCCTGGCGGTGCAGAACCAGCTCAACTTCTCGCGCGACATGGAGCGCGAGGCCGACCGGATCGGCTACGGCCTGATGGCACCCGCCGGCTTTGCACCGCAAGGTTTTTCCGCCATGTTCGAAAAGCTCCAGCAGGCCAACCGCATCAATGACAACGGCTCCTGGCCCTACCTGCGCAGCCACCCACTGACCACGCAGCGCCTGGCCGATGTGCAGGCACGCCAGATCCAGCCTGCGCCGGCCCTGCTTCCCACGCTGGAGCATGCGCTGCTGGCAGCGCGGGCCCGCGTGCTGGCCCGTCCGGGCGTCGAGCCGCTGCGCCAATGGATGGCCGAACCCGATGGCGGCGGCTTTGCCGCGTTGCCCGCGCCACGCCGCGCCGCCGTGCTGTATGCCGCCGTGCTGGCCGCCAGCGAATTGCGCGACGCGGCGGCTGCGCGGTCGCTGTACCCCCGCCTGCTGCAGGCCGTGCAGGGCGATTCCGCAGCACTGCGCCAGGCCCGGCTGCTGGGCGCAGAGGTGGAGCTGTCTGCAGGCGATGCCGCGAGCGCCCTGCGTCTGGTGCCGCCCGGAGACCAGCGCCCCGAGCAGATGTTGCGCGCCCAGGCCGGACTGCGCTCTGGCGACACGGGCGGTCTGGCCGGGCCGTTGCAAACCTGGGTCGCGCTGCACCCGCGCGACGCGGGCATGTGGCAGTTGCTCTCTAGTGTGTGGCTGGCGCAGGGTCAGCCGCTTCGCGCCGTGCGCGCCGAGGCCGAGGCCCACGCCGCACGCTACGACTATGCGGCGGCGGTGGACCGTTTCAAGGCCGGGCAGGATCTGGCGCGGACAAGCCGGGCCGCGGCCGACCATGTCGAGGCGTCGATCATTGACACGCGCCTGCGTGCCGTGGAGCTACTTCTTCGCGAACAGGCCGCCGAGCGCTGACTCGATCAGCAGGCCCAGCACCGAATAGATCAGCGAGCCCAGCAAAGCGGCGCCAAAGCCGGTGACATGGAAGCCGCTGAGCACGCCCGCAGCGGCCCAGAACATGAGCGCGTTGATGACAAACAGGAACAGCCCCACCGTGACGATGGTGACCGGCAACGTCAGCACCACCAGGATGGGGCGCAGCACGGCGTTGAACAGGCCGATGACAAGGGCCGCGATCAGTGCGGCGGCAAAGCTCTCCACCTGCACACCGCTGTACACATAGGCCACAAAAAGCAGCGCGGAGGCACTGAGCAGCCATTTGGCAAGGAGTTTCATGGCGCCCAGCATAGCGCAAGGGACTGGGAAAAAACAAACGGGAGCCGCCACGCTCCCGTCCCGCAGGCGGTGCGTGCTGTCAGCCAGCCGGGGTTTCCTGGGACATGGCGGCCTGGCGCGCCATCATCCATTTGCCCATGGCAAACACCAGCAACGCGCCTGCCAGACCGGCGCTGTACTTGATCCAGTCGTTGGCCTGGTCCAGTTTGGGCATCCAGGCCAGAGTCTCGGGGTTGGCCACGGCCGGGTCGGACACGAACATGGTGCCCGCAATCCAGCCCAGCAGCATGCCGCCAAAGACGATGATGGCGGGGAAACGGTCCATCAGCTTGATGACCAGCTGGCTGCCCCAGACGATGATCGGGATGCTGACCAGCAGGCCGAACACCACCAGCGGCATCTGGTGGTGGTCGGACGCGCCCTGGGCCGCGCCTGCGATGGCGATCACGTTGTCCACGCTCATCACGAGGTCGGCCACGATGATGGTCTTGATGGCCGCGAGCAGCTTGTCGCTGGCCTGGATGTTGCCGTGGTCACCTTCCGGGTCCGGAGCCAGGAGCTTGATGCCGATCCAGACCAGCAGGGCCGCACCGGCCAGCTTGAGGAAGGGAATCGCCAGCAGTGTGAGCGCAAAGAAGATCAGGACCACGCGCAGACCGATGGCCCCGGCTGTGCCCCACAAGATGCCTTTGGTGCGCTGGTGCACGGGCAGCTTGCGGCAGGCCAGGGCAATGACGACGGCGTTGTCGCCGCCGAGCAGGATGTCGATCATGATGATCTGGCCGACGGCGACCCAGAACTCGGGGGTCAGGAACTGTTCCATGGAACTCTCTTGGTTATCGTGAATGGGCACTGCGGCAAGCCCGCCGACAGCTGCCACGGCGGCCTGTGGAGCCGGGTGTGCGCCCTCGATCAGACCTGCGCGCAGGTTCGGATCGAAGGTCTTGCTCGGCAGCGCCACGGGTGCGCTGCCCGGCAGGCCGGGAGCGTGCGACACGCTCCGTATTGACGACCAGCCGAACCCCGTATTTTCCTACACGGGCGGGAGCTACTCCCCTTCGGACGCCGATTAAACCATTGCCACCGGGGGGCAACAAGTTGTGGGTACTACGCATGCAGACTGTTTGCGGGCGGGCCTCGCCGTTATCATCCCCCGGCCCATGGCCACCATCCACATCATCGATATTGAAGCCGCCATCAACCACTGGCGCGCCCACGCGCCCCGGCAGGAGGGCCTGGCGCTGGCGCCACCGCTGCGGGCGTTGGCTGATGTGTATGCGCGGATGGTGTACCTGCAGCACGACGCCATCGACGAGGCCGCGCTGCCGCCCGAGGCCCTGGTCGCCTGGCTGGACTGGTATGCCACCACACCGGATACACCGTGCATTGCCATCTGCTCCACCAGCCAGGGCGACGACTGGTGCAAGGGTTGCGGGCGCAGTTTTGACGAGGTGCAACACTGGCTGGCCTACAGCCCGGCAGAAAAGCGCGCCGTCTGGCGGCGCATCACCCTGCAGGGCACGGCATGGCGGTTCAGCCGCTATGCCGAGCGGGGGTAGGGAACGGTGAATGAAGAGAGCTGCCAATCAGCGTCGCTCTAAGCCATAAGCCCAGAATACTCTCGGATTCGTCGTCTTTCATTTGAGCCCCAGCCGCCGTGCCAGCTTGTGCAGGTTGCTCGCGTCGATGTCCAGCGCCCGCGCTGCGCGCGCCCAGTTGCCGTCGTGGCGCGCGAGTGCGGTCTGGATGCTTTGGCGCTGGCAGGCGTCGACGGCCTCGCGCAGCGTGGCGGGTGTGCGGGCGGCGGGCGGGGTGGCGTTTGCGGGGGGCAGGTCCGTCAGCGGCGCGGGCGGGGCCGGGGCCTGCAGTGCGTCCAGGTCCAGCAGCGCGGGCTCCAGCGTCACGATGTCGTTGCGGCTGGCGCCCCGGCTCAGGGCCTTGAGGGCGGCGCGGCTGATGACATGCTCCAGCTCGCGGATGTTGCCCGGCCAGTGGTAGTGGCGCAGCGCCGCCTGGGCCGCGCCCGAGAGGCGCAGGCTGCGCAGGCCCAGGCGCGCGCGGTTCTGCTCCAGGAAGCGCCCGGCGAGCAGCAGCACATCGTCACCGCGCTCGCGCAGCGGCGGAATGGGCACGGGGTAGACCGAGAGGCGGTGGTACAGGTCGGCGCGAAAGCTCCCGTCGCGCACATGGTCGCGCAGGCTGCGGTTGGTGGCGGCCACCACGCGCACGTTCACGCGCCGGGGCTCGTCGGCGCCCAGGCGCTGGATCTCGCCGTTTTGCAGCGTGCGCAGCAGCTTGGCCTGCACGGGCAGGGGCAGTTCACCCACCTCGTCGAGGAACAGCGTGCCGCCCTCGGCGGCCTCGAAGCGCCCGGGCCGGTCGGTCACCGCGCCCGAGAAGGCGCCCCGGCGGTGGCCGAACAGCTCGCTCTCGGCCAAAGACTCGGGCAGCGCCGCGCAGTTCACGTGCACCAGTGGCTTGCCCCGGCGCTGCGAATGGCGGTGCAGCAGGCGCGCGAACAGCTCCTTGCCCACGCCGGTCTCGCCCAGCAGCAGCACGGGCAGGTCGGAGCCGGCCACCACCTTCACCTCGTGCTGCAGGCGCAGCAAGGCTTCGCTCTGGCCGAGGATCTCGCTGTCGTCCAGGGCGCTGCGCAGGGCCGGGTCGTCGTGCGGCTCGCTGGCGTGCGTGCTGCCAGCGCGGCCCAGCACCTGCACCTGCTGCTCCAGCCGGGTGATGCGCACGGCGGCCTCCACATGCACGGCGCAGTCGGCCAGGTCGGCACGCGCGCGCTCGTCGAAGGTGCCGGTCTGCAGCGCGTCGAGCGTGAGCACGCCCCAGGGCCGCCCGTCGATGCGCAGCGCCACGCCCATGCAGTCGTGCACCGGCAGCGGCTCGCCCACCAGGGTGTCGAGCAGGCCGTCGTACGGGTCGGGCAGCTGGCTGTCGCGGTCGAAGCAGGTGACCTCGCCGCGCGCCAGGATGGCCGCCAGGCGCGGGTGCTGGCGCACGGCGAAGCGCCGGCCCAGGGCCTCGCTCACCAGGCCGTCCACCACCACGGGGCACAGGTGGTCTTCTTCCAGCCGCAACAGCGCCACCGCGCCGCAGCAGAAATGTGCGCGCAGGCCGCCAATGAGGCGCTGCAGGCGCACGTTGGCGGGCAGTTCGGTGGCGAGGTCCGCCAGCCAGGGGGCTTCGATCAGGGTATTCATGACCCTTCAATGGTACTTTAAACCCTGAAAGCAGGCGGTGAAATTGACCCTGATTGGTGTAAACCCTTGATTTGCTTGGGGCGCAAAGCTGGCCCGGTCTGTGCAAAGAGTCATATGTAATTCATCTTTACGAGAGGAGCTCCATGCACACCGTCCCCGCGATTTCCCACCGGCCCCACAGAGGCTGGTTCGCCCCCGTTCCCCAGACCCGAGCGCGCCGCGCCCACGGCCAGGAGGTGTGCCATGGGTAATTACCGCAAGCTCTGGTTCGCGCTGATCGGCGTGATGATCGTCTGCTTCAGCCTGCTGGGCTACTACGGCGTCGAGGTGTACCGCACCGCACCGCCCATTCCGCAGACCGTGCAGACCGAGGACGGCCGCGTGCTCTACACCGAGGAAAGCATCCTCGACGGCCAGACCGCCTGGCAGTCGGTGGGTGGCATGCAGCTGGGCTCCATCTGGGGCCACGGCGCCTACCAGGCGCCCGACTGGACGGCCGACTGGCTGCACCGCGAACTGCTGGCCTGGCTGGACCTGGCCGCGCAGGAGGGGTATGCCAAGCCGTTCGATCAGCTGGGCGCCGACGCCCAGGCCGTGCTGCGCGCGCGCCTGAAGACGGAATACCGCACCAATACCTTCGATGCCGCCACCGGCACCGTGACGGTGTCGAAGCTGCGCGAGCAGGCCATTGCGCGCAATGCCGCGTACTACAGC
>JANJVX010000091.1 GCA_024709845.1 Burkholderiaceae bacterium | reverse complement strand
GCTTCGTACTTGGCGCGCTCGGCCTTCATCAGCGCGTCGAACTGTTCGGGCGTGGTGGGCACGGGCTCGGCCAGCAGCGTGGCGAAGCGGGTCTGGGTTTCGGGGGCGTTCAGCGCGGCCACGAAGGCCTTGTTCAGCTTGGCGACCACGTCCCTGGGGGTGGCGGCGGGTGCCACCAGGCCCCACCAAGTGTCGATGGCAAAGCCCTTGAGCGTGTCCGACAGCGGCGGCACGCCGGGCAGCGCCGGGCTGGCCTGCGCCGTGGTCACGGCCAGGGCGCGCAGCTTGCCGCTCTTGATGTTGGGCGCGGCGGCGGCCAGGTTGTCGATGTTGAAGTCCACCTCGCCCGACAGCAGCGCCAGCTGCGCCGGGCTGGCGCCCCGGTAGGGGATGTGCAGCGCGTAGATGCCGGCGCGCTGCTTGAACATCTCGCCCGCCAGGTGGCCGGCGCTGCCGGTGCCGCCGCTGCCGTAGTTGAGCTGGGCCGGGTGGGCCTTGGCGTAGGCGATGAGGTCGGCCACGCTGCGGATCTTCAGGCGCTCGGCCTTCTCGGCGTTCATCACCACCACGTTGGGCACGCGCACCATCTGCGTGATGGCGGCGAAGTCCTTGCCCGCGTCGTAGGGCATGCGCTTGTAGAGCCAGGGGTTGACGGCGTGCGTGGCCGTGGCGGCGATGCCGATGGTCAGGCCATCGGGCGCGGCCTTGGCGACAAAGTCGGCGCCGATGTTTCCGCCCGCGCCGGGCTTGTTGTCCACCACCACGGTGCCCAGCGTGTCGCGCACGCGCTCGGCCATCGCACGCGCCGTGACGTCAATCGGGCCGCCCGGGGCGTAGGGCACGACCAGGCGGATCGGCTTGGCGTCCTGCGCCAGAGCCAGGGGAGAGGACAGCGCCGCAGCGGCAGCGCAGGAGAGAAGGAGGTGTCGGCGGTTCATGGAGACGATTGTGCAGCAAGCTGCCCGGGGAAGGTTTTTTCAGCAAAAAAGGCCTCAAACCCTTTTCCATAAAGCGCTTGCAGCTATTGTTTTTGATGTGTTTGATCGCTGCGTTGCCGGGGGCTCAGGCACTGGCCCCGTGCTTGTCCGCCTCGGAGGTGAAGGCGTCGGCGTAGAACTCCTCGGGCGGCAGGCCGCGCTGCGCCGTGTAGGCGGCGCGCGCCGAGTCCACCACGATGGGCGCGCCGCAGGCATAGACCTGGTGGCCCGAGAGGTCGGCAAAGTCGTCGAGCACGGCCTGGTGCACGAAACCGGTGCGGCCGGTCCAGGCGTCCTCGGGCAGCGCGTCCGACACCACGGGCACATAGCGCAGCCAGGGCAGCGCGGCGGCCTGCTCGCGCACCCAGGCGTCCATGTACAGGTCGCCCGGGCGGCGGCCGCCCCAGTACAGCGTGGTCGGGCGGCTGAGGCCTTTGTGGCGCATGTGCTCGATCAGCGCCTTCACCGGGGCAAAGCCCGTGCCCGAGGCCAGCAGCACGACAGGTTTGGCGGTGTCCTCGCGCAGGAAGAAGCTGCCGAACGGCCCCTCGACGCGCAGGATCTCCTTCTCGATCATGGTGGCGAACACGTGGTCGGTGAAGCGCCCACCCGGCATGTGACGGATGTGCAGCTCCACGCCCGGCGCGCCTTCCTGGGTGTGCGGCGCGTTGGCCATGGAATAGGCGCGGCGTGCGCCGTCGCGCAGAATGAACTCGATGTACTGGCCCGCGTGGTAGCGGAAGGTGTCGGCCGCCGGCAGCTGCAGGCGCACCCGCATCACGTCGTGCGACACCTTCTCCAGCGCGGACACGCGCACCGGCAGCTTCTTGATGGGGTAGGCGCTTTCGTCGGTGACCTGGCGCGATTCGAGCACCACCGGGGTCTGTGCGACGCCGCAGCAGGTCAGCACCCAGCCTGCGGCTTCTTCTTCGGGGCTCAGGGCCTTGGCCTGGTGCTCGCCGTGCACCACCGTGCCCTCGATTTTTTTGCACTTGCAGGAGCCGCAGGCGCCGTCCTTGCAGCCGTAGGGCAGGCCCACGCCCGCGCGGATGGCCGCGCCCAGGATGGTTTCGCCGGGCTGCGCCTCGAAGCTGCGGCCGCTGGGCTGCACGGTGATCGGGTGGGCGGGGGAGGGCGGCACGGGGCGGGTCATGCTTTGGTTATCCTTGGAAGATCAAATACTGCGAATGGCCGAGATTTTGCCCGCACCCCGACCCCTGCCCTTCGCAGGCCTGCATGCGCCACAGGCCATGCGTTCCCTCTTCGCCATGCCATGAGTTCCGTATCCCCTTCCTGCACCCTGGGTGCCCTGCCGTCGCGCTTTCGCCGTGCGCGCGTGCTGATCGTCGGTTGCGGCGACGTGGGCCAGCGCGCGGCGCGCCTGCTGCAGGGCGCGAGCCCGGACCAGCCGCGCGTGCGCGTGCTGGCGCTGACCTCCAGCGCGGACCAGGTGGCGCCGCTGCGCGCGCGAGGCATCACGCCGCTGCGCGGCAACCTGGACAATCCGGCCAGCCTGCGCCGCCTGGCGGGCCTGGCCACGCGCGTGCTGCATCTGGCGCCGCCGCCGGGTCAGGGCGCTGCCGACTGGTGGCGCGACCCGCGCACCCTGGCGCTGGCGCGTGCCCTGCGCCTGCGCACCCTGCCCGATGCGCTGGCCTATGCTTCCACCACGGGGGTGTACGGCGACTGCGGCGGCGCCTGGGTGACCGAGGCGCGCGCCGTGGCGCCGTCCACGCCGCGCGCACAGCGCCGCGTGGACGCCGAGCGCGCCCTGCGCCACCTGGGACGCGCGGGCGTGCGCACCAGCATCCTGCGCGTGCCGGGCATCTACGCCCCCGACCGCGAGGGTGGCACGCCCGAGGCCCGGCTGCGCCGGGGCACGCCGGTGCTGGTGGCCGAGGACGACGTGTACACCAACCACATCCATGCCGACGACCTGGCGCGCGCCTGCGTGGCCGCGCTGTGGCGCGGCGCAGCGCAGCGCGTGTACCACGCCAGCGACGACAGCGATATGAAGATGGGCGACTACTTCGACCTGGCGGCCGACCTCTACGGCCTGCCCCGCCCGCCGCGCCTGCCGCGCAGCGCGGCACAGGCCGCGCTGCCGCCCACGCTGCTGAGCTTCATGGGCGAGTCGCGCCGCCTGGACAATACGCGCCTGCGGCGTGAGTTGCGCCTGCGCCTGCGCTACCCCACAGTGGCGCAGGGGCTGCGTTCCAAAACCTGACAAGAGCCCGATTGCGCAGCGTGCCCGTTGTGGCCTGGGCGATGGGCGTGACTCCGGCCAGCGGCCACCGCGCAAGGGCCGCCCCGCCGCGCCACAAGGGGTTGTTCTTTAGCACGGTGCGCGCCCACCGGCCGAGCGGCAGGTGCCATCGGGCCCCGGCAGGCGGCCCGGTCCGGCGCGCGGGTAGGCCTTGCCCTGTGCGTCGAAGCAGGTGAACTCGGTGCAGTGCGTGAGCCGGGGGCGCGGGGGCGGCGGGACGTAGGCCGGACGCGCGCCGGGCACCACCACGATGGGCGGGCGCTGGCTGGCCCGTGCGCGCTCCATCTCGGCGTAGCCCTCGGGGCCCAGGCAGTCCAGGTCCATCTGGCGCTGGGCAGCGTCCAGCGCCGGGTGGTGCACCAGGGGTTCGCGGATCTGGGCGTCATTCAGCTCCTGCCACTGGCGGCGCGAGCGCTGGCACTCGGGAGAGCGCGCGTAGTCGGGCCGGGGCGGGGTGCGGGCGGCCTGCTCGCGCTGGCGCAGCGCTTCGCGCTCGGCCTGCAGGCGGGTGGCGGCGGCTTCCTGTTCCAGGCGCTGCTGCTTGCGCTCCAGTGCCTCGGCGGCCTGGGCACGCTCCTGGTGCAGCTCCTCGGCGGTCTTGCGCGGTTCGACCTCGTGCGCGGTGGCCCCGCCCGCGCAGGCGCCATCGGTGTAGGTCACCTGGCCGGTGCGTGCGTCCGTGCAGCGCACCACCTGCGCCTGCGCACCCAGGCACAGCAGGGCGGTTGCACAGCACACCAGTGAACGCAGGAGCAGGGAGGGCATGGGGTTGTCGCGTCCGCGGGCGGGTCAGGGCATGTCTTCCTGGCGGGGCAGCCATTGGCCCGAGCGCGGGTTGTAGCGGTCATAGTCGCGGCGCGGGCCGCCGTCGGGGGCGGTTCGGTTCCTGCGGTCGCGCTCGGCCTGTTCGCGGCGGGCTTCTTCGCGTTCACGTGCCTCGCGGTCGCGCCGGGCGTTCTGCTCGCGCTGTTCGCGCTCACGGCGGGCGTTCTGTTCCCGCTCGCGTTCCCGCTCCCAACGGGCACGGTCCCGCTCTCTCTCCCAGCGTTCGCGGTCGCGTTCATAGATCCGGTTTTCGCGTTCCCAGCGCTCGCGGTCGGTGCGGCGCCATTCGGCCGGAGGCGGCGCCACCGGGTAGACGGGGTAGGCCCCCGGCGGGTACATCACTCCAGGCTCGTATCCGCGGTGGTAGGGGGGCGGGCCGTTGTAGTACGGGTCGCCCGTGGAGACGCAGCCCGTGACCAGCAAGGCCAGGGACCCCAGGGCCAGAGGGCGTGTGAAAAAGCGTGGGTTCATGGTGGTACCTGTGGTGGGAGCGGAAAGAGCACCCGCTGGTTCTATGACGCGGCGGCGGCGCGCTGGGTTGACCGGTGCAGCACGCGCATGCCAAGCTTTACCTTGGCGCCAAGGATGTTGCAGCCTGTATCGCCCGGCGCGGTAGGTTTTGCAACCATTTTGTCCATTTTGGTGAGTCCTGTGTCTGCACAATGGCCTTTTTCTCGCGAGCGCGTCCGACCTGGAGGAATCCCCATGACCCTTTCCGCTGCACAAGACTGGAACATCGCCCCCCGGGCCGGCCTCTCGCAGGTCAAGGGGCGCCAGGACGCCACCCTGTCGGAGGCCCCCATCCACCGCTTCCTGCTGGAGACCGTGCAGCGCTTTCCCGACCGCCCGGCCGTGGCCTTCCGCGAGCAGGGCGTGCGCTGGACCTGGGCACGCTTCCAGGCCGAGGTGGACGCGCTGGCCTCGGGCCTGCTGGCGCTGGGCCTGCGCGTGGGCGACCGCGTGGGCATCTGGTCGCCCAACCGCGTGGAGTGGCTGGTGACGCAGTTCGCCACGGCGCGCGCCGGGCTGGTGCTGGTCAACATCAACCCGGCCTACCGCATCGCCGAGCTGGAA
>JANJVX010000076.1 GCA_024709845.1 Burkholderiaceae bacterium | reverse complement strand
GCCATGCCGCCAATGAAACCGGTGGCAATGTTGGCCACGCCCTGGCCCATGCATTCGCGGTTCTTGTTGCTTTGGGTGTCGGTCAGCTCATCGACGATGGACGCCGTCATCATCGATTCGAGCAGGCCGACCACCGCCAGGGTGGCGGAGTAGGGCAGCACGGTCCACAGGGTTTCCAGCGTCAGCGGCACATCGGGCAGCAGGAACACGGGCAGGCTGCTGGGCAGCTCGCCCATGTCGCCCACGGTGCGGATGTCCAGGCCGATGGCCATCGACACACCCGTCAGCACCACGATGGTGACCAGTGGCGACGGCACGGCGCGGGTGATGTACGGAAAGCCATAGATGATGGCCAGGCCCGCCGCCGTCATGGCGTAGACCTGCCAGCCCACGTTCGTCAGCTCGGGCAGCTGGGCCATGAAGATGAGGATGGCCAGCGCGTTCACAAACCCGGTGACCACCGAGCGCGAGACAAACCGCATCAGCGCGCCCAGTTTGAGCAGGCCCGCCACGATCTGCAGCACACCGGTGAGCAGGGTCGCCACCAGCAGGTATTGCAGGCCGTGGTCCTTGACCAGCGTCACCATCACCAGCGCCATGGCCCCGGTGGCCGCCGAGATCATGCCGGGGCGTCCGCCCGCGAAGGCGATGACCACGGCGATGCTGAACGAGGCGTACAGACCCACCTTCGGGTCCACCCCGGCAATGATCGAAAACGCGATGGCCTCGGGAATGAGTGCCAGCGCCACCACCAGGCCGGCGAGCACGTCGCCCCGGATGTTGGAAAGCCAGGTGTTTTTGATGGAAGAAAGAGTCATAGGCAGTGCAGCCCAGCGCACGATGCGCTGAAGCGGGATCAAAATGAAAAAGAAAGCGGCCCAGCGGACCCGAGAGCAGGCCGGTGGTGTTGAACTGTGGGGTGTCGCCCCGTCCGGGGGCGTGGGGGCGCCGCGCTATGGCGGCGTCACGGCACTGAAATATCCGCGCGGCAACGCCTTGCCCCGGGCGCGTGCCGGTGTGTGCAAGAGCTTGCGCTGAAAATGGTGCATCGCAGTATTGTACCGAGCAAGGGCTTGGCCATGGGTGGCACGGGTTTTCAGGCAGGGCCAATGCGGGGCAAAGTCTGAGCGTGGCATGCGCTCATCGCGCAAGGGCGACAATCCTTCCCATGACCTCCGGCCTTTTTCGATTTCTGCGTGGCATTCTTGCAATCGGGCTGGCCGGGGGGCTGTGGATGGCTGTGCTTGCGTCCCCTGTGGCACCGGCGGTGCCGCACGCGTCTGCCCCCGGCGATATGGGGTCGCGGGTGCGCGCCTGCACGCTGTGCCATGGAAAGGAAGGCCGGGCCACGCAGGAAGGCTACTTCCCGCGCATCGCGGGCAAGCCCGCCGGCTATCTGGCCCACCAGTTGCTCAATTTTCGCGACGGACGGCGCAGCTATGCGCCCATGGCCCACCTTATCGAGCACCTGACCGACGACTACCTGCACGAGATGGCCGCGCACTTTGCCGCGCTTGACCTGCCGTACCCGCCGCCGCCCGCGCCGCAGGCGCCAGCGGCCGTGCTGGAACGCGGCCGCATACTGGTGCAGCAGGGCGATGCGGCCCGCCGCATTCCGGCCTGCGTGCAATGCCATGGCCAGGCCCTCATGGGCGTGAACCCCGCCATCCCCGGGCTGCTGGGGCTGCCGCGTGACTACATCAACAGCCAGCTCGGTGCCTGGGCCACGGACCAGCGCCGCGCCCAGTCGCCCGACTGCATGGCAGACATCGCGCGCCGGCTCACGCCGCAGGATGTGGGCGCCGTGTCGGCCTGGCTGGCCGCGCAGCCGGTGCCCGGCCATGGCAAACCGGCGCAACGCCTGCCCGATGCCATGCCGATGCGTTGCGGCGGGGCCGAGGGGCCGCACGCCGCCGGGGGGGGCTGAATGACGGAGCGGCGCGTGCGCGGGTGCCTGGCCTGGGCGGCCGCCGCCGGGGTGCTGGCTGTGGCAGCCGTGGCCGCCCTCGGGCCCCGGGATGAGAGCCCTGTGCCCGCCCCCCCCGGCGTGCTGCAAGCCGCGCCGGAGCAGGTGGCCCGGGGCGCCTACCTGGCGCGCGTGGGCAACTGCGCGGGCTGCCATACGGCGCGCGGCGGGGCCACGTATGCGGGAGGGCGGGGCATCGAGACGCCCTTCGGAACGGTCTACGCGGGCAACCTCACGCCCGATACTGCCACGGGCATCGGGGCCTGGTCGGCGGCCGACTTCTGGCGTGCGCTGCACCACGGGCGCTCGCGCGACGGGCGGCTGCTGTACCCGGCTTTCCCGTATACCAGCTACACGCAGGTCACGCGCGAGGATTCCGACGCCCTGCATGCCTACCTGCACAGCCTGCCTCCCGTGCGGCAGCCCCGTCCGGCGCATGCCCTGCGCTTTCCGTACAGCACCCAGGCCGCGTTGGCGGTGTGGCGCGCACTGTTCTTCGCGCCAGGCCAGCCGGTGGACGAACCTGCGCGCGGCGCCGAATGGAACCGGGGGGCGTATCTGGTCAATGGACTGGGCCACTGCGCTGCCTGCCACACGCCACGCAATGCGCTGGGAGCGGAGCGCCAGGGGCAGGCCCTGGGTGGTGGAAAAGTGGCAGGGCAGGGCTGGTATGCCCCGGCGCTCGATATGTCCGCCGAGGCGGGCGTGGCGCAGTGGCCGTTGCAGGATGTGGTGGCACTGCTGCAAACCGGCGTGGCGCCCCAGGGCTCGGTGACCGGGCCGATGGCCGAGGTGGTTTTCCGCAGCACGCAGCACCTGACCGATGCAGATGCGCGGGCCATGGCCGTCTATCTGCAGGCACTGCCGCAGCGCAGCCCCGCGGCAGCAGCGGCCGCCATACCCGCAGCAACGGCCCTGCAGCCTGGTGCCAAGGTGTACGAGCAGCATTGCGCCCAATGCCATGGTGACCAGGGCCAGGGCGAGCCGGGCGCCTTCCCCGCGCTGGCGGGCAACCGCGCCGTGCTGCTGGCCGACACCACCAACCTGCTGCGCATGGTGCTGCAGGGCGGCTACCTGCCCGCCACTGCGGGCAACCCGCGTCCGCATGGCATGCCGCCCTTCCGGCAGGTGCTGGGCGACGAGGATGTGGCGGCGGTGCTGAGCTTTGTGCGCAATGCCTGGGGCAATCAGGCATCGGCAGTGGGTACCATCGACGCCTACCGAGCCCGCGAGGCGCGAAGCCCATGACGGGCATGAAGGAGTTGTGTTGATGGAAAGCCCGGCCGCGTTGCCCGATTCCGCCCCGATCGCCGCAGCGAGCGGCTGGTGGGCCGTATGCCTGTGCGCCGACTGGTGCGGCACCTGCCGTGACTACCGCGTGCTTTTCGAGGCGCTGGCCCCGGAGCACCCCGGTGTGCGCTTCGTGTGGGTGGACATCGAGGACGAGGCCGATGTGGCGGGCGACCTCGATGTGGAAACCTTTCCCACGTTGCTGGTGGCCGATGGTCAGACGGCCCGTTTCCTGGGGCCGCTGCTGCCGCAGGCCGGGGTGCTGTCGCGGCTGATCGAGAGCCTTCGGTCCGCTCCGGGTGGCGGCCGTGCAGATCCGCAGGCGCAGGCGGTGTTTGAGCGGGTGCGTGCGGCACACGGCTGAGCGTGCCGGGCCGGGGCTTTGGCAGGCCTGCTGGCGTTGCTCTGTTTTTGGTAGCTGTAGGCGCTCGTATTTAAAGCGCTTGAGCCTTGTTTGACTGTAATCTGATGTCGTTCCCCCTGTGGTTCCCGCCCGTGTCCCTGCATGCTCTGTGCGATGCCGGGGCCTGGACGCGCGGCATGGCGCTGTTTCGTGCGGGCCAGGTACGGCGGCTGGAGGTCGTCCCGCTGGGCGACCACTGGCTGCTGGAGGGCGAGGTGCAGGGCACGCAGCCCGCGCCGTATGACGTGTCGGTCGAGATGGGCCTGATGCCCAATGGCGAGGTGGACTTCTGGCAGGGCCATTGCACCTGCCCCGTGGGCCGCCAGTGCAAGCACGGCGTGGCCCTGATGGTGCAGGCGGCCCACCAGGGCTCGCCAGTGCAGGCGCTGAGGGCGCAGGCCTCCAGGGCGGGCCGGGCCGGTTCGCGTCCTGCCGTGCGCCAGGAGATGCAGGGCCGTATGGCCGAAGTCCACCGCCTGGAGGCCGAGGCCCAGCTCGTCAACTGGCTGCTGGCGCTGGAACGTGCGGGGGATTCGGCCCTGGTGCAGACCGGGGGCAGCCGGGACGAGCGCCCCGAGCAGTACCTGTACTTGCTGTCCGTGGTGGGCGCACCGCGCACGGCGGTCCGGCTGCAGCTCGAAGCCGTGGTGTCCTATCCCAAGGTGACGGGCGGCTGGGCCAAACCCAAACAGTTGCGCACACCACCGGCCAAGGGGCAGGCGCTGTACGACCGTGCCACCGAGGGTGACCGGCAGGTGCTTCAACTGCTGCGCGCCATGCCGCACAGCCACAGCTATTACTCGGCCTACAGCGCCGCGCCTTGCGCGGTGCTCGAAGGGCAGGTGGGCCTGCTGGCCGTGCAGCAGGCCGCTGCCACCGGGCGCCTGGTTGCCGATGCGGGCGGCTCCACGGTGGGTGCGGCGTTGCGCTGGGGCGGGCCGCAGTCGTTGGCCTGGGAGTGGCACGAGGTTCCTGCTGCGCGCGGTGGCGCGGCCGCCTGGGCACTGCGCGCGCGTCTGCCCAACCCCACGGCCACGCTGTGCCTGAACAGCCCGCCGATGTACCTCGACACGGCGCTGGGCCTGTGCGGCCCGGTGCAGGCCGAGGGCCTGACACCCGCGCAGCTGGAAGTTCTGCTCAAGGCGCCGCCGTTTTCCATCGAGGCGCTGCGCAGCCGACAGGCCGATGTGGCGCAGCGCCTGGGCCCCGCAGTGCCGCTGCCGCCGGTTCTGCAAGACCTGCAACGGCTGACCGGCATTGCGCCCCGGGCCTTTCTTCATCTCGCGCCCACCCCGGCGGCCGACGTGCCGCAGCGCGGGCTCATCACGGCACAGCTGCGCTTCGACTACCAGGGCCACCGTGGGTGGTGGGCGCCCGGCCAGGTTGCGGTGCTGCTGGACGGGGCAGGAGGCCCGGTGCTGCTGCAGCGCGACCTGGCTGCCGAGCGCGATGCGATTGCACGGCTGCAGGCGCTGGGAATTGAAAGCCTGGGACATGACGGGGATTTCGGCATTCCCGGCCGCCAGCCGCAGCAGGCCTGGATGGCATGGGCCGACGAGGGCTTTGCCGGGCTGCGTGATGCCGGGTTTGACCTGACGACCGACGCTGCGCTCGATGGCTGGATCGCCCGCGTACCGGATATTGCGGTGCGCCTGGATGCGCAGGGCGGCGACGAGGCGGCCTCGCCCTGGTTTGCGCTGTCGCTGGGTGTCGAGATCGACGGACGGCGCCACGACATCTTGCCCTGGCTGCCCGACCTGATCGCCGCGGCCGCAGCCCAGCCTACGGATTCGGTCACCGGCCTGCCAACCCTGCCGCCCCATGTGTACCTGAACGCGCCCGTTGGGCAGGGCTTTGTGCGCCTGCCGACCGAAGCACTGCGCCCCTGGATGGCCGCGCTGCTCGAACTGGTGGGTGAACGCGCGCACGACTTCTCCCAGGGCAGCCTGAAGCTCTCGCGCCTGGAGGCCCTGCGGACCAGCGCCGCGCTGGGCGAGGGCGTGGCCTGGGACGGTGGCGATGCCCTGCGTGCGCTGGCGCGGCAACTGCAGGGCCGGGCAGCGCTGCCCGAGGTGCCCGTGCCGCCAGGCGTTCACGCCGATTTGCGCCCGTACCAGCGGCAGGGCCTGAACTGGCTGCAGTTTCTGCGGGTACATGGCCTGGGCGGGATCCTGGCGGACGACATGGGTCTGGGCAAGACTTTGCAGACCCTGGTGCACATCCAGGTGGAGAAGGACGCCGGGCGGCTGTCGGCCCCCGCGCTCATCATTGCGCCCGTGAGTCTGATGGGCAACTGGCGGCGCGAGACCGAGCGCTTTTGCCCCGGGCTGCGCAGCCTGGTGCTGCATGGCAAGGACCGGCATGGGCTGGCGCAATCCATGACCGAGTGCGACATCGTCATCGCCCCCTATTCGCTGCTGCAGCGCGACCGCGAGCGCTGGCTGGCCGCGCAGTGGCACCTGGTGGTGCTGGACGAAGCGCAACACATCAAGAACGCCAGTACCCATGCCGCGCAGGTGGCGGCCGGCCTGCAGGCGCGCCACCGGTTGTGCCTGTCCGGCACGCCCATGGAGAACCATCTGGGCGAGCTGTGGAGCCTGTTTCATTTCCTGATGCCGGGTTTTCTGGGGAGCCAGCAGCGTTTCAAGGCGCTGTTTCGCACGCCCATCGAAAAACAGGGGGACAGCGGGCGCCTGGCGCAGCTGCGGGCCCGTGTCACGCCGTTTATGCTGCGGCGCACCAAGGCGCTGGTGGCGCACGAACTGCCGCCCAAGGTGGAGACCGTGATGCCCGTCGAATTGACCGGGGCGCAGGCCGACCTCTATGAAACCATCCGCCTGGGGATGGAGAAGACCGTGCGCCAGGCGCTGGCCAGCAAGGGGCTGGCGCGGTCGCAGGTCACCATTCTGGATGCGCTGCTCAAGCTGCGCCAGGTGTGCTGCGATCCGCGCCTGGTGCCGCTCGACGCGGCCCGGCAGGTCACGGTGTCGGCCAAGCTGGCGCAGCTGATGGAGTTGCTGCCCGAAATGCTGGCCGAGGGGCGGCGGGTGCTGCTGTTCTCGCAGTTCACCAGCATGCTGACGCTGATCGAGGCCGAACTGAAGCGCCAGGGCCTGCCCTGGGTGAAGCTGACGGGCCAGAGTCAGAAGCGCGATGCGCTCATCGAGCAGTTCACCAGCGGCCGGGTGCCGCTGTTTCTCATCAGCCTCAAGGCGGGTGGGGTGGGGCTGAACCTGCCGCAGGCGGACACGGTGATCCACTACGACCCGTGGTGGAACCCGGCCGTCGAGGCGCAGGCCACCGGCCGCGCCCACCGCATCGGCCAGACGCAGAGCGTGTGGGCCGTCAAGCTGGTGGCGCAGGGCACCATTGAAGAGCGCATCCTGGCACTGCAAGAGCGCAAGGCGCAACTGGCGGACGGCATCTACAGCGGTGCCTTGGGCCGCAAGGAGCCGCTGTTTACCGAAGGGGATCTGGCGGAGTTGCTCAAGCCGCTATCGTAGTAGTAGCTGCTTGCGCAGATTGCACGGGCGCTAGGGGCATTTTTTGCATAAAACCACGTGACACGGTCTGTGCGGGGGAGGGGCTGGCGCCAGGCGCTGGAGTTTGTGGCGGGGTGTCTTTGCAAATCAATGCGTTACAGGCTACAATATGCTTCTCACGACCAAACGGGCGGGTACCAACCGCCCGTTTTTTTTGGCCGTTTGCTTTTGGAGCTCGAAGCCTCTGGGGGTTATCGGGTTTTTTGTTTTTGCAGGATTGAACTTCACAAACGTGGCATTGCAGCAAATTGTTGAGCAAACCGTCACCGGCCTGGGCTATGACCTGGTCGAGATTGAGCGCTGTCCCGGTGGCCTGTTGCGCATCACCATCGATTTGCCGTGGGCGGCGCCTGTAGAGGGTGTTCCCGCGCTGCCTGAGCAGTTCGTCACCGTGGAGGACTGCGAAAAAGTCACGCGCCAGCTGCAGTTCGCGCTGGAGGTCGATGGCGTGGAGTACAAGCGGCTGGAGGTGTCCTCCCCCGGTATCGACCGCCCCCTGCGCCACGAGCAGGATTTCGAGCGGTTTTCCGGTTCGGTGATCGACATCGCGCTGAAAAGCCCCATGGGCGCCGCCGCGGCGGGGCAGGTCAGCCCTCTGCGCAAGAAATTCCGTGGCCTGCTGTCCCGTGCGGATGCGGGCGGCTGGCAAATTGTCTGGAGCGATGAGCCTCCGGTCAAGCCGGGCCAGAAGGTGAGCAAGAAGCGCGCGCCTGCGCCGTTGCAGGTGCTGGGTTTTACGCTGGACGAGCTGCGTGATGCGCGTCTGGCGCCTATTGTGGATTTCAAGGGCCGAGGGGCAAAGTCCGGGCAGATGCCGGAATGAGCCGCTGGGCAGAGGGTTGTCGGGCCGCGCCGCAAGGCGGGTCTGCAGGTGATAGAAACAGGAGAGCCGTTGCATGAATCGCGAATTGTTGATGTTGGTTGAGGCCATTTCGCGCGAGAAGAACGTCGAGCGCGATGTGGTTCTGGGGGCTGTCGAGGCCGCCCTGGCCCAGGCGACGAAGAAACTGTACGAAGGCGAAGTCGATATCCGCGTGTCGGTGGATCGCGACAGCGGCAATTACGAAACCTTCCGCCGCTGGCTGGTCGTGCCCGACGATGCCGGCCTGCAAAATCCGGACGCCGAAGAATTGCTCATGGATGCCCGCGAGCGCGTGGCGGATATCGAGGTCGGCGAATACATCGAAGAAGCCATCGAATCGGTGCCGATCGGCCGCATCGGGGCGATGGCCGCGAAGCAGGTCATTCTGCAGAAGATCCGTGACGCCGAGCGCGAAATGCTGCTCAACGACTTCATGTCGCGCGGCGAGAAAATCTTCACCGGCACCGTCAAGCGCATGGACAAGGGCGACATCATCGTCGAGTCCGGCCGCGTGGAAGGCCGCCTGCGCCGCAGCGAGATGATTCCCAAGGAAAACCTGCGCAGCGGCGACCGCGTGCGCGCCATGATCATGGAGGTGGACCTGACGCTGCGTGGCGCGCCCATCATCCTCTCGCGTTCGGCGCCCGAGTTCATGATCGAACTGTTTCGCCACGAAGTGCCTGAAATCGAGCAGGGCCTGCTGGAAATCAAGACCTGTGCCCGCGACCCGGGCAGCCGCGCCAAGATCGCCGTGCTCTCGCACGACCGCCGCGTGGACCCCATCGGCACCTGCGTGGGCGTGCGTGGCACGCGTGTCAACGCCGTCACCAACGAACTTGCCGGAGAGCGCGTGGACATCGTGCTGTGGTCCGAAGACCCGGCCCAGTTCGTCATCGGCGCCCTGGCTCCGGCCAACGTGCAGTCCATCGTCGTGGACGAAGAGAAGCACGCCATGGACGTGGTGGTGGACGAGGAAAACCTGGCCATCGCCATCGGCCGCGGCGGGCAGAATGTACGCCTGGCGTCCGACCTGACGGGCTGGAAAATCAACATCATGGACGCCGCCGAGTCCGCCCAGAAGCACGCCGACGAGACCGATTCGGCCCGCCGCCTGTTCATGGAGAAGCTCGACGTCGACCAGGAAATCGCCGACATCCTGATCGAGGAGGGTTTCACCAGCCTCGAAGAGGTGGCCTATGTGCCGCTGCAGGAAATGCTGGAGATCGAAAGCTTCGACGAAGAAACCGTCAACGAGCTGCGCGCCCGCGCCAAGGATGTGCTGCTCACCATGGAAATTGCCCGCGAGGACAGCGTCGAAAGCGTCTCGCAGGATCTGCGCGATCTGGAAGGCGTGACGCCCGAACTGATCGTCAAGCTCGCCGAGGGCGGCGTGCACACGCGTGACGAACTGGCCGATCTGGCCATTGATGAACTGACCGAACTGACCGGACAGTCCGAAGAAGAAGCCAAGGCCTTGATCATGAAGGCGCGCGAACACTGGTTCGCAGGGCAAGAGTAAAGGTCAGGGAGGCTCGAACTACATATGTCCAGTAATACCGTCGCCGAGTTTGCCAGCGAACTCAAGAAAACCCCTGAGATCCTGCTTGATCAGCTCAAGTCTGCAGGCGTGGTCAAGTCCGCGTCTTCGGACGTCCTGACCGAATCCGACAAGCAGAAGCTTCTGGCCCATCTGCAGGCCAGCCACGGGGTTGCGCAGGGGGATCGCAAGAAGATCACCCTGGTCACCAAGTCCACCAGCGAGATCAAGCAGGCCGATGCCACGGGCAAGGCACGCACGATCCAGGTCGAGGTGCGCAAGAAGCGCACCTTCGTCAAGCGCGACGAGGCCGCCGAAGCCGCCGTGGCCGAGGCGCCGGCTGTCGAGGAGACCGTGACCGAACCTGCGCACAATCCCGAGCTGGTTCGCCGTGAGGAAGAGGCCCGCCGCCAGGCCGAGCTGATCAGCCGCCAGGAAGAAGAGCTGGCAGAAAAGCGGCGCGAGCGCGAGGCCCGTGAGCAGCGCGAACGCGAGGCCGCCGAGCGCGCGGCCGCCTACGCGGCCCAGGAAGCCGAGAAGAAGGCCCAGGCGTCCGCCATCAAACAGGAGGCGACCCGCGAGCAGGCCGCCGAGGCCGCAGCCCGTGCCGCAGCCCAGGCCGAGGCCCGCGAGAAGGCAGAGGCCGAGTCCCGCGCCCGTGCCGCCGAGGAAAGCGCCCGTGCCAGCGACCTGGAAGAGCGCCGCCGCAAGGCCCTGGAGGAGGCAGCCGCCATCCGTTCGATGATGTCCGCACCCGCCAAGGTGCTGGTGGCCAAGAAGCCCGAAGAGCCCAAGCCTGCCGCGCGGCCCGCTGGTGAAGCCAAGAAGGGTACGCTGCACAAGCCCGCTGCGGCTCCCGGTGCGGCACCACGCAATGCAGGCGCGCCAGCGGCCCCCGCAGGTGGTGGCAAGGAGGTCAAGTCGGCCAAGCTGTCGTCCAGCTGGGCAGGCGATGCCGCCAAGAAGAAGGAAATCAAGACCCGTGGCGACACCGGCAGCGGTGCTGCGCGTGGCAGCGCCTGGCGTGCAGGGCCCAAGGGCGGCGGTGGCCGCCGTGGCAACGACCGCGACCGCGGTGGCGATCACCAGTCGCATGCATCGATTGCCGAGGCCCGCATCCTGGAGGTGCACGTGCCCGAAACCATCACCGTGGCCGAACTGGCGCACAAGATGGCGATCAAGGCGTCCGAGGTCATCAAGGCATTGATGAAGATGGGCCAGATGGTCACCATGAACCAGCCGCTGGACCAGGATACCGCCATGATTGTGGTGGAAGAAATGGGCCACAAGGCGGTCGTGGCGGCACTGGACGATCCGGAAGCTTTCACCCAGGACGAGACCGAACACAAGAATGTCGAGTTGCTGTCGCGTGCTCCGGTGGTCACCGTTATGGGCCACGTGGACCACGGCAAGACCTCGCTGCTGGACTACATCCGTCGCACCAAGGTGGCGTCGGGCGAAGCGGGCGGCATCACGCAGCACATTGGCGCCTACCACGTGGAAACGCCGCGCGGCATGGTGTCGTTCCTCGACACCCCCGGTCACGAGGCCTTCACCGCCATGCGTGCCCGTGGCGCGCAGGCCACCGACATCGTGATTCTGGTGGTGGCCGCAGATGACGGTGTCATGCCCCAGACCAAGGAAGCCATCAAGCACGCCAAGGCGGCCGGGGTGCCCATCGTGGTGGCCATCACCAAGTCCGACAAGCCCGACGCCAACCCCGACCGCGTCAAGCAGGAGCTGGTGGTCGAAGAGGTGGTGCCCGAAGAGTACGGCGGCGACTCGCCCTTCGTGCCCGTCTCGTCCAAGACCGGCATGGGCATCGACGACCTGCTGGAGCAGGTGCTGCTGCAGGCCGAAGTGCTGGAGCTCAAGGCGCCGGTGGATGCATTGGCCAAGGGCCTCGTGATCGAAGCCCAGCTCGACAAGGGCCGCGGCCCGGTCGCCACGGTGCTGGTGCAGTCCGGCACGCTGAAGGTGGGCGACGTGGTGCTGGCAGGCCAGACCTTTGGCCGCGTGCGCGCCATGCTGGACGAAAACGGCAAGCCGGCCAAGACGGCAGGCCCGTCGATCCCGGTGGAAATCCAGGGCCTGACCGAAGTGCCCCAGGCGGGCGACGAATTCATGGTGCTGACCGACGAGCGCCGTGCGCGCGAAATCGCCACCTACCGCGCGGGCAAGTTCCGCAACACCAAGCTGGCCAAGCAGCAGGCCGCCAAGCTGGAGAACATGTTCTCCGACATGACGGCCGGCGAGGTGAAGATGCTGCCCATCATCGTCAAGGCCGACGTGCAGGGTTCGCAGGAAGCGCTGTCGCAGTCGCTGCTCAAGCTCTCGACCGACGAGGTCAAGGTGCAGCTGGTCTACACCGGCGTGGGCGGCATCAGCGAATCCGACATCAACCTGGCGATTGCCTCCAAGGCCATCGTCATCGGTTTCAATGTGCGTGCCGATGCCGGTGCGCGCAAGCTGGCCGAGAGCAACGGTGTGGATCTGCACTACTACAGCATCATTTACGACGCCGTGGACGAGCTGAAAGTCGCGATGTCCGGCATGCTGGCCCCCGAGCAACGCGAGGAAGTCATCGGAACGGCCGAGATTCGCACGGTGTTCGTGGCCTCCAAGATCGGTACCGTGGCGGGTTCGTACATCACCTCCGGCATGGTGCACCGCAATGCCAGGTTCCGCCTGCTGCGCGACAACGTGGTGGTCTACACCGGCGAAGTCGACTCGCTCAAGCGCCTCAAGGACGATGTCAAGGAAGTCAAGGAAGGCTTCGAATGCGGTATCAAGCTCAAGAACTACAACGACATCAAGGAAGGTGATCAGCTGGAGTTCTTCGACATCAAGGAAATCGCCCGGACGCTTTGATGCAAAGTTCTCGCACTCCCTTCAGCCAACGCCTCGCCAGCGGGGCATTGCACACAGCCTCTCCGAAGGCTGCGGAGCAAGCCATGCCAGAGGACGCCATGGAACTGGCTTTTCCAGGCCATGGGCGTCGTCCCCCTGCAGGGGGAAGGCGCGCAGCGACTCAGGGGGGGAATTGATATGGCTGCGAAGAAATCTGCGACCCCCAACCGTGCCTTTAAGGTGGCCGACCAGATCCAGCGTGATCTGACGGAGTTGATCGCGCGCGAGTTGAAAGACCCGCGCGTGGGCATGGTGACGCTGCAGGGCGTGGAAGTCACCCCCGACTATGCGCACGCCAAGGTGTACTACAGCCTGCTGACGGGGGACCCGCAGCAGACCCAGGAGGCCTTGAGCCAGGCGGCGGGCTTTCTGCGCAGCGGCCTGTTCAAGCGCCTGCATATCCACACGGTGCCCACGCTGCACTTCGTGTTCGACCGCACGCAGGAGCGCGCGGCCGACATGAATGCCTTGATCGCCAAGGCGGTCTCTTCCCGGGCCAAAGACGCGGACGAATAAGCATGAACGCGCCGCGCACGAGGGTCGTCCGGCGCCCCGTGCATGGGGTGCTGCTGATCGACAAACCGCTGGGTATCACCAGCAACGATGCCTTGCAGAAGGCCAAATGGCTGCTGCGCGCCGAAAAGGCCGGGCACACGGGCACGCTTGACCCGTTGGCCAGCGGCGTGCTGCCGCTGTGTTTTGGCGCCGCCACCAAATTCAGCCAGTTGCAGCTCGAAGCTGCCAAGACCTACGAGGCCGTGGCCTTGCTGGGTACCACCACGGCCACCGGTGATGCCGAGGGTGAGGTGCTGGAGCAACGCGCAGTCGATCCGCTGCAACTCACCCCCGAGCGCCTGGCCGCCGTACAGCAGCAGTTCACCGGCCCGATCCGCCAGGTGCCGCCCATGCACAGCGCGCTCAAGAAGGATGGCAAGGCGCTGTACGAGTACGCACGTGCCGGCATCGCCGTGGAGCGTGCGCCGCGCGATGTGGTGATTCATGCATTGAATCTGGCTCTGACCCATGACAGTCAAGCGCGACCAGCTATTAAAATGGTAGTCACCTGCAGCAAGGGAACCTACATCCGTACCTTGGGCGAAGACATCGGCGCGGCGCTGGGTTGCGGCGCGCATCTCACGTTTTTGCGCCGCATCGACACGGGTGGCATCGGGGTGGAACGCTGCATCACCCTGGCGCAGCTCGAAGCCATGGATGAAGATGCGCGCCTGGCCTGCCTGGAGCCGCCCGAGGCGCTGCTGGCGGACCATGTGCGTGTCACGCTCGACAGCGACAATGCAGGCCGGTTTCTCTCGGGTCTGCGTCGCCGCGGCCCCTGGCCGGATGCCCCGGCCGTGGCTGTTTTTGCCGATCATCCCCGGGCGCTGCTCGGGGTCGGTCATATCGCAGGCGGGGAGCTGGTGCCCGACAGGCTCCTGAGTCCGCTGGAAATTCAACAAATTTTGGAAGGCACGCCGCGCCCACAAGCCAGCGGCATATTGGAAAAACTATGAGTAAACAAATCCGCAACATCGCCATCATCGCCCACGTCGACCATGGCAAAACGACCATGGTCGACCAATTGCTGCGCCAGTCCGGCACCTTCGCCGAGCACGAAAAGGTGGTCGATACCGTGATGGACAACAATGCCATCGAGCGCGAGCGTGGCATCACCATCCTGGCCAAGAACTGCGCCGTGAGCTGGGAAGGCACGCACATCAACATCGTGGACACCCCCGGCCACGCGGACTTTGGCGGCGAGGTGGAGCGCGCCCTGTCCATGGTGGACAGCGTGGTGCTGCTGATCGATGCCCAGGAAGGCCCCATGCCACAGACGCGTTTCGTCACCAAGAAGGCGCTGGCCCTGGGCCTGCGCCCCATCCTGGTGGTGAACAAGGTGGACAAGCCCGGCGCCAACCCCGACAAGGTGGTGAATGCCGCATTCGACCTGTTCGACAAGCTCGGCGCCACCGATGAGCAGCTCGACTTCCCCGTGGTCTACGCCTCGGGTATCAACGGCTGGACGTCGCTGGAAGAAGGCGCGCCGGGCGAGCAGTGGGGCCCCGACATGTCGGCCCTGTTCAACACCATCCTCAAGCATGTGCCGCCGAATTCCGGCGACCCGGCCGCTCCCCTGCAGCTGCAGATCTCGGCGCTGGACTACTCCAGCTTCGTGGGCCGCATCGGCGTAGGCCGTATCAGCCAGGGCACCATCAAGCCCGGTCAGGACGTGCTGGTGATGGAAGGTCCGGATGGCAAGTCCGTCAAGGGCCGCGTGAACCAGGTGCTGACCTTCCAGGGCCTGGACCGCATGCAGACCCCGCTGGCGGGCCCTGGCGACATCGTGCTGATCAACGGCATTGAAGACATTGGTATCGGCGTGACCGTGACCGATCCCGCCAACCCGGCGCCGCTGCCCATGCTCAAGGTGGACGAACCCACCCTGATCATGAATTTTTGCGTGAACACCTCGCCGCTGGCAGGCCGCGAAGGCAAGTACGTGACCAGCCGCCAGATCTGGGACCGCCTGCAGAAGGAACTGCAGCACAACGTGGCGCTGCGGGTGAAGGAAACCGATGAAGACGGCATTTTCGAAGTGGCCGGCCGGGGTGAACTGCACCTGACCATCCTGCTGGAAAACATGCGCCGTGAAGGTTACGAGCTGGCGGTGTCCAAGCCCCGCGTGGTGTTCAAGGACATCGATGGCGTCAAGCATGAGCCCATCGAACTCGTGACCGCCGACATCGAAGAACAGCACCAGGGCGGCGTGATGCAGGCGCTGGGCGAGCGCAAGGGCGAGCTGGTGAACATGGAGCCGGACGGCCGTGGCCGTGTGCGCCTGGAGTACCGCATTCCGGCACGCGGCCTGATCGGCTTCACCAACGAATTCCTGAATCTGACGCGCGGTTCGGGCCTGATCTCCAACATCTTCGACGGCTACGAGCCGCACAAGGGCGACATCGGCGGCCGCAAGAACGGCGTGCTGATCTCCATGGACGATGGCGAGATCTTCACCTATGCCCTGGGCAAGCTCGATGACCGTGGCCGCATGTTCGTGCGCGCCAATGACCCGGTGTACGAGGGCATGATCGTCGGCATCCATAGCCGTGACAACGACCTGGTGGTGAATGCCACGCGCACCAAGCAGCTGACCAACTTCCGCGTTTCGGGCAAGGAAGACGCGATCAAGATCACGCCCCCGATCGACCTCACGCTGGAATACGGTGTCGAGTTCATCGAGGACGACGAGCTGGTCGAAATCACGCCCAAGAGCGTGCGGCTGCGCAAGCGCTTCCTGAAGGAGCATGAGCGCAAGCGCGCCAGCCGTGAGTGATGTGGACAACCCCCTGAGGCACTGCGTGCCTTCCCCCTTCTCTCGCAAAGCTGCGCTTTGCGGGAAGGGGGACATCGCCAGTGCGGCGGGGCGGCCCTTGCACGGCGGCGCTGGTCTGGGGCACGCCCGCCGCATGCAGGGTGGAATGTGCGGGGGGCGGCTGTCGTTGGTTAAAGCGTCGAGCGTTGCAAGCATTCAGCGATGAATACCCATTCCTTTCCAAACGGGGGACTGACCCACACCCGTGCCGTGTGGCTCATGGTGGCGGTCACCCTGATGTGGTCGATTGCCGGGGTGGTGACGCGCCACCTGGAGCATGCGCGCAGCTTCGAGGTGACGTTCTGGCGGAGCTTCTTTACCTTGCTGGCATTGCTCGTGATCTTGCCGGCCGTCCAGGGGCGGGCCGTGCTGGGCACGCTGCGCGGTGGCGGCCGGGCGCTGTGGATCTCCGGCCTGTGCTGGAGCGTGATGTTCACCGCCTTCATGGTGGCCATCATGCTCATGCCGGTGGCCAACGTGCTGGTCACCATGGCCGTCGGCCCCTTGCTCACGGCGCTTTTCGCGTGGATCTTCATCGGCCACCGTATCGCGCCGCGCACCTGGGGCGCGATCGCGCTGGCGGGTGCGGGCATTGGCTGGATGTACGGTTCGCAAATGGCGGGTCTGCCCATCGTGGGCACGCTCGTGGCGTTGTGCGTGCCGGTGGCCGCCGCCGTTAACTGGACAGTGGTGCAGCATTCCCAGCGCCACGGCCATGCGGTGGACCTGATGCCCGCCGTGCTCATCGGCGCGGTGCTGTCTTCGCTGGCGACGCTGCCCCTGGCCTGGCCGTTTCAGGCCAATCTGCATGATCTGTTGTTGCTGGCCCTGCTGGGGTTGGTGCAGCTGGCCATTCCGTGCGTGCTCGCGGTGCGCTGCGGCCGCGTGCTCAAGGCGCCCGAGCTGGCGCTTCTGGGCTTGCTGGAAGTGATTTTCGGCATTCTGCTGGCGTGGCTGGGCGCGGGTGAGCGCCCGGCGCCGGTGGTGCTGATGGGCGGCACGCTGGTGATCGGCGCGCTGGTTTTCAATGAACTCTTGGGTTGGAAGGAACAAAAATGACGGAAATGACCGGTGAGGTGCTGGCGCAGGTGCGCGGCCAGGTGGGCTGCATCACCCTCAACCGCCCCAGGGCGCTCAACGCGCTGTCGCTGGGCATGGTGCGCGACCTGATGACGGTGCTGCTGGCCTGGCAGCAAGACCCTGCCGTGCTGGCCGTGGCCATCCGGGGCAGCAACAAGGAAGGCCCGTTTGGCGCCTTCTGCGCAGGCGGCGACATTCGGTTTCTGCACCAGGCGGGCAGCACGGGCAACCCGGAGATCGAGGACTTCTTCACCGAGGAATATGCCCTCAACCACCTGATCCACAACTACAGCAAGCCCTACATCGCCTTCATGGACGGCATCGTCATGGGCGGCGGCATGGGCATCAGCCAGGGTGCCGCGCTGCGCGTGGTGACCGAGCGCACCAAGATGGCCATGCCTGAGACGGCCATCGGACTGTTCCCCGACGTGGGCGGCGGCTACTTCCTTTCGCGCTGCCCCGGCCATGTGGGCGAG
>JANJVX010000057.1 GCA_024709845.1 Burkholderiaceae bacterium | reverse complement strand
GCGATGTGGAGGTGACTTCTTCGTCCCAGGTCAGCATGGTTTTTCCAGTGTTCGGATTATGGAAGCAGCACTGCAAAATGAAAAGCGCCTATGCGTTGTGCCGCGGTGTTTTGTTGCTTGAATACACATGCGAGGCCGCATCTCGGGGCGCCTCGCATGCCGGATCACTGGCAGGCCTCGCACGATGGATCATCGATGGCGCAGAAGCGAACATCACTTGCGGGTGCGGTGCTGCCAGCGGCTTCGGCGGGCGTGCCATGCGCTGCCATCGTGCCGTGGCCAGAACCGGAAAAAACGGCGTTGAGCTGGCGTGTGTTCACCGTGCTCATCTCGACATGCGTGGCGCTCTGCGTGCGCAGGTAGTAGGTGGTCTTGAGGCCCCGCAGCCAGGCGAGTTTGTAGGTTTCGTCGAGCTTCTTGCCAGAGGCGCCCGCCATGTAGATGTTCAGGCTCTGCGCCTGGTCGATCCACTTCTGGCGGCGTGATGCGGCTTCCACCAGCCAGCGCGGTTCCACTTCGAATGCGGTGGCATACAACGCCTTGATCTCCGGCGGCACACGGTCAATGGCATGCAGCGAACCCTTGAAGTGTTTGAGGTCCATGACCATGACGTCGTCCCACAGCCCCAGGCGCTTGAGGTCGCGCACCAGGTAGTGGTTGATGACGGTGAACTCGCCCGACAGGTTGGACTTGACTGCGAGGTTGCCGAACGAGGGCTCGATGGAGGCATCCACGCCGATGATGTTGGAGATGGTGGCGGTGGGGGCGATGGCCACGCAGTTGGAGTTGCGCATGCCGTCCTGCGCAATCTTGCGACGCAGCGTCTCCCAATCCAGCGTGCTGGAGCGGTCCACCTCCACATGGCCGCCGCGTGCCTGGGCCAGTGTGTCGAGCGTGTCGAGCGGCAGGATGCCCTGGTCCCATAGGGAACCGCGGTAGCTGGAATAGCGTCCGCGCTCGGCGGCCAGATCGGTGGAGGCCCAGTAGGCGTAGTAGCAGATGGCCTCCATCGAGCGGTCGGCGAACTCCACGGCTTCCTGCGAGGCGTAGGGAAGGCGCAGCTCGTACAGCGCATCCTGGAAGGCCATGAGACCCAGGCCCACCGGGCGATGGCGCAGGTTGGCGTCGCGCGCCTTCTTCACGGCGTAGTAGTTGATGTCGATGACGTTGTCGAGCATGCGCATGGCCACGGTGACGGTGCGCCGGAGCTTCGCGTGGTCGATGCCGCCGTCCTTCAGGTGCAGCAGCAGGTTGATGGAACCCAGGTTGCAGACGGCCGTCTCGGTGTCGCTGGTGTTGAGCGTGATCTCGGTGCACAGGTTGCTCGAATGCACCACGCCGGCGTGCTGCTGGGGCGAGCGCAGGTTGCAGGCGTCCTTGAACGTGATCCAGGGATGGCCGGTCTCGAACAGCATGGTCAGCATCTTGCGCCACAGGTCGGTGGCCTGCACGGTCTTGCTGGGGCGGATCTCGCCGCGCCGTGCCCTCTCTTCGTAGGCCACATAGGCTCTTTCAAAAGCGGCACCGAACAGGTCGTGCAGGTCGGGCACGTCGGAGGGCGAGAACAGCGTCCATTCGCCTTTCTCCATCACGCGCTTCATGAACAGGTCGGGAATCCAGTTGGCGGTGTTCATGTCGTGCGTGCGGCGACGGTCATCGCCGGTGTTCTTGCGCAGTTCGAGGAACTCCTCAATGTCGAGGTGCCATGTTTCCAGGTAGGCGCAGACGGCGCCCTTGCGCTTGCCGCCCTGGTTCACGGCGACGGCGGTGTCGTTGACCACCTTGAGGAAGGGCACTACGCCCTGCGATTCGCCGTTCGTGCCTTTGATGTGGCTGCCCAGCGCGCGCACGCGCGTCCAGTCGTTGCCCAGGCCGCCCGCGTACTTGGACAGCAGGGCGTTCTCCTTGATCGACTCGTAGATGCCGTCGAGCTGGTCGGGCACCGTGGTCAGGTAGCAGCTCGAAAGCTGCGAGCGCAGTGTGCCGCTGTTGAACAGCGTGGGTGTGCTTGACATGAAATCGAAGGAAGAGAGCACCTCGTAGAACTCGATGGCACGCGCCTCGCGGTCGATCTCGTTCAGTGCCAGGCCCATGGCCACGCGCATGAAGAACACCTGGGGCAGCTCGATGCGCGTCTTGCGCACATGCAGGAAGTAGCGGTCGTACAGGGTCTGCAGGCCGAGGTAGTCGAACTGCAGATCGCGCTCGGCTTTCAGCGCGGCGCCCAGGCGGGGCAGGTCGAACTGCAGCAGGCGCTCGTCGAGCAACTGGTTCTCGACCCCCTTGCGGATGGCCTGCGGGAAATAGTCGGCGTAGCTTTGTGCCATGTCGGCCTGCGCCACCTCGCGGCCCAGGACCTCACGCGCGATGGTGTGCAGCAGCAGGCGGGCGGTGGCGTGGGTGTAGCCGGGGTCGGTCTCGATCAGCGTGCGGGCGGCCAGGATGGCGGCCTTGTGCACGGCGTCCAGGGGAACGCCGTCGTAGAGATTGCGCAGTGTCTCCTGCACGATGGGTTCGGCCTGCACGCTATCTCCCAGGCTGGCGCAGGCCGACTCAATGAGGCCGCGCAACCGGTCCAGGTCGAGCACCACGCGCTGGCCTGCGTCGAGCACATGCAGGGCCGGGGTGGGAGGAATCCGGGTGTCGGACTGGTGCGAGCGCTCCTGTGCACGGCGCTCCCTGTAGAGCACATAGGCGCGTGCCACTTCATGGTGGCCGCCGCGCATGAGGCCCAGCTCGACCTGGTCCTGCACATCTTCGATATGGAAGGTGCCGCCACCAGGGCGTGAGCGCACCAGGGCGCGCACGACCGCATGGGTCAGCGCATCCACCACCTCGCGCACACTGGCTGAAGCTGCTCCCTGGGTGCCGTGCACCGCCAGAAAGGCCTTCATCATGGCCACGGCGATCTTCTGCGGCTCGAACGGCACCACGGCGCCATTGCGCCGGATGATCTGGTAATGCGACAACTCGGACGCCGCAGTGGCGGGCGAGGAGGGCTGGGCAAGGGCGCCCGGAAAGGGCGGGGTGTCGATGTTCGTGGCAGCGTGCATGGCGTCCTCTTGTCGATGGTCTGGAAACAGCGCCGGACGGCGACTGCGGGCCGTTCCGGGGGGATGGGGCAATTTGACGGTCGTCAAATGCACACTATAGGTATAGTGACTAATGCATGTCAAACGCTATATGTAGTGTATCGAGCAATGCAAAACCGTGCAGGCCATGCGGCAAAGCGGGTCGGTCAGCGGCGTGGCGCAGCCTGCCTGGCACGGTGGAGCACCGGCGTGCCGCCGGTTGCTCTGATTCAATGGATTAGCCTGGCACGGGCAGGGTGCCCGCCGGAAAAAACTGCGCATCCCAGGCCAGGGACTGCTGCAGTCGCGGCCAGTCGAACCCGCAGCCGGGATCGCCCTTGCGCCCTGGTGCGATATGTTCGTGGCCTGCGATGTGGGCGATCGGGTAGCGCAGGGCCAGATCGGCGCACAGGCCGCGGAGCGTTCCGTACTGGGCTGGTTCGAAGGCGTTGCCTTCAAGGCCTTCAAGCTCAATGCCCACCGAGTCGTCATTGCACTGGCTGCGCCCGCGGTAGACGGATGTGCCGGCGTGCCAGGCGCGCTGGTCACAGTCGACAAACTGCCAGAGCGTTCCATCGCGTTCGATGAAGAAATGGGCCGAAACTTCCAGGCCCCGGATGGCCTGGAAGTAGGGATGGGCTTCCCAGTCCAGGCGGTTCAGGAACAGGTCCTGGACAGCATGGCTGCCGTACTCTCCCGGAGGCAGGCTGATGGAATGCACCACGATCAGGTCCACCAGGGCGTTCGCAGGGCGGGGGCCGAAGTTGGGTGATTCCAGGCGCCGGGCGCCCCCATGCCAGCCGCCTGTCCAGGGGGTGTCGGTGGGCCGCTCAGGACTCGGAGTCGGCGTGCGCATCGTCGTTGGGGGCGGTGATGTTCAGGCGCGCAATGCGGTAGCGGATCTGTCTCAGGCTGATACCCAGCCGCGCAGCCGTGGCCGTGCGATTGAAATGGGTGGCCTGCAGCGCGCGCACCAGGATGTCGCGCTCCTGCTGATCCAGCCAGGCTTGCAGGTCATGGGGCAGTGCCTCGGTGCCGTTGGCTGCAGGCGCGGGGGTGTTGCGCGGTGCTTGGGTGGGGGTGGCGGGTGGAGTGTCGAAGGCACGGTCGGCGGCAGAGGGGCCGGAGGGCTCCACCACCAGCTCGTCGCCCTCGCTCAAGGCCACGGCGCGGTGCAGCAGGTTCTCCAGTTCGCGCACGTTGCCGGGCAGCGGGTGGGTGGCAATGGCCGCCAGCGCGGCGGGTGTGAGCCGGGGGACCGGGCTGGCGGATTCCTGGGCGATGCGTTGGAGCAGGGCCTGGCAAAGGGCCGGGAGATCTTCACGCCGCTCACGCAGCGGCGGGATGAAAATTTCGATGACATTGAGGCGGTAGTACAGGTCCTGCCGGAAGCGCCCGGCCTGCACGGCGGTGGCAAGGTCGTGGTGCGTGGCACTGATGATGCGCACATCCACGGTTTCCTCCTGGGTGGAGCCCAGTGGGCGCACGCTGCGCTCCTGGATGGCGCGCAGCAGCTTGGACTGCATGGCCAATGGAAGGTCGCCGATCTCGTCGAGAAACAGCGTGCCTCCCTGTGCAGCCTGGAAGTAGCCCAGCCGGTCCTGCGTGGCGCCGGTGTACGAGCCCTTGCGGGCGCCAAAAAATTCAGCTTCGAGCAGGTTTTCGGGAATGGCGCCGCAGTTCACGGCCACCAGCGGCCCGTGGGCGCGCTGGCTGCTGGCGTGCAGGGCGCGCGCCACCAGTTCTTTTCCGGTGCCCGATTCACCGCGGATGAGCACCGGCGCCATGCCGCGCGCCACCTTGGCCACGCGCTGCTTGACGGTGCGAATGGCCTCGGATTCGCCGACCAGGCGGTCCAGCGAGGCACTGCAGGTATCCCCAGACTCGCCGGTTCCGTTGCGCGCGGGCGCGGCCCGTGGGCTGCGGGGGGCGGGAACTCCGTCGCTCCCTTGCACGGCCGAAGCCACCACCGACCGGAACTGTTTCAGGTCCACCGGCTTGGTGAGGTAGTCGAACGCGCCCGAGCGCAGGGCTTCGACAGCGTTTTCCGCAGAGCCGTAGGCGGTCATGACCACGCAGCGTTCGCGCCGTTGCTGCTCGCGCAGATCCTGCAGCAACTCCATGCCAAATCCGTCAGGCAGGCGCATGTCGCTGATCACCACGTCAAAGCGCTTTTCCTGCAGCTGCTGGCGGGCCTCGCGCAGCGTGGCGGCGGTCTCCACGCGGTAGCCCTCGCGCAGCAGCGTCAGTTCGTACAGGGTGCGCAGGTCGGGCTCATCGTCGACCACCAGAATGGATGCGGCAGGGGCGTTCATGGACATATCAAACCACGATGGTGTCAAACAGGGAAGCCGGTTCCTGCAGGCGGCCGGCCTTGCGGAAGTTCACGGTGAAGGCATTGCCGGCCACGTCGCCCCGGTGGCAGGGCCGCTGGATGCGCTGGTAGCCGATGGTGGCGCCGTGGCGCTCGCACAGTTCGCGGCAGATGTACAGGCCCAGGCCGCTGGAGCGGCTCTCGGACGAGAAGAAGGGCTCGAACAGATGGCGTTCGACCGACTGGTCCATGGGTGCACCGTCGCTCCAGACCTGCAGGCTGGCCTGGCCCGGTGCGTGGATGCGGGTGGTGATCTGCAGCGAATCGGGCTCGCGGCCCATGAAGCGCAAGGCATTGTCGAGCAGGTTGACCAGCACGCGACGCAGGTGCTCGGCGTCGAATTCCACCTGGACCAGCGGCGCATCCAGCACCACCACGGCCCTTCGGCGGACGGGGTCGTGCCCGCTCCAGTCGCGCCAGATCTGGGCCACAGCCTCGTCCAGGGGCACGGTGGCGGCGGGCGCGTGGCTGATCTGGTGCTGCACGCGGGCGATGTCGAGGATTTCCTCGGCGATCCGTGCCAGGCGGTCGGCATTCTGCTGCACCATGTGTGTCAGGCGCTTCTGTGCGGGGTCCTGCAGTTCTTCATCAAGCAGCGCATTGGCTTGCACGATGGCCGCCAGCGGGTTGCGGATCTCGTGCGCCACGGCGGCCGACATGCGGCCCATGGCGGCGAGCTTTTCCGTGCGCAGCCGGGCCTGCATTTCGCGCAGGTCGTGCAGGAACATCACGCACAGTCGGAACCCGGGGACGCCAGCCGCCAGCTGCCGAGGCGATGTCAGCCAGGTGCGCACATGCAGACCGACCGGGCTCTGCCCGGCGCCAAGCAGGCTGACATCGGCCACCTGCGGCTGGTCCTGCTGGAACGATAGGCGGGCCAGCGCCACCATCGGTTGCCACGCGGCGGTCTGGGCCAGGGTGAAAGGCGGAAGAGAGCCCGGCGTGCAGCCCAGCAGCGCCAGGCCCGCCGGGTTGGCCATGCGCACGGTGAACTCCTCATCGACCACCAGCACGCCGTCGGTCAGGTTCTGGATCACCAGGGCACTGACCTGGCTTTGCACCAGGGCGGCCACTTTGCTGCGCTGTGCCACCTGCTGTTCGCGCACCAGCCGTGCGGCGAGCTGGTGCATCAGGAACGCGGCGATGAAGTAGCCGGTGCCGGTCAGCGCAGCCTGGAGATAGCGCTGCGCGCCATCCCCCTCCACCCCCAGGCGGCCCAGCCACCAGGCCCAGGTCAGCAGCAGCAAGGTGACGGCGGCCGTGGTGCCCAGGGCCAGCGTGAGCGTGCCCAGCACCGAGGCCATCAGGATGGGCAGGCCGAAAAGCGGGGTGAAGTTCAGGCTGCCGGTGTGCAGCAGTTGCAGTGTGGCCATGGCCGCCAGATCGACGCCGATGGACGGCAGCCAGTGCACCCCAGCGTGGGGAAGGGGCGGGGCATGCCGTGCCACCACACGCAACACCACGGCCGCTGCCAGATACGCCGTGCAGACCGCGAGCACCAGGGGTTCGCCGTTCTGGTTGAGCACCTGGCCAATGGCCTGCAGCAGCAGCAGCGCGAGGGCCACCATGGCGCGGCCCGTCAGGAAGCCATGCCACAGGCGCAAAAAGGGCGTGTCCTCCATGGCCAGCGGCAGCGAGGCCATGCTGCTGCCGGGGGGCAGGGAGTCAGCGAGCATCTTTCTGCTGGTGGTCGGCGCAGCAGTAACTGCGCGGCCCGTGGGTCAGGGCTTCGGTGCGGGGCAGATGAACGCCGCAGTGGGCGCAGGCCACCATGTCCTGGGGCTTGGCGGCCGGGGGGGGGGGGTTCTGCGGCGGTGCCTCGGCCCGGCGCTGGCTGCGCCACCATGCATAGCCTAGCACCAGGACGGCCAGCAGTACCAGGTATTTCATGCGCTGCGTCCCAGCACCACCTCAAGGGCAAAGCGCGATCCGACATAGGCCATCAGCAACAGTGCGGCGCCTGCGTACAGCATGCGCACGGCGCTGCGGCCACGCCAGCCAAAGCGCTTGCGCCCCAGCAGCAGCGCGGCGAAAGTCAGCCACGACAGCACGGAAAAAACAGCTTTGTGGTCCCAGCGCCAGGCGCGGCCGTACAGGGCCTCGCTGAACAGCATGCCGGCGGCTAGCGTGGCCGTCAGCAGCACGAAGCCGGCGGTGACGAAGCGGAAGGTCAGGCGCTCCAGTGTCAGCAGCGGCATGCCGCTGTGCGGGTCCACCGCCAGACGGATGCGCCGCTCGGCGCGCGTCATCAGGGTGGCATGCACCACGGCGGCGGCCAGCAGGCCGTAGGCCGAAATGCCCAGTGCCAGATGCAGCGGCAGCCAGGCCGAACTGGAGGCGTGCAGTGCCTGGCCCGGAAACACCAGGGCCAGCAGCACCGCCACGCTGCCCAGCGCCGCCAGGGCCCAGCGGGCCTGCAACTGCGGGAAGAGCTGGTGTTCGATGGCGTACACCGTGAGCACCAGCCAGGCCGTGACCGACAGCGCCGGGGCGAAACCGAAGCGGGGCGTGGCTTCGAGCATGCTCCAGCCCAGCAGCGCCGCATGCAGCGCCCAGGCCAGCCACAGGGCAGCACGCGCGCCCCGGTCTTGCAGTTGGCGTGCGGCCACGGCCGGAATGGCATAGGCCACGGCGGCCGCAATGGCAAGCAGCAGGCTGACGGGGGAGCTACTAGCTAAAATCATGCCGCACAGTTTACCTTTCGCCCGGGGCGCATGCCCTGGCGCAACCCCTCCCGCCGCCACTGCTTGCGGGCTACCCGGAATATCTGACATGGCCTCCGCCCTTACCGACAAACTCACGCGCCTCGTCAAGGAGATGCGCGGCCAGGCCCGCATCACCGAATCGAATGTGCAGGACATGCTGCGCGAGGTGCGCATGGCCCTGCTCGAAGCCGACGTGGCCCTGCCCGTGGTGCGCGACTTCATCGCCCGCGTGAAGGAAAAGGCGCTGGGCCAGGAAGTGCTGGGCTCGCTCAAGCCCGGCCAGGCGCTGGTGGGTATCGTCAACAAAGAGCTGGCCGCCACCATGGGCGAGGGCGTTTCCGACATTAATCTGGCCGCCCAGCCTCCCGCCGTGATCCTGATGGCCGGCCTGCAGGGCGCGGGCAAGACCACCACCACGGCCAAACTGGCCAAGCACCTGATCGAGAAACGCAAGAAGAAGGTGCTCACCGTGTCGGGCGACGTGTACCGCCCGGCCGCCATCGAACAGCTCAAGACCGTGACGAAGCAGGCCGGCGCCGAATGGTTTCCGAGCACGCCCGACCAGAAACCCCACGACATCGCGGTAGCGGCGCTGGATTATGCGAAGAAGCACTATTTCGACGTGCTGCTGGTCGACACCGCCGGCCGACTGGCCATTGACGAAGTGCTGATGCAGGAAATCAAGGACCTGCACGCCACGCTGAACCCGGTCGAGACCCTGTTCGTGGTCGATGCCATGCAGGGCCAGGACGCCATCAACACGGCCCGCGCCTTCAAGGAGGCGCTGCCGCTGACCGGCATCGTTCTGACCAAGCTCGATGGCGACTCGCGCGGCGGCGCGGCGCTGTCGGTGCGGCAGATCACGGGCGCGCCCATCAAGTTTGCCGGTGTGTCCGAAAAAATCGACGGCCTGGAAGTGTTCGACGCCGAGCGCCACGCGGGCCGCATCCTGGGCATGGGCGACATCGTGGCCCTGGTCGAGCAGGTGGCCGCCGGGGTGGACATGGAGGCCGCGCAGAAGCTCGCCGCCAAGGTCAAGAGCGGTGACGGCTTCGACCTGAGTGACTTCCTCGGCCAGCTCCAGCAGATGAAGCAGATGGGGGGGCTGTCCAGCCTCATGGACAAGCTGCCGTCCCAGCTCACCGCCAAGGCGGGCCAGGTGGACATGGACAAGGCCGAGAAGGACATCAAGCGCAAGGAGGGCATCATCCAGAGCATGACGCCGCTGGAGCGCCGCAAGCCCGAGCTCATCAAGGCCACGCGCAAGAAGCGCATCGCCGCCGGTGCCGGTGTGCAGGTGCAGGAAGTCAACCGCCTGCTCAAGGAGTTCGAGCAGATGCAGGACATGATGAAGAAGATGAAGGGCGGCGGCCTCATGAAGCTCATGAAGAAGATGGGCGGCATGAAGGGCCTGGGCGGCGGCATGCCCAAGATGCCTTTCTGAAATTCAGGCATTTTTGGCTGCTGGAGCTTGCGTAGCAAGCGCCAGCAGCTATCAAAACAAAAGCAAAAACCGGCGCAGGGCCGGTTTTTTTGTGGGCAATGCACTGTGGGAAGTGCTATCTTTTATATAGCTTATTGCGCTTGTATATAAACAACTTTAAGCACAAAATGGTCTGAAATGTAGATAAATAAAGCGCTGGCAGCTCACTTTTTTGGAGTGATGTTCCCGGCCTCAGGCCGGGGCGCGGGTCAGCACTTCGCCGCGCAGCGTGTAGGCCTTGGCCTCGGTGATGGTCACGTCCACCATCTGCCCCACCAGACGCTGGCCGCCAGCAAAGTTGACCACGCGGTTGCATTCGGTGCGGCCCATGAGTTCGCTGCCGTCGCGCTTGGAGGCGCCCTCGACCAGGATGCGCTGCACCTTGCCCACCAGGCCCTCGCTGATGGACTTGATGTTGCCGTTGATCACGGCCTGCAGTTCCTGCAGGCGGCGCAGCTTGACCTCGTGCGGCGTGTCGTCGTGCAGGTTGGCGGCGGGCGTGCCGGGGCGCGGGCTGAAGATGAAGCTGAACGAGTTGTCGAAATGGATGTCGTCGATGAGCTTCATCATCTTGGCGAAATCCTCCTCCGTCTCGCCGGGGAAGCCGACGATGAAGTCGCTGCTCATGGCCAGGTCGGGGCGTATGGCGCGCAGCTTGCGCACCGTGCTCTTGTATTCCATGGCCGTGTAGCCGCGCTTCATGGCCATGAGGATGCGGTCGCTGCCATGTTGCACGGGCAGGTGCAGGTGGTTAGCCAGCTTGGGAATATTGGCATAGGCCTCGATCAGGCGCGGCGTGAACTCGTTGGGGTGGCTGGTGGTGAAGCGCAGACGCTCGATGCCGGGGATGTCAGCCACGTACTCCAGCAGCAGCGCCAGGTCGGCCACCTCGCTGGTGCCGCCCATGGCGCCGCGGTAGGCGTTCACGTTCTGGCCCAGCAGGGTGATTTCCTTCACACCCTGGTCGGCCAGGCCCGCCACTTCCACCAGCACGTCGTCGAATGGGCGGCTCATCTCGTCGCCACGCGTGTAGGGCACCACGCAGTAGCTGCAGTATTTGCTGCAGCCTTCCATGATGGAAACGAAGGCGCTGGCGCCTTCGACGCGGGCCGGGGGCAGGTGATCGAATTTCTCGATTTCGGGGAAGCTGATGTCCACCTGCGGCCGGTCCTGCTGCTGACGGGCGTTCAGCAGTTCGGGCAGGCGGTGCAGGGTCTGCGGGCCGAAGACGATGTCCACGTAGGGCGCGCGCTTGATGATCTCGGCGCCCTCCTGGCTGGCCACGCAGCCGCCTACGCCAATTTTCACGCCCCGCTCCTTGAGGTGCTTGACGCGGCCCAGGTCCGAGAACACTTTCTCTTGGGCCTTCTCACGCACCGAACAGGTGTTGAACAGGATCAGGTCGGCTTCCTCGGGGTCCTGCGTGGTTTCGTAGCCCTCGGCGGCACGCATCACGTCCACCATCTTGTCCGAGTCGTACTCGTTCATCTGGCAGCCGAAGGTTTTAATGAAGACTTTTTTGGCCATGGCAATCTCTCGGGGGAAAAGGGGCGCGCGTCATGCGCGGCGCCCGCCGCAAGGCGGGGCGAGGGGTGGCACTGACCGGCGGCGTGGGTTCAGTGCGCGGGCGTGGCGTCGGATTCGAAGCGGAAGTTCTGTTGCACGCCGTCGCTGCCCGCGCGCTTCTGGGCGGCCTCGGCGTTGGTCAGGATCCAGGCCGAGAGCAGCATGCCGGTGCTGTTCTCGATCAGGTAGTTGACGGTGAACTTTTGACCCAGCACGGTGTGCAGCATCACCAGCGTGTTCTGCGGGCTGAACAGGCGCATGCCCGGCGCCATGCGCACGGTGCGGCCGTTGATTTCGGCCTCGGACGCCGCCGTGATGACCAGGGTGCCGCGCAACGACGCATCGGGGAAGTTGCGCATGCCGCCCAGCGAGCCCTGCACCGGGCTTTGTGCAACGGCGGGCGTGCCGGTCAGGGTGGTGGCGGCGCACAGCGCGGCCAGCAGCAGGGCGAACCGGCGGGGGCGCAAGGAGGAGGGGGTGGGCTGGCAGCGGTTCATGGTGTACATCCAGGGGCTGAAGCCGCGATTCTACGGGCGCCGAAAAACAAAAGGCCTCCCAGGGCGGGAGGCCTTTGTGCGTGGCGGTGCGTCAGTGCAGCACCAGCACCGGCAGCTTGCTGCGGGCAATGATGTTCTTGGTGTGCGAGCCGAACACGAACTCGCCAATCGGTCCGCGGCCGTGCGTAACCATGACGATCATGTCGCAACCGGCCTTTTCTGCCTCGTCCATGATGGCCTGGTCCACCGCGTAGGCCGTCACATGCGATGCGATGAAGCTCACGCCGGCGGCCTGGGCGCGCTGCGCGAACTGGTCGAGCAGCGACGTGGCATGGGCCTCGTTCTTCGACTCGTGGCGCTGGATGCGTTCGGCCGAGGTCTGGGCGTCGCCGCTCATCACCGACAGGGGCAGATCGGGCTCGACGACAAAGCCGGTGATGGCCGCGCCCAGCTGCCGGGCGAGCGCGATGCTGCCGTCCATGGCGCGGTGGGACAGTTCGGAACCGTCGACGGGGACGAAAAGATTCTTGTACACGGTAACTCCTGGAAATTCCGCCGTCCCCACGACGGATGGCATGGGGACGAACAACGGGGCGGTTGCCTGCGCCACTTTGGGAAATGGGCAAGCCAGGAGAGTGTCTCCCATGCCGCAGGCCTTCGGCTTGTGGATGCTACGTATGGGAGGGGGCAATGCAGGCAGGCAAACAAAAACCCACCCTGTTGCCAGGGTGGGTTTTGAATTTGGTGGTGGTACCGGGACTTGAACCTGGGACATCAGCATTATGAATGCTGCGCTCTAACCAACTGAGCTATACCACCGCAAGCCTCAAATTATATAACAAGAAAAATCACTGGTGCGTGAATTGGGCCTTGCGCTTGTTCACGAAAGCGTCCATGCCTTCCTTTTGGTCCTGGGTGGCGAACAGTGCGTGGAACAGGCGGCGCTCGAACATCACGCCGTCGTTCAGCGTGCCTTCGAAGGCGCGGTTGACCGATTCCTTGGCTGCCATCACGGCGAGCTGCGAGAAGTCGGCAATGATGAGCGCGGCGCCCAGGGCTTCGTCCATGAGTTTGTCGAAGGGCACGACGCGGCTGACCAGCCCGGCGCGCTCGGCTTCCTGGGCATCCATCATGCGGCCGGTCAGGCACATGTCCATGGCCTTGGACTTGCCCACGGCGCGGGGCAGGCGCTGCGTGCCGCCGGCGCCGGGAATCACGCCGAGCTTGATCTCGGGCTGGCCGAAGCGGGCGTTGTCGGCAGCGATGATGAAGTCGCACATCATCGCCAGCTCGCAGCCGCCGCCCAGGGCGAAGCCGCTCACGGCGGCAATCACCGGCTTGCGAATGGTGCGGATGGTTTCCCAGTTGCGGGTGATGAAGTCGCCACCGTAGGCATCGGCGAAGTTGTATTTGGCCATGGCGGTGATGTCGGCGCCCGCCGCGAAGGCTTTTTCGCTGCCCGTCACGATGATGCAGCCGATTTTTTCGTCGGCATCGAAGGCCTTGAGCGCCTGGCCCAGCTCGTTCATGAGCTGGTCGTTCAGCGCATTGAGCTGCTTGGGGCGGTTGAGGGTGATGATGCCGACCTTCTCGGCTTCGGTGCGTACTTCGATGACTTCGTAGGCCATGGTGTCTTCCAGTCGTTGTAACAAAACCTTGAAACTATACCCAAGCGCCGGGGAGGCGGTTCAGGGGGCGTCGAGCCAGCGCGCCGTCTGGGCGGCGTCGGTGACACCGAGCGCCACGGTGTCTGCCGGTGGCTGCGCGGCGGTGCGCCTGCGGCCGGTGGGGGCCGGGCGCTCCAGCGCGAGCGGCAGGCGCAGCAGGCGCCGGTCGCGTGCCACCAGTGCGGTCACCGTCTTCTCGGTGCCTGCATACAGCGCGATGTCGTCGAGCTTGCCGATGCGCCAGCCCTGGCCCTGTACCTCGATGCCGATCCACTCATCGCCTGCCGCCATCCCCGCCTGTTCGGCCAGGCCGCCACGCAGCACGGTCTTGACCTGCACGGCGCTGTTTTCGCTCACGCGCAGGCCCAGGCGCTGCGCCACGGGCGGCTCTTCCCGCTTGAGGGCAATGCCATGGGCGCCGAGCAGTTCTTCGAGTGGCAGCTCGCTGGTGCCGTGCACCCAGGCGTCGAGTTCGGCGTCGAACGGGCGGCCGCCCAGCTCCTGCAGCACCGCGCGCAGCGTGGCCTCGTCCATGGGGCCGCCATCGCAGCGCTGCCACAGGCTGCGCATCACATCGTCCAGCGTGGTGCGGCCCTCGCGGCGCAGGGTGAGGTCCAGGCACAGGGCCACCAGTGCCCCCTTGGTGTAGTAGCTCACCGTGGCGTTGGGCGTGTTTTCGTCCTGGCGGTAGTACTTGACCCAGGCGTCGAAGCTGGCCTGGGCCACGGTCTGCACCAGGCGGCCCGGGGTCTGCAGCACCTGGTTGATGGTCTTGGTCAGCAGCTTGAGGTAGCCGCCATGGTCGAGCAGGCCGGCGCGGCGCAGCAGCAGGTCGTCGTAGTAGCTGGTGAAGCCCTCGAAGAACCACAGCAGCTGCGTGTAGTTTTCCTGCGCGTAGTCGTAGCGCGTGAACTCCGCCGGGCGCAGGCGCTTGACGTTCCAGGTGTGGAAGTATTCGTGGCTGATCAGGCCCAGCAGTGTGGTGTAGCCCTCGCCCGAATGGGGCGGCGTGGTGCGCGGCAGGTCGCGCCGCGCGCAGATGAGCGCGGTGGAGTTGCGGTGTTCCAGCCCGCCATAGCCGCCATCGACCACGTTGAGCATGAACAGGTAATTTTTGAACGGCGGCTTGCCCCCGCCATGCCAGAAACGGATGGCGGCCTCGCAGATGGTGCGGGTGTCGGCCACCAGCCGCTTGCCGTTGAACGACGGCGCCGCGCCCGCCACCACGATGCGGTGCGGCACGCCGCAGGCGGTGAAGCGCGCGCTCCAGAACGGGCCCATCTCCACCGGGCTGTCGGCCAGGGTGTCGTAGTCGTCGGCGCGGTAGATACCGAAGCCCTGGGCGTCCACATTTAAAGGAAAAAGGCCTGTAGCGCACGACCACTGTGCGCTGTCAGCTACGTTTTCAGGAGCAACAATTTCCAGCGTGCAGGGCTGGCCGGTGTGGCCCTCTGCGCGCAGGCACAGGCTGGTGCCGTTGAAGAAGCCGCGTGCGGCGTCCAGCCAGGCGGTGCGCACCGAAGCATCGCAGGCGTACACCGCATAGTGCAGCTCCAGGGGTTTGCCGCTCCGGCATTGGGCCTGCCAGCGGTGCTTGTCGAGCTGCCGCAATGCGATGGCCCTGCCGCCCTGGCGGGCCTGCAATTGCTGCAGGTTCTTGGAAAACTCGCGCACCAGGTAGCTGCCCGGAATCCAGACCGGCAGCGACAGCTCCTGCAGCGCCGACGGTTCGGCCACGGTCAGCGTGACGTGGAAAAGGTGGTTGTGCGGGTGGGGGGCCTCGATGCGGTAGTGAACCGGGTGGCCGGGCGCTGCAGTGCGGGGCATGGGGACCCGGGTCAGTTGCTGGCGCTGGATTCGCTGCCCGCGTCGGCCAGGCGCTTCTCGACGTCCTGCGCACCAATGGCGCCGGGCACGCGTGCGCCGTTGGCGAAGATCAGCGTGGGCGTGCCTGTGATCTTGTGCTTCTTGCCGAACGCCAGGTTGCGCTGCAGGGCACTGGTGTCGCAGGTGGCGGGCGCCGGGGCCTTGTCGCGCACCATGTAGTCCTGCCAGGCGGCCACACGGTCCTTGGCGCACCAGATGTTGCGCGACTTTTCGGCCGAGTCGGGGCTCAGGATGGGGTAGAGGAACAGGTACACCGTCACGTTGTCCACGTTCTGCAGGTCGCGTTCGAAGCGTTTGCAGTAGCCGCAGTTGGGGTCTTCGAACACGGCCAGCTTGCGCTTGCCGTCGCCGCGCACGATGGTGAAGGCGTCCTTGATCGGCAGCGCCGCAAAATCGACGGCGGTCAGCTTGGTGATGCGGTCCTCGGTGAGGTTGCGGCGCGCCTTGGTGTCGATCAGCTCCCCCTGGATCAGGTAGTTGCCCTTGGCGTCGGTGTAGAACAGGTCGGTGCCGATGCGCACCTCGTACAGGCCGGGCATGGCCGTGGCCTGGATTTCGTCGATTTTTTCGAGTTGTGGAATGCGCTCGGCCAGGGTCTTGCGGATGGCGCCCTCTTGTGCAGTGGCAGACAGGCTCAGGGTCAGCGCGGCGGCGGCCAGCAGGGCGGGGGTCAGATGCATGGTGTTCTCGTCAAGGGTGTCGGGTGAGGGTCAGCACAGGGCCAACCCGTTGGAGTGCGCTCGCGTCAATGCGTTCCCATGGCCTGGCGGGCCATCCATTCCTTCAGGGGGCCGCTGTGCTCGAAGCCCCTCATGCCCCAGTTGCGCAGCTGCTGCCAGGGGCCCTCGGGGCGGGAGAAGAGCCGCTGCAGGCCGTCCGTGGCCAGCCCCATGGGCAGCAGGGCGGTTTTGCGTTCGCGCTCGTAGCGGCGCAGCAGGCGCGGGTCGGACACGCTGCGCCAGGCGTCGCGCCCGGCCAGCACGCGGGCCAGCGCCTGCACATCGCCCAGGCCCAGGTTCAGCCCCTGGCCGGTGAGCGGGTGCACGTTGTGCGCCGCGTCGCCCGCCAGCACCCAGCTTGCGCCGGGGGCGCTGGCGATGGCGCCGCACCATTGCCGCGCCTGGGCCTGCTGCAAGGGCCAGATGGCACGGTCACTGGCGGTGTGCAATGCGCCCAGTGCGTCCAGGCTGGCAGCCCGCAGGCGCTGGGCAAAGGTCTCGGGGTCCAGCTCCCGCAGCTGGGCGGCCTGCTCCGGTGCCACCGACCAGACCACCGCCACGGTGCGGCCCCCCTCGCCGTCGAGCGGCAGGAAGGCCAGGATGCTTCCGTCGGGCGCGAACCACTGCCGTGCGACCTGGCCGTGCGGCTTTTCGCAGGCCAGCCGCGTGGCGATGGCATGGTGGGGGTAGGGGGAGACGTCGAACTCGGCGCCGAATTCTTCACGCGTGCGGCTGGCGCGGCCCTCGCACACCACCGTCAGCGGGGCCTGCACCGGGGTCTGCACCACTTCCACCTGGGGCTGGAAGCGCACGGCCTCCTGCAGTCGCGCCTCGAGCGCGGGCACGTCGACGATCCAGGCCAGCGCGGGCACGCCCTGGGCGGTGGCGTCGAAATGCACCTCGCCGTCCTGGTCGCCCGCCACGCGCATGTGCGTGACCGGGGTGGCATGCTGGGCATCGGGCCAGCTGCGCAGCGATTCGAGCAACCCGCGCGAGGCGGCATTCAGGGCGTAGGCCCGCACGTCGGAATAGGCAGGGCTGGCCGGGGCCGGGCTGGCCACCAGGGCTACTTTCAGCCGCTCGCGTGCCAGCAACAGCGCCAGCGTGCGGCCCACCACGCCCGCGCCGCGGATACAGATATCGAAGGATTGCGCCATCCGGGGATTGTAGGAGGGCGTTCCGGGCCTTCGGGCCGTGGGTGCAATCGGTATGCTTCAGGCTCTTTTTCTCTCGCGCGGAGCCCATGCACATGACCTTTTCCTCTGAATCTGGCCTGGTGGGCCGCATTGCGCGCCTGTTCGTTCACCCCGTCAAGTCGTGCGCCGGGACCGAAGTGCAGGAGGCCGTGCTGACCGATGCCGGGCTGGAGTTGGACCGCGCCTGGATGGTGGTGGATGCCCAGGGCGTGTTCCTCAGCCAGCGCACGCTGCCGCGCATGGCCCTGATCCGGCCGCAAACCGGGGACGCGGGCCTCTTGCTGCGGGCGTCAGGCATGCCGGAGCTGCGCCTGGAGGACGGCCCGGCGCAGGAGCAGGCCCGTGTCACAGTATGGAAGGACACCGTGCCTGCCCTGGACATGGGCGAGGCTGCGGCGCACTGGCTGAGCACCTTCCTGGGCCAGCCCTGCCGCCTGGTGCGCTTCGACCCGGCGCACCGGCGCCTCTCCAGCCTGCACTGGACCGGCGGGCTGGAGGCCCCCAACCGCTTCAGCGACGGCTTTCGGGTGCTGGTGGCGTGCGAGGCCTCGCTCGCCGATCTGAACCAGCGCCTGCGGGCCGCCGGTCACGCCGCCGTGGGCATGGAGCGCTTCCGGCCCAACGTGGTGCTGGGCGGCGTCGAGGCGTTCGATGAAGACCGTGTGGAGAGCATCCGTATCGCCACGGGCGACGGGCAGGAGGCGCAGCTGCAGCTGGTCAAGCCCTGCGCGCGCTGCCCCATCCCCGACATCGACCCGGCCACCGCCGAAAGCCACCCATCCGTGGGCGACACCCTGCGTACCTTCCGCCAGGACAAGCGGCTGGACGGCGCCATCACCTTCGGCATGAACGCCATCGTGCGCCAGGGCGCGGGCCAGGTGCTGCGCGTGGGTCAGCCGGTCGCAGCCGACCTGTGCTTTGACTGAGGAACCCGGTGCCCGGCCCAGGGGCCGTAAAATCGAAGGTTTTCCCCCAGAACACCAGAAAGCCCTGCCATGAGCCTGAAATGCGGCATCGTGGGCCTGCCCAACGTCGGCAAGTCCACCCTCTTCAACGCGCTGACCAAGGCCGGCATCGCCGCCGAGAATTACCCCTTCTGCACCATCGAGCCCAATACGGGCGTGGTGGAAGTGCCCGACCCGCGCCTGAACCAGCTGGCCGAGATCATCCAGCCCGAGCGCATCGTGCCCGCCATCGT
>JANJVX010000046.1 GCA_024709845.1 Burkholderiaceae bacterium | reverse complement strand
GGCCAGCGCCACGGACGGCCACACCATCGGCGTGATGATCAACGGCAACATGACGATTGCGCGCATCCTCAATCCCAAGGTGGCCTACGACCCTCTGAAAGACCTGGCTCCCATCAGCCTCATCGGCACGGCGCCACTGGCCCTCGCCGCACCGGCCGACGCCCCGGGCACGACGGCGCAGGAATTTCTGGCCGCAGCCCGCAGCAGCGGCGACCGCTGGAGCTATGGCACCCCCGGCGTGGGCACGGTGGCCCATATCGGCATGGAGCTGCTCAAGTCGCGGACAGGACTGCAGCCGGTGCATGTGCCCTATCCGGGCAATCCGCAGGTCATCAATGCGCTGATGGCGGGGCAGATCCAGCTTGCATTGCTACCCCCCGCCATGGCCGCTGCCCAGGCGCGGGCCGGCAAACTGCGCGTGATCGGCCTCACTTCCAGCGGCCGCAGCACCCTGGTGCCCGAGTACCCCAGCCTGACCGAAGCGGGCGTGAAAGACCTTCACCTGGAGATCTGGAACGCCGCCGCCGCGCCGCGCTCCATGCCCGCACCGGTGGTGGCCCGCCTCTCCGGCCTGCTGAGCGAGATCGCTCGCAGCCCCGAGGTGCGCACCAAGCTGTTTGCCCAGGGCTGGCAGGTGGCGGGCACCTCGGCCGAGGGCCTGGCCCACCGCATTGCGGCAGATACACAAATGCTCGGCGGCGTGATCCGCAGCATCGGCATCACGGCCGAATAGAGTGCCTGCCGGTGGTACGTTGGCGCCGGCAGGGCACGTGCGTCAGCTCGCTTCCTTGAGCAGGGTGCGCACGTCGGCCGCCAGGGCCTCGACACCGCTGCCATAGCGGTAATAGACGCGCAGACGCCCCTGCGTGTCATAAATGTAGCTGCCCGCCGAATGGTCCATGGTGTAGCTGGTGGGCGTCTGGCCATCGACCTTCTTGAAGTAGATCTTGAAATCCTTGGCCACGGCGGCTGTCTGCTCGGCCGTGCCGCGCAGCGCCAGGAAGCTGGGGTCAAAGTTGCCCATGTAGGCCTTGAGCATTTCAGGAGTGTCCCGCTCGGGGTCCACGGTCACAAAGATCGACTGCAGGCGCTCGCCATCCTGGCCCAGCAGCTTCTTGACCTCGGCCATCTCCTGCATGGTGGTGGGACAGACGTCCGGGCACTGCGTATAGCCAAAAAACACCACGACGACCTTGCCGCGAAAGTCCTTGAGGCTGCGCTGCTGGCCGTTGTGGTCGGGCAGCTGGATGTCCCGCGCGTACTCCACTTCCGAGATGTCTACGCCACGGAACTCGGGCTTGCCCTTGGAGCAAGCAGTCAAAAAGGCTCCAGAACTTGCCAGTATTGCGCAAGCAGCTATTTTTTTAAGAGCATTTCGTTTCAGCATGGCATCTCACAGAAAAACATAGTGGTCCACCAGCAACGCCGCGAACAGCAGGCTCAGGTGAATGAGGGAAAAGCGGAAGGTCTTGCGCGCCAGCGCATCCGAGTAGTTGCGCCACAACGCAAAACCATAACCGCAGAAACCGGCCCCCAGCAGCACGGCCGCCGTCAGATAAATCCATGAACTCATGCCATAGACGAACGGCATCAGGCAGGCGGCAAACAGGATCAGGGTGTACAAAAAGACCTGCAGACGCGTGTAGGCGTTGCCGTGCGTGACCGGCAGCATGGGAAGGCCCGACTTGCGGTACTCCTCCACGCGGTACAGCGCCAGCGCCCAGAAGTGCGGCGGCGTCCAGAGGAAGATGATGAGGAACAGGATCAGCGCCTCGGGGCCCACGTCGCCCGTCATCGCGGCCCAGCCCAGCACCGGCGGCATGGCGCCCGAGGCTCCGCCGATCACGATGTTCTGCGGCGTACGCGGTTTGAGCAGCAGGGTGTAGATCACCGCATAGCCCACGAAGGTGGCAAACGTGAGCCACATCGTCAGCGGGTTGACCCAGGCATAGAGGACGGCCGAGCCCGCGAGGCACAGCACGGCCGAGAACAGCAGCGCCTGCAGGTCGGACAACTGACCCTTGGCGGTGGGGCGCCAGGCAGTACGCTTCATCTTGGCGTCGATGGTCTTTTCCACCAGGCAGTTGAACGCCGCCGCCGCGCCCGCCACCAGCCAGATGCCCCCGCAGGCCACGAGCATGCGGACCATCTCGCCCCCCGAGGGCCAGCCCGGTACGGCCAGCACCATGCCGATGAGTGCGCAAAACACGATGAGCTGCACCACGCGCGGCTTGGTCAGCGCGTAGTACTGCGCCAGGCGCGAGGGCAGGGAAAACGTGGCGGCCACGCTCATGCCCGGGCCCCCGAGGCACCCGCTGCGCTGCGCTGCGCCACGCCCCGGCCCTGCGCCACGCTGGAATCCAGCGCCCAGGTCAGCACCACCACCAGCGCGGCAGCGCCACCGGTGTGCAGCACGGCGGCAATCAGCGGCCAGTCAAGAATCACGTTGCTCAGGCCCGTGGCCAGCTGCAGCGCCGACAGTCCGAGCAGCCAGCGCGCCTGCGAGCCCAGCTGCCGGCCATGGGCGGGCACCGCGGCACGCGCGGCGGCGGCCGCCCCGCGCAGGCGCCAGGCCAGCACCAGCAGCACCAGCAGCACGGCATAGGCAAACAGCCGGTGCACATAGTGGATGGCCGTGAGCGCCGCAAAATCAATGTGGCTGCCGTCCTTAAGCACGCCCAGCGGGCGCCAGATCTCGAAGCCCTGGGCAAAATCCATGACGGGCCACCAGCTTCCCTGGCACGTGGGGAAGGTGGTACAGGCCAGCACGGCGTAGTTGGTGCTGACCCAGCCCCCCAGAACCACCTGGGCGGAAACCAGCACCATGGCCAGCACCAGCAAGGCGCGCAGGCCCGGCGCCACCATGGCGGGCACGGTGCCCGAGGTGGCCCGCGCATAGCGCACTGCCTGCACGCACAGCAGCGCCAGCAGCACCAGGCCGCCGATCAGGTGCAGCGTGACAATGGCCGGAAACAGCTTCATCGTCACCGTCCAGGCGCCAAAGGCGCCTTGCAGGCACACCCAGACCAGGGTGACCGTGGGCCACCAGGGGCTGATGGGCTCCACCGCATTCCGCGCATGGGCGGCATCCCGCTCACGCAAGCGGCGTTCACGCCATGCGGCGACGGTCAGCACGATGATCAGGACGCCCACGCCCGTGGCCAGATAGCGGTGGATCATCTCGACCCAGGCCTTGCCATGGGTCACCGGACCGGTGGGCATGGCCTCCTGCGCCGCCGAGATTTCGGTCCGCGCCCCCAGCGGGCTGGCGTTGCCATAGCATCCGGGCCAGTCCGGGCAGCCCAGTCCGGAATCGGTCAGGCGCGTGAAGGCGCCGAACATCACCAGATCGAAAGTCAGAAACAGCGTGAGCACGGTCAGTGCCTGCAGGCGCCGCCCCTGGGTGGCGCCCCGGCTGCGCCACCAGACCCACGTCAGCGGGCCCAGGGCGATCACGGCGCCCAGCAGCATCAGGCGCAGCAGCGGCGCAAAATCGTACAAAGCTTGGGTATCAGTCATGTCAGTAGTCCGTTGCGCTTCGCGCGGCCCGGGCGCCGCAGAGGCTGCGCAGAGGCCACCCCACCGCGCCTGCGGCATCCCCCGCCGGGCAAGGCGCAGCTGTGCGCGGGATGAGGAAAGGAGCGAAGCGGCATGGAAGGTGTTTCATTGCTTGCGGCCTGCAGTATCCCAGGACGCCGAGGCGCGCATCAGGCGCTCCAGGTCCCGTTTGGCCTTGGCGGCGGCGGCGGCATCCATCGCGGCGGGAAAGCGCATCATCCAGTTGCCCATGGGGTCCACCACGTACAAATGCTCGGTGATCCCGTGCCCAGGCGCTGGCTCCAGCCAGCGCGCCAGGTCCTGCGCATCGACACGCCGCACCGTGGCCTGCTGCAGGCCTGGCCGTATGGCGGCGGGTGGAGCATCGTCGCCAGTGACAAGCCAGACCCAGTCGAGCCGGTCCTTGTCCTTGCCCAGACTCTCACGCATCTGGCGCTGCAGGTAGAGGTGGTTCTGGCAGGCGGCATCGCAGGCGCCCGGCGCCACGCTGACCAGCAGCCACTGGCCGCGCAGTGCCAGGAGGTCCCCGTCCTGCCCATCCAGCGTGGAGGCGGCCAGCCCGGGCATGGGCCGCAGAGGCTCGACCAGTTCGCCAAAGTTGCGCCGCCCCTCGGGCCGCACCACGTAGTAGGTGAAATAGGAGGCGATCACCGGTGACACACACACCAGCAACAACAGGAGCAGTTTCCAGCCTGCATGGCGGCCCTTGCGCGCGCCGGGCGCACCCGGCGCCGCCAATGCGGGGGCGTCAGGGTGCAGCGTGGCCATGGGGGCGGAAGAAGCGTCGGACAAGTTGGAACCAGACATAGAGGATTGCAATCAGGCCGCTGAGCCCGAACCATTGGAATGCGTAGCCATGGTGTTTATCGACACCGGCGCTGAATACGGGCCACTCGCGCAGAAGGCCGTCATTCCCGGCCTGGGTCTGCAGCACCGTCAGCGTGGCCAGCGGAACGCCGGTTTCGGCGCGAAACGCATCCAGGTCGAGATTTTGCCGGATACGTGAAGCCCCTAGCGGATTGACCCCACCAGCCTCGAACTCCAGCAACCGGGCAGGCGCGGGGGCCACGCGGCCGGACAGCTCTACCGTGCCCTCGGGTGTGGCAATGGGCGGGAGGGCGGAACGGTCCTGGAAATTGCGCGGCACCCAGCCCCGCTGCACGGCCACCACCACGGCGCTGTGCTCCAGCTGCAGCGGGGTAACGGCCACGAACCCCTGGCGGCCCCGCATCTGCCGGTTATCGAGAAAGACTGTGTGCTGGGCCAGCCATCGCCCGCGCAGCACCACGGCGCGATGCATCACGGCCTCGCGGGCCTCGGGGGTTTCCAGCCGAGCCAGCGCGCGCCCATCGAGCGCCGGCTGCGCCATGCGCTCGTCGATGGCGGACTGCAGCGCCTGCTTCTGGGCCGCGCGGTCGAGCTGCCAGCGCCCCAACGCCGCCGTGGCAGCCACGCCGGCCACGGCCGCCACGGTCACGAGCCAGAAACGCCAGCCCAACTGCACGCGGCGTCGGGTCACGGGATAATCGCCTTCATGAAAATCCTGGTTCTGCTTGGTTTCCTGGCCATTGTGGCCAGTTTGGGCTCCGCATTGTTCTTCATGCTGCGCACCCAGCGTGACGACGGTGCGAGCGGCAGACGCATGGCACGGGCCCTGGCCTGGCGCGTCGGTCTTTCGGTGGTGCTCTTTGTCTGCCTTTTGCTGGCATGGAAGCTGGGCTACATCCAGCCCACCGGATGGCCCTCCGCGCAGTGAGGGCCTTCCCGTCCCAGCGAAAAAGGCGCCCCCAGGCGCCTTTTTGCTTGCGGGCTGCGGCCCCATCACATCCAGTAAACCAGCAGGTACAGGCCGAGCCAGACCACATCGACGAAGTGCCAGTACCACGCGGCCCCCTCGAAACCAAAATGCCGCTCAGCACTGAAATGGCCCTTCTGCAACCGCAGCGTGATCACCAGCAGCATCACCATGCCCAGAAACACGTGGAACCCGTGGAAGCCGGTGAGCATGAAGAAGGTGGAGCCAAAAATACCCGAACTGAGCTTGAGGTTCAGATCGGTATAGAGGTGGTAGTACTCATAGCCCTGCACACACAGGAAGACGAAGCCCAGCACCACCGTCATCCACATGAAGGCAATGGTCTTGCCACGCTGGTTCTCCCGCAGCGCATGGTGTGCGATGGTGAGCGTCACGCCAGAGGTCAGCAGCAGCGCGGTATTGATGGTCGGAAGCCAGAACGGCCCCACCGTCTTGAAGGGCTCGACAATGCCGGCCGGCGATGCCGTGGCACCTGCCGCCACGCTGGGCCAGACGGCCTTGAAGTCCGGCCATAGCAGTGCATTGTCCAGACTGCCCAGTGCGGGCACCGAATGCGCGCGTGCCCACCACAGGGCCGTGAAGAAGGCGCCGAAGAACATCACCTCCGAGAAGATGAACCAGCTCATGCTCCAGCGGTAGGAGAGTTCGATCTTGCGGCTGTACAGCCCGCCTTCACTCTCCTGCGCCGCATCCCGAAACCACTGGTAGAGCACGAATAGCCACCAGACCAGGCCCAGTGCCAGGGAATACTGGCCCCAGTCATGTCCGTTGATCCACTGGCTGGCGCCCAGGATCACGAAAAACAGACCGGCGGCCGCCATGATGGGATGGCGCGATTCGGCGGGAACGTAGTAATACGGGGTTGTGCCGTGGGTTGATGCACTCATTTCAGCTCCTCAATCTCGGTATCTTTGTTGTTCGTTCCGTGTGCCCAAGGGGTCAGACAATCCAGTGAACCAGGGCCATCAAAAAGGCCACCAGCGCAAACACGGCCGCCAGGCCCACCCCGATGACATGCAACGGGTTGACCTTCTCCAGGTCGCTCCGGTATTCGCTGCCCTTGCGCAGACCGATGAAGGACCACGCCACGGCCCGGACGGAGCGCCCCACCGAACCCTTGCGCCGGGGGGCTGCCGCATCCCTCATGGCGCCATCGTTCATGTGCCCGCTCCCGCGCCAGCCACCGGGAATGCTGCCGCTGTCGGCGCCGCCGGTGTCTTGCCGCCCACCTCGAAGAAGGTGTAGGACAGCGTGATGGTGGTCACGTCCTTGGACAGACGCGGATCGATCACGAAGGCCACCGGCCATTCGCGCTTTTCGCCCGGCTCCAGGGTGTACTGGTTGAAGCAGAAGCATTCGAGCTTGGTAAAGTGCGCGGCCGCCTGGCTAGGCGCATAGCTCGGAATGGCCTGCGCCGCCATACGCCGGCTCTGCACGTTCTGGAATTCGTACAGCACCGTGGTCAACTCGCCAGGGTGCACCTGAATGGAGCGCTGCGCGGGCTTGAACTCCCAGGGGCCGCGCGCATTGGCGTCGAACTCCACCGTGATGGTCCGGCTCTTGTCCACCTGGGTGTTGCCGGGCAGCTTCACATCGCGCCCGGCCAGGCCATTGCCGGGCACCTGGCGCTCGGACAGCGACAGGATGTTGATGCCGGTCATCTCGCAGATCCGCTGGTAAATCGGGATCAGCGCGTAGCCAAAGGCAAACATGCCCACCGCAATCACGGTCAGCTTGCCCACCATCCTGGCGTTTTCGCGGCGTCGGTTCATGGTGCGCGGCTCAATGGTTCAACAGAATGATCCTGGCCATGAAGCCAACGAAGAAGGTCACGGCCACGGAGGCCAGCAGCAGCGCCATGCGCCGGTTGGCTTTCTTCTGTTCTGCAGTCATGGCTGGCTCCTCAACCGATCACCCGGGTCGCCGTGGCGTCCAGCTTGGGCGGATTTTCGAACGTGTGGAAAGGTGCCGGCGAAGGGACTTCCCATTCCAGGCCTTCAGCGCCATCCCAGGGCTTGGCAGGCGCCTTGGCACCCTGGCCACGCATGCAGGGCAGCACCACCGCCACGAAGAAATACACCTGGGCCAGGCCAAAGCCCAGCGAGCCGATGGAGGCAATGGCATTGAAGTCCGCGAACTGCATGGGGTAGTCGGCATAGCGGCGCGGCATGCCCGCCAGCCCCAGGAAGTGCATCGGGAAGAAAGTGATGTTGAACGAAATCATCGACCACCAGAAGTGGATCTGGCCACGTGTCTCGGAATACATCACGCCCGTCCATTTGGGCAGCCAGTAGTAGGCGCCCGCAAACATGGCAAACAGTGACCCCGCCACCAGCACATAGTGGAAGTGCGCCACCACGTAGTAGGTGTCCTGCAGCTGAATGTCGATCGGCGCCATGGCCAGGATCAGGCCCGTGAAGCCGCCGATGGTGAACACGAAGATGAAACCCACCGCGAACAGCATGGGCGTCTCGAAGGTCATCGAGCCGCGCCACATCGTGGCCACCCAGTTGAAGATCTTCACGGCCGTGGGCACCGAGATCAGCATGGTGGCGTACATGAAGAACAATTGGCCCGTCACCGGCATGCCGGTGGTGAACATGTGGTGCGCCCACACGATGAAGGACAGGATGGCAATCGACGAAGTGGCGTACACCATGGAGGCGTAGCCGAACAGCTTCTTGCGCGCAAAGGCCGGCACGATCTGGCTGATGATGCCGAAGGCCGGCAGGATCATGATGTACACCTCGGGGTGACCGAAGAACCAGAAGATGTGCTGGTACATCACCGGGTCGCCGCCACCGGCAGGGTTGAAGAAGCTGGTGCCAAAGTGGCGGTCGGTCAGCGTCATGGTGATGGCACCGGCCAGCACGGGCATCACGGCGATCAGCAGGTAGGCGGTGATGAGCCAGGTCCAGGCGAACATGGGCATCTTCATCAGCGTCATGCCGGGTGCGCGCATGTTCAGGATGGTGACGATGATGTTGATCGAGCCCATGATGGACGAGGCGCCCAGGATGTGCATGGCAAAGATGCCGGCATCCATCGAGGGGCCCATCTGCAGCGTCAGCGGCGCGTACAGCGTCCAGCCTGCGGCGGGCGCACCGCCGGGCATGAAGAACGAACCCACCAGCAGCATCGCGGCCGGAATCATCAGCCAGAAGCTGAAGTTGTTCATGCGCGCGAACGCCATGTCGGAGGCGCCGATCTGCAGCGGAATCATCCAGTTCGCAAAGCCCACAAAGGCCGGCATGATGGCGCCGAACACCATGATGAGACCGTGCATGGTGGTGAGTTGGTTGAACAGCTCGGGGTTGACCAGCTGAAGGCCGGGCTGGAACAGCTCGGCGCGGATCAACAGCGCCAGCACACCGCCCACCATCAGCATGGTGAACGAGAACAGCAGGTACAGCGTACCGATGTCCTTGTGGTTGGTGGCGAACAGCCAGCGGCGCCAGCCAGTGGGGCCGTGGTGGTGGTCGTGTGCGTGGCCGCCAGCGTGCGCGGGATGATCGAGAACTGCGCTCATGTTGGATTCCTCAATGCTCTTTTACTTGGCGCGCTGTGCCACGATTTCAGACGGCTGCACCAGCTGACCGGTCTTGTTCGACCAGGCGTTCTTGGTGTAGCTGACCACGGCCGCCAGATCGGTGTCGCTGAGTTGTTTCCAGGCGGGCATGGCGCCATTGGCGGCACCCTGCAGCAGCACCTGGATCTGCTTGGCGTGGTCGACATCCTTCACGATGGCCGAGCCGTCGAGCGCCTTGATGGAACCCGCACCCTTGCCGCTCGCCTGGTGGCAGGCTGCGCAGTTGGCGGCATAGACCTTCTCGCCACGCTTCATCAGATCATCGAGCACCCAGACCTTGGCCGGGTCATCGAGTTTGGCGGCCGCCTTCTTCATCTCGGTCTCCACCCACTGGCTGTAGTCCGGGGCAGACAGCACCTTCACATGGATGGGCATGTAGGCGTGCTCCTTGCCGCACAGTTCGGCACACTGGCCGTAGTAATCGCCCACCTTCTCGGCGCGGAACCAGGTGTCGCGCACGAAGCCGGGGATGGCGTCCTGCTTGATGCCGAACGCCGGCACCATGAAAGCGTGGATCACATCGTTCGCGGTGGTGATGATGCGGATCTTCTTGCCCACGGGCACGACCAGCGGGTTATCCACGCGCAACAGGTAGTCATCCGGCGCATTGGCCACATTACCGCTGTTGGACATGGCGCGGTGGCTGCTGTCGATCGTGGAGATGTAGGAAAGCCCCTCCCCCTCGCCTTTGAGGTAGTCGTAGCCCCACTTCCATTGGTAGCCGGTGGTCTTGATGGTCAGGTCGGCATTGGTGGTGTCCTTCTGGGCCACCAGCACCTTGGTGGCGGGCAGCGCCATGCCGATGACGATGAGAAACGGAATCACCGTCCAGACCACTTCCACCGTCACCGACTCGTGGAAGTTGGCGGATTTGGCGCCCTGCGACTTGCGATGCTTCCAGATGGAATAGAACATCACCGCAAACACCGCCACAAAGATCACGGTGCAGATGATGAGCATCATCCAGTGCAGGAAATGCTGCTCCTCGGCGATGCGCGTGGCGGGCGGATGGAGATTCAGCTGGTTCACGGCAGGGCCGCCCGGCAGATCGGATACGGCATGGGCCGCGCTCCCTATCCAGGCACCCGCCAACCACAGGACAGAGGCCAGCTTGCGGGGAATGCTCTTCATGGTTCTCACTTGTTTCAGCCTCATAAATCGAAACCACTTGCCCTGACGGTGCAGGGCCAGGCCTCTGGAACACACAGCACCACCGATGCAGAACCCGGACGGCAAGCGTCCGGCGGTCCGCGCCAGGATGGCGTGACCAAACAGGTGTCGTGTGTGTCCGGTCTTACCGGCCGATGTCATGCAGGCACACGTTCTTCCGTTCCCCGGAAACCGCTTTGCCCTGCATTGCCGCGCTTGTTGGCGGCGCCTCCCACATGTCCCCCTGCTGGCGTTCGGGAAGATTGTAGCGCGGCTTGTTTTAAATCATGGAACATCGCAAATGATTCGGCATTCGCCTGCAAATTTGCGACATATCATTGACAGAAAGACGTCTGTTTGCTCTAAGATGTTTCGCCTTTGCGCCCCGCCCCTCGCAGCATGGAGCGCATGTCCTGCAGAGAGACCGCACTGAGCCCGGACACCGGAATCCGGGGTGTCGGCTTGAAGGCATGGCCGTAGACGATCTCGAAGGTCAGCGCTAGCTGCCCGCCCTGCGCGGGGTCGGCGAGCTGCCCGGTCAATGCCTGCAGCAGCTGCCCGTGCCAGCCCCGTCCGCGCAACGCGGGAAAACGCTGCGGGTGCAGGTTGGCCCCCAGCTCGCGCAACTCCTGCAGCAGGCGCCCGGCCGTGGGGAAGGTCAGCGTGATGCGCTCCATGTCCATCACGGGTTCAGCGAAGCCAGCTTCGATCAGCATGTCACCCCAGTCGTGCATGTCGGTGAACGCATGGCCTGGAGCGGGCCAGCCCAGTGCCTCGTACACGGCACGCAACTCCCGCAGCGAGTCCGGGCCGAGGCAAGAGAACATCAGGTAGCCATCCACGGCCAGCGCGTGGTGCCACTGCGCGATCAGGGCCTGAGGATCGGGCGCCATGTGCAGCGCCATGTTGGCCCAGAGCATCTGCACCCCGCCCCGTGCGGGCGGTTCGAAATGCACCCGCCCCCCTCTCCAGCGGGCAGCATTCCACCAGGGCGCCGTCAACGCGCTGGCCGCGTGCGGGCGCATGGACTCCGAAGTTTCGACCACATGGCAGACGGCGTCAGGGTAGCGCTGGCGCACCAGCGCATGGCCTTGCAGGCCGCCGCGCACCGCATCCCAATGGCACCAGGCGGTGGGTGCCTCCCGAATCCATTGCAGACGTGCCTCCATGCGCCGCGCAACCTCCTCATGCAGCCAGGGCGAATGCGCGGGGGCGGCGGCATGCCAGCAAGAGGCAGCTACAGGATCGATGGTGGGGGGGCGCTCTGACGGCATGGCGGGCTCGGAAAACAAAGGAAAGCGCATATATTGGACACCATCATGCTTGGCCCGATCGCCACAGGGATATCCATGCGCCTGCACGCATTGGCGGCTCGCCTGCCGAGCCAGTGCGCGGTCTGCCGCGCCTGGCCCGCGCAGCGGGTGTGCGATGTCTGCGCGGCGCGCTTTGCCCAGCCCCGCGCACGCTGCGAAACCTGTGCCCTGCCCCTCGCGTCGGGCACGCGGCGCTGCGGCGCCTGCCTGCGCCACCCGCCCGCCCTGGCGGCCTGCGTGGCGGCGGTGGACTATGACTACCCCTGGGCGGGCCTGCTGGCAGAGTTCAAGTTCCAGGGCGACCCGGGCTGGGCCGCCACCCTGGCCACGCTGCTGCGCAGCACCCCCTGGGCCGAACCGCTGCTCGAAGCCGCGCACCTGGTGCTCCCTGTGCCTCTGTCGCGCCAGCGTCTGCGCGAACGCGGGTTCAACCAGTCACTGCTGCTGGCACGCCACCTGGCGCCGCGCAAGACCGATCCCGGCCTGTTGCTGCGCCTGCGCGATACCGCTGCCCAGAGCGGCCTGTCCCGTGCCCAGCGCCTGCGCAACCTGCAAGGGGTCTTTGCCGTCGAGCCGCTGCGCTCGGCCCAGGTGCTGGACCGGCGCATCGTGCTGGTGGATGACGTGATGACCACGGGCGCCACCCTGGACGCTGCCGCCATGGCTTTGCGGCACGCGGGCGCACAGCATGTGGCGGCCCTGGTGGTGGCGCGCACCGAGGTGCGGTCCTGATACGCATTCTTACGATGCCACCCCCTGTGGCAGGCACACCGCGCCGACAATACGCGCCATGTTTCATATCGTTCTGGTCGAGCCCGAAATTCCGCCCAACACGGGCAACGTGATCCGGCTGGCCGCCAACACGGGCTGCACGCTGCACCTGATCGAACCGCTGGGCTTCTCGATGGAAGACCGCCTCATGCGCCGTGCAGGGCTGGATTACCACGAATACGCCCAGGTGCTGCGCCACCCCGGCTGGACGGCTTTTCTGCGCACGGCCCAGCCCGACGCCACGCGCATGTTCGCACTCACCACCCATGGCACGCAGACGGTGCACGACACCTGTTTTCTGCCGGGCGACTGGCTGGTGTTCGGCGCCGAGACGCGGGGACTTCCGCCCGAGCTGCGCGAGACCTTCGCACCCGCGCAGCAGCTGCGGCTGCCCATGGTGCCGGGCCAGCGCAGCCTGAACCTGTCCAACGCGGTGGCGGTCACGGTGTTCGAGGCCTGGCGGCAGAACAGCTTTGCACTGACCGCCCCCCGGCCACCCGAGAAGGTGTGAACAAACCCATCAGGCCGGGTGGCCGCTCTCGCGCTCGGCCACGGCCTGTGGTGTCTGCTCGATCACAAAGTCCAGAAACGCCTTGGTGCGCGCGGGCAGCATGCGCCGGGTGGGCAGCGCGGCATACACGGTGTAGCGTGAATGCACCCAGCCGGGCAACACATGCACCAGCGCACCGCTGGCCAGGTACGGTGCCACCAGCAGGCGCGCCATCACGGCCACACCCAGGCCGTCGAGCGCGGCACGCAGCAGCAGATCGGTGCTGACCGATTGCAGGGCTACCGGCATGTCCACCTCCTGAGCGCGGGCATCGCCCTGCACGGACTGCAGGCGCAGGCGCCGCCCGGCCTGGGCACTCACGAGCTGGCCGTTGTCACGCAGGTAATGGTGTCGCACCAGGTCCTCGGGCTGCCGGGGTACGCCCATGCGCTGCAGATAGCCGGGTGCGGCCACCACGATGGCTTCTCCGTGCAGCAGTGTGCGGGCCACGATGTTGCCGTCGTAGTCCTCCGGCACGACCATCAGGGTCAGGTCAAACGCCTCCACGCGGGTGGATGCGAAGTTGTCGGTCGCGATGTCCAGCACCAGCCGCGGATGGCGCGCGCGCCAGGGCGCCATCAGCGGCGCCAGAAAGTAGGTTGCGAGCACCGGAGGCGCCAGCACATGCACCGTTCCCTGCAAATCGCGCGTGCTGGCCGCCGCCGCGGCCTCGGCATCCTCGATCTCGAAAAGTATGGCACGCACGCGCTGCAGATAGGCCAGCCCGGCCGCGGTGAGTGCCACCTTGCGGGTGGTGCGCTGCAATAGCCGGGTGTTCAGGTGCCGCTCCAGATCGGCCACCATGCGGGTGACCACGGGGGGCGAGAGATCCATGGCGCGCGCGGCGGCCGCAAAGCCGCCCTCGTCCACGACGCGGGCAAACACCTTCATGGCTTGCAGGCGGTCCATGGTTCAGCCCTTTCGCCCAGCACGCGCCAGGCCTGAAGAATGGACATGGAAGCGAGCCAACCTTCCGTGGTGCTGCGCAGCCTTCACGGCCTTTGCAACTGGCACGGCCCAGGCCAGCAGCCACCGCGCAAGGGCCGCCCCGCCGCGCCGGTGGCGTCCCCCTTCCCGCAAAGCAAAGCTTTGCGAGAGAAGGGGGACGCGGCGCAGCCGCTCAGGGGGTTGTCGTTCTACACCGGAGCGCCGTAGCTGCGCGAGAGCGACTCGGCCACGCAGACCGGCTTGTCGCTGCCCTCGCGCTCGACCGTGACCAGCCAGGTCATCTGCATGCCATCGGGCGGCAGCGGCTCGGTGGCCTGCAGCGTCAGGCGCGCACGCACACGGCTGCCCACGGGCACCGGCGCGGTGAAACGCACCCGGTTCAGGCCGTAGTTCACGCCCATGCGCGCACCCTCGGTGTGCACCGCCAGTTCGAAGAAGCGCGGAATCAGCGACAGCGTGAGAAAGCCGTGTGCAATCGGCGCACCAAACGGCCCCGCCTTGGCACGCTCGGGGTCCACATGGATCCACTGGTGGTCGCCCGTGGCCTGGGCGAACAGGTTGACCTGTTCCTGCGTGATGGTGATCCAGTCGGTCACGGCGACCTCCTGGCCCACGCAGGCGCTCATCTCGGAGTAGGAATGGAAAATTTTCATGGCGCCAATGTAGCGCCGCCCCCCCGCACGCGATGTCTGGCCGGCGACAGCGGCGCACGCTCACGAATCCAGCCATGCGCAGATGCCCTGCCATTGCTCCAGATCGCGTGCCACACGGCCCGGCGCCACATCGAACAGCGTGATGCCATGGGCCGCGAGGTGCACGTAGTTCTGCGTGTCGCGCAAATAGCCCAGCACCGGAAAACCCAGGCTGTCAACGAAATGGTGCAACTGCTCGGCCGCGCGCGTGCGCTGGTCCACCCGCATGCCCACAATGCCGACCTCGGCGCGCCCGGCGCGGCGGTGCGCGGCGAGCTGGTCGAGGAATTCGCGCGTGGCGAAGATGTCGAACACGCTGGGCTGCAGCGGCACGATGATCTTGTCGGCCAGCTTGAGCACATCGCCCAGGCGCCAGCCGTGCAGGCCGGCGGGCGTGTCGAGCACCGCATGGCGGCAGTCCCGGGGCGGGCGGGAGATCATGTCGGCGCTGGCATCCCAGGTGCCGATGGGCCGCGCGGCCGGGGGCCGCAGGCCCAGCCACAGGCGCGCGGACTGCTGGCGGTCCACGTCGCCCAGCACCACCGGGTGGCCCTGGCGCGCCCAGTACCCCGCGATGTTCGTTGCCAGCGTGGACTTGCCCACGCCGCCCTTCGGATTGGCCACTACAACCACTGGCATCTCGACCTCCTCCCAACGGGTTTACGAAAGCATAAGCAAAAAGTGCCTCAACCGCCCAATGGCAAAGCGTCAACAGCTACCAAATAAATAGCAAAAAGCATCAGGCGTGCTGGCCGCCGCGCTTGACGAAAAACAGCCCGGCGCCCACCGCCATCAGCAGGCCGCCGAACACGCGATTCTGCGCGCGCACCGCGCGGGCGCTGCGCATCAGGCGGCGCAGCGCGCTGGCGCCCGCCGCGTAGCCGTGCATCACCACCACATCCACCGCCACGGTGGTGGCGGCCATCACGAGCAATTGCGTCCACAGCGGGCGGGTGTCGGTCATGAACTGCGGCAGCACGGCCACCATGAAGATGATGCCCTTGGGATTGGTGGCGTTGGTCAAAAAGCCGGTCATGCAGCGCTTCTGCCAGGGGCCTGCCGGGGCCTCTTCATCGCCGTTCAGGGGCGAGACATCGCCCGCGCGCCACTGCGACAAGCCCACGTAGACAAGGTAGCAGGCGCCCAGCACCTTCACCGCGCTGAACGCCAGCTCGGAGGCCAGCAGCAGCGAACCCACGCCCGCCCCCGCGATGAACAGGATCAGCAGCAGCCCCAGTTGCAGGCCCAGGATGGTGGCGCCCGCCTTGCGCACGCCGTAGTTGAGGCCATGGCTCATAGACAGCACGGCACCCGAACCGGGCGACACCGCGATCAGGCACGATGCCGCAAGAAAAGCCAGCCAGGTCTGCAGATCCATGAAACGCACCATCCGAAAAACACGCGAGGGCTGGCATCTTAGCAACGCCGGCCCCGCCGTGCCGGTGCGTCCCCGCTACGCGGAGTACAGCGGGTACAGCGTTTCTTCTTCGCGGCGGATGCGCTCGGCCAGCACCTTGCCGATGCCTTCGAGCGCCTCGCTGAACTGCTGTGCAAACTCGGGGTGCTGGGCCAGGTCGCGGTAGTCGGTCAGAAACTTCACCACGGCTTTGCCAATGTCGTCCATCTCGTGGCGGAAAGAGCGGATGAGCTGGTGGCTGGACGCATCCTTGGCCAGTGCATGCTCCAGGTAGACATAGAGGCGCACGTTCTCCGTCAGCAGGTGGCCCTGCAGGAGAATGCGGAACTCCTCCAGATGGCGCGCCGCCTGCGCCACATCGCCCCGGCGCGCGGCGGTCTGGGTCTGGGTGTAGAGACGCAACAGGGCCTGGTGGTCCTGCTGGAGCTTGCCCACGAGTTCCGGGTGGTAGTGGATCGCGGTGCCTGGTGCCACGGTCTCGGTGGCGGCGGTGCGCGGCGGCGCCTCTGCCACGGCAGGCGCCTTGACCGGCGCCGAAGCCACATTTTGGACGTGTTCCTTTTTCCCAAATAGCCAGTCGAACAGATACATGGTTTCCCCATTGCGCAAGCCATTCATTGGCTGCTGGAGGACACCATAAAAGCAGGCCTCCGATGGAGTTTTAATCCATATCAATCAAAAGGTTATTTGCAGTGCAACATTTGCGGCACATGCCAGCGAAGACGCACCCACAGCACCTGAACCCAGCAACAAAAAAGCTGCCAGCGCCCAATACAAGGGCGCTGGCAGCTCTTATTTCAATAGCAATCGCTTAATCGAGACTGGCGCCCGACTCCTTGACGACCTTGCCCCACTTGATGGTTTCCTTCTGGATGAAGTCGGCAAACTGCGCGGGCGTCTCGTTGGCGGGTTCGCCGCCCTGGTCGTCGATCTTCTTCTTCACCTCGGCGTTGGCCAGCACCTTGCCCAGGGCGGTGCTGATCTTGGCCAGCACCGGCGCTGGCGTGCCCGCCGGGGCGAACAGGCCGAACCACGACGTGGCCTCATAACCGGGCACGCCGGCCTCGGCGATGGTGGGCACATCGGGCAGGTCGGCCGAGCGCTTGGCGGTGGAAATGGCAATGGCGCGCAGCTTGCCGCCGCGCACATGCGGGATCACCGAGGGCAGGTTGTCGAACATGATCGAGATCTGGCCGCCCAGCAGGTCGCTCACGGCCGGGGCGCTGCCCTTGTAGGGCACGTGCACCATGTCGACCTTGGTCATGCTCTTGAACAGCTCGCCCGACAGGTGGGGCGAGGCGCCGTTGCCGGGCGAACCGAAATTGATCTTGCCGGGGTTGGCCTTGGCGTAGGCAATCATTTCCTGCACCGTCTTGTACGGCTGCGAGGGGTGCGCGACGAGCAGGTTGGGCACCATGGCCACACGCGAAAGCGGTGCGAAGTCCTTGATCGGATCGTAGGGCAGCTTCTTATAGAGCGAGGCATTGATGGCGTGCGTGCCCACCGTGCCCATGAACAGCGTGTGGCCGTCGGCCGCAGCCTTGGCGGCGTAGGCGGCGCCAATGTTGCCGCCCGCACCAGCCTTGTTTTCCACCACCACGGGCTGACCCAGTTCAGTCGTCAGGTACTGCCCCACCAGGCGCGCCAGGATGTCGGTGGTGCCACCGGCCGCGAACGGCACGACGATGGTGATGGGCTTGGTGGGATAGTTCTGGGCGCTTGCGCCCAGGGGCAACGTTGCAGCCGCCGCCGCCAGGGCGATGCTGCTCAGAACGGTACGGCGGGTGGTGCGGATGAAATCGGACATGGTGTTTCCTGCGATCGAGATGAGAAGTCGGTGGTGAAATTCAGACCAGCAGCGCTCACACGCGCTCCAGAATGACGGCAATGCCCTGCCCCACGCCAATGCACATGGTGCACAGCGCGTACTTTCCGCCCGTGGCGTGCAGGCGGTTCACCGCCGTGGTCGCCAGGCGTGCGCCGCTGGCCCCCAGCGGGTGG
>JANJVX010000037.1 GCA_024709845.1 Burkholderiaceae bacterium | reverse complement strand
GTGCAGCTGACAAAGGCTGTGAGCAACTATGTTCAAGCCCAGCGACAGCCGGTATGGGTGTTGACAGGGGAGGCTGGCACGGGGAAGAGCCATCTTCTGGCGGATCTCGCCAACAAGCTATTGGCCGACGGTCGGGTGTGTCTGCTGATGGTCGGCGAGCGGTTCGCCACTGATACCGTTTTGGCGGACCAAATGCCTGCCCTGTTGAATTGGGTCTGGACCTTGGGTGACTTGCTGGCATGCCTGTCTACACATGCCACCATCACGGGGCAAACAGCCATTTTGATGGTTGATGCCATCAACGAGTCCCCAGTTCGCAGTTTGTGGCGACGCGAGTTGGTTCAATTCAGCGCGCTGATTGCGAAGTATCCCGGAGTGCGTCTGCTTATGTCTTGCCGCACCGATTGTTTGGAGTCTTCGCTGCCGCCGGGCCTGTTGACCGAGCACAACACGATCCGGCATCACGGGTTTGACCTTCAGTTTCACGAGGCAGTTCAGGCGTACTTTGAGGGCTATCAAGTCGTCAGCCCTCATTACCCCACCTTGAACCCCGAGTTTCAGAATCCCCTGTTTCTGAAAACGCTGTGCGAAGCCTATCGAGGTAAAACGCTCCCGCCAGGCGCTATGACGTTTGTGGAAGTTTTGGCTGCTTGGGAGAACCGCGTTGCCGAGAACATTGAGCAGAAGTTGGACTGTCCAAAGCGCGCAACACAACGCGCCATTGATGAAGTTGTTCAGGCATTGGCGACCTCCGATGCCAAGCGAATCCCTGCAGACATCGCCAACACCATCTGCCTGAGCTATTTTTCTGATCAGCGTGCATCGCACTCGCTCTATAGGCATCTGAATTCGGAAGGGCTGTTGCAGGAGATTGAAACCCAGGCTGAGAAGCTGGTGCGGCTGCAGTACGAGCGGTTCAGCGACGTTCGCATCGCTCAGCGGGCATTGAAAAACATCAGATCCAAGTCGCAATGGCTGGAGCATTGGCTAAATGTTTTTTTGCCCTCTCGAATGGATGGCAACGGCTTGGACTGGGGCGCTGAGCCTGAATTAACTGCATACGCCCTGCTTTTGCCAAATGCCATCGGCATGGAACTGGTTGAGTGCCCGATTGGCTGTGTGATACAGAAAGACTGGGCGCGCCAACATGCGAAGAGAATTCTGTGGGACGCATGGCTGGATGCTCTGCCATGGCGTGCACTCTCACCTGCCGATCAGAAAGTTCCGCAACTCTTTGCCGTGTGGGCCAATCAAGCGGACGACTTGCGCCTTGTGTGGGAACGGTTGTTTCAGTTTGCGTGCATTCCTAGTCATCCTATGAATGCCGATTGTTTGCACAAGTATTTGAGTAAGTTGGACTTGCCTGAGCGCGAACTACGATGGACGGTTCCCTTGGCCCAGGAAGACCCAACCGATCAAACCGATGGCAGTGTGATAGGACCGTTTTTATACTGGGCTGATGCCGCTGCGGGCAAGGCATCGGATGAGCAAGTGCGGCTTGCCGCACTGGTGCTTCTCTGGTTGACCAGTTCGCCCAGCCGCGATCTGCGAGACCGCGCAACTGATGTTGCCATTCGCTCATTGGCCGCCTGTCAGCAGGCTGGGGAAATCTGTACGCATTTGCTGGAATGCTTGTGGTCGGTGAACGACCCGTATGTGAAGGAGCGATTGCTGGCTGTCATGTGCGGCGTGTTACCCCGCTTAAACGCATCGAATGCGGAGCCAATTGCTGAGTTTGTGTTGCACCACTTCTGGCTGGTTGAAGACATCGCTCCACATATCCTGCAGCGTGAATACGCCGCTTTTGTCGTGCGACACGCCTGTGAAACGGGGTTGCTGTCAAAGGATCACTTAGCTTTGTTGGAACGTTGGCCCCAAAAATCAAAACCAGCTGTCTGGACGGAAGAACAGGTTGATGTGTACGACAAAGACCCTGCCTATGGCTCGATCTCAGGGTCATTAAGACCGGAAGAAATGGGGTGGTATGGCGACTTTGGCCGCTACACCATGGGCGCCGCCGTGCACCACTTTGAAGATGATGAGCGAGCAGAGCCTACAACCGCTGGATTGGGGCGTGGAGGCAAAGAACACGATGCCCGCTTTGCCCGCCGATACATCTGGCAGCGGGTGATTGAGCTGGGTTGGAGCCCCGAGCGCTTTTTAGAGTTTGAAAAGGGGTTGGGCTATTCAGGCCGCATGGGCGACAAGAAGCGTATTGAGCGAATTTCAAAAAAATACCAGTGGATCGGGTTGCACGAGTATCTGGGTCACTTGTCAGACGCATTGCTATTTCGAGAATGGAGCGCGCCTGCAAGACCACTTCGAGGTGCTTGGGAGCTTTACGAAAGGGACTATCACCCTGAATTGGCTTTGTGCACCAACCAAAGGAGAATGACGTGGGCCGTAGATCGTCGTGTGTGGTGGGCGATTGAATGTCCAGTCCCCACCGTCACTGCCGTCGACGATAAGCGAGACTGGGTTCAGTCTGAATTTCAGCCGTTCGAGCCTTATCTCAAAATAGACGACGAGCAGCGGCGCTGGGTGGTGCTACACACGCATCTCAACTTTGACGAACCCATGGGCTTCGGTGTGGATCGGAGTGCCACGACAAGAATGTCCCAGTGGGTTGATGTACGGGCGTTCTTGATTCCAACGTCTGAGTTGCGAAAACGCTTAGCAATGTTCCGTCGGCAGAATTTTTTTGGGGACGGGTGTAACGTGCCCAGCTGTTCCCAATGTTGGGTGTCTGAATACCCTTGGCACCCATTGTTTGAAGAGGTGGATCAGCATTGCTTGAGCAACCATACTTGGCTCAGGGGGCTAAATGAAACCGAGGTATATCTGCCAGTCTGTGAAATTTCAGATGACGAAAGACGGGTTTTGCTGCCAGCCCCATCTCTGCATCGAGATTTGGGGGCTGTTTTGGGGCACCCGCTGTCTGCCCCGACGTTGACCGCAAGTGGATTCATGGAAATTCATGACAAGTCCGGGCGGTGCGTTGTCAAAGCGTCTGGGCAGTTTGACGCTGTGCTGGCGATTGATGAGGGGGTGCTAAGTCAGTATCTGCGGACGAGAAGTCTGACACTGGTATGGGCCGTTCTCTCTGAAAAGTCAGCGTGGGATGGATCGAGTCATGTCGGGGGCATGGCGAACCAAAGTGCCGTCTACCTGCTGGAAGACAACGGACAGATTTCTGGTGGCCATACTGTCGGCGACAAAGTGCCTCCTGAACAAGCGTAGCTAAATGCAGATACAGGAACGGCACCCGAAGGTGCCGTTTTTATGGATAAAAACAGCCTCCAGGGCTTATCCATCAAGCGCCGAAAGCTATTTAATTAATAGCATTTGATCAGGCTGCTGCCTTGAGCTTCAGGCGCCAGGCGTGCAGCAGGGGCTCGGTGTAGCCGCTGGGCTGCTCCAGGCCCTTGAAGACCAGGTCGCACGCGGCCTGGTAGGCCATGCTGGTGCCAAAGTTTCCGGCCATGGGCTTGTACAGCGGGTCGCCCGCGTTCTGGCCATCGACCACGGCGGCCATGCGCTCGAAGGTGGCACGCACCTGGGCCTCGGTCACCACGCCGTGGTGCAGCCAGTTGGCCATGTGCTGGCTGCTGATGCGCAGCGTGGCGCGGTCTTCCATCAGGCCCACGTTGTGGATGTCGGGCACCTTGGAGCAGCCCACGCCCTGGTCCACCCAGCGCACGACATAGCCCAGGATGCCCTGGGCGTTGTTGTCCAGTTCCTGCTGCTTTTCGGCGTCGGTCCAGTTCGGGCTGGCGGCGACGGGAATGGTCAGCAGGCCGGTCAGCAGGTTGTCGCGCTCGGCGTTGGCGTCGATTTTTTCCAGCTCGATCTGGATGTCGCTCACCTTCACCTGGTGGTAGTGCAGCGCGTGCAGCGTGGCGCCCGTGGGGCTGGGCACCCAGGCGGTGTTGGCGCCGGCCTTGGGGTGGCCGATCTTCTGCTTGAGCATTTCGGCCATCAGGTCGGGCATGGCCCACATGCCCTTGCCGATCTGCGCCTTGCCGCGCAGGCCGCAGGACAGGCCGACGAGCACATTGTTGCGCTCGTAGGCCTGGATCCAGGCGCTGGTCTTCATGTCACCCTTGCAGATCATCGGGCCGGCGTGCATGGCGGTGTGCATTTCGTCGCCGGTGCGGTCGAGGAAGCCGGTGTTGATGACGGCCACGCGGCTGCTGGCGGCGGCAATGCAGGCCTTGAGGTTGACGGAGGTGCGGCGCTCTTCGTCCATGATGCCGAGCTTGACCGTGCTGTCGGGCAGGCCCAGGAGCTTTTCCACGCGGCCGAACAGCTCGGCGGCAAAGGCCACTTCGGCGGGGCCATGCATTTTGGGCTTGACGATGTAGACCGAGCCCTTGCGCGAGTTGCGCATTCCGTTGGCGCCATGGCCCTGCAGGTCGTGCACGGCGATGGCGGTGGTGACCACGGCGTCCATGATGCCCTCGGGGATCTCGCGCTGCTGGCCCTGGGCGTCCTTCCAGAGGATGGCCGGGTTGGTCATCAGGTGGCCCACGTTGCGCAGGAACATGAGCGAGCGGCCATGCAGGCGCACTTCGCCGCCGCTCGGCGCTACGTAGACGCGGTCGGCGTTGAGGCCGCGCGTCAGGGTCTTGCCGCCCTTGTCGAACGATTCGGTCAGCGTGCCCTTGATGATGCCCAGCCAGTTGCTGTAGCCCAGCAGCTTGTCGTCGGCATCCACGGCGGCCACGGAGTCTTCCAGGTCGAGGATGGTGGAGAGCGCGGCTTCGAGCACCACATCGCTCACGCCGGCGGCGTCCGACTGGCCGATGGGCGTGGCGCGGTTGATCTGGATGTCGAGGTGCAGGCCGTTGTGCTGCAGCAGCACCGACGTGGGGCTGGCGGCGTCGCCCTGGTAGCCCTTGAACTGGCTGGCGTCCTTCAGGCCGGTGCTGCCGCCCGCGAGCTGCACCACGAGCTGGCCGCCTTCGACGCGGTAGCCGGTGGCGTCCTTGTGCGAGCCGCTGGCCAGGGGCGCGTTGTCATCGAGCACCTGGCGGGCGAAGGCGATGACCTTGGCACCGCGCACCGGGTTGTAACCCTTGCCCTTCTCGGCGCCGCCCTCTTCGCTGATGGCGTCGGTGCCGTACAGCGCGTCGTACAACGAGCCCCAGCGCGCGTTGGCAGCGTTCAGCGCGTAGCGGGCGTTCAGGATGGGCACCACCAGCTGCGGGCCGGCCTGGGTGGCCAGTTCATCGTCCACGTTGGCGGTGGTGACCTTCACGCCGGCGGGCTGGGGCACGAGGTAGCCGATCTTGTCGAGGAAACCACGGTAGGCCACCATGTCCTTGATGGGGCCGGGGTTGGCCTTGTGCCAGGTGTCCAGCTCGGTCTGCAGGCGGTCGCGCTCGGCCAGCAGGGCGATGTTGCGCGGAGCCAGGTCGGCCACGATGGCGTCGAAGCCTTTCCAGAACGTGGCGGCGTCGATGCCGGTGCCAGGCAGCACCTGGTCTTCCACGAAGCGGTACAGATTGGTGGCCACTTGCAGGCCGTGGACGGTGGTGCGGTCGGTCATGGGAGTTGCCTTCGGTCAATGGATGGAAACGGTGGCCTGCCGGGAATGCAGGCGATGTCAGCACTTTATTGCAAAGATTGAAAGACATAAATAGCCTGAAAAGCGCAGAACCAGTGACTTTTTCGCAAAAGTAGTAGTCGCACGGATAGGCCGCTCCGGGGGCGGGCGCTACGCTGCCCGGCACGCTCCACAGCCCGCCGCGCCCATGACACACCCCGCCGACAACATGCTTGCCCCCCTGGCCCAGGCCGTGCGTGTGAGCCACAAGAACAAGATCGTGAGCGCCGCCGACGCGGTGCAGCTCATCCACGATGGCGACACGGTGGCCACGGGCGGCTTTGTCGGTATCGGCTTTGCCGAGAGCATCGCCGTGGCGCTGGCCCAGCGCTTTGCAGCCACGCAGCAGCCGCGCGGCCTGGGCCTGGTCTATGCCGCCGGGCAGGGCGACGGCAAGCACCGGGGGCTGAACCACCTGGGCGAGCCGGGGCTGCTGGCGCGCGTGATCGGCGGGCACTGGGGGCTGGTGCCGCGCATCCAGAAGCTGGCGGTGGACAACCAGATCGAGGCCTGGAACCTGCCGCAGTGAGTGATTTCGCACCTGTTTCGCGACATCGCCGCAGGCAAACCGGTCACGCTCACACGCGTGGGCCTGGACACCTTTGTCGACCCACGCCACGGCGGCGGCAGGCTCAACGAGCGCACCACGGAGGACCTGGTGCGACTGATGCCCATCGACGGGCAGGACTACCTGTTCTACAAGGCCTTCCCCATCCATGTGGGCATCATCCGCGCCACCACGGCCGACCCGGACGGCAACCTCACCATGGAGCGCGAGGCGCTCACCCTGGAGGCGCTGGCCATCGCCATGGCAGCACGCAACTCGGGCGGTGTGGTGATCGCGCAGGTCGAGCGCATCGCCGAGCGCGGCTCGCTCAACCCGCGCCAGGTGAAGGTGCCGGGCGTGCTGGTCGACGCCGTGGTGCTGGCCACCGAGCCCGCGCACCACCAGCAGACCTTTGCCGAGCCGTACAACCCCGCGTTTTCGGGCGAGCTGCGCGTGCCCATGGACAGCGTGCCCGCCATGGCGCTGTGCGAGCGCAAGGTGATCGCGCGCCGCGCTGCGCAGGAGCTGCGCCCGCACCAGGTGGTGAATCTGGGCATCGGCATGCCCGAGGGCGTGGCCAGCGTGGCGGCGGAGGAGCGCATCATCGACCTCGTCACGCTCACGGCCGAGCCGGGGGTGATTGGTGGCATTCCGGCGGGCGGGCTGAACTTTGGCGCGGCAGTGAACCCGCAGGCCATCATCGACCAGCCCAGCCAGTTCGATTTTTACGACGGCGGCGGGCTGGATCTCGCCATTCTGGGCCTGGCGCAGGCCGACGCGCAAGGCAACCTCAACGTGAGCAAGTTCGGCCCCCGGCTGGCGGGCGCGGGCGGCTTCATCAACATCAGCCAGAACGCCAAGACAGTGGTGTTTGTCGGCACCTTCACAGCCGGTGCGCTGCAGGTGGAGGCAGCCGACGGGCAACTGCGCATCGTGCACGAGGGCGGTGCGCGCAAGTTTGTGCGCGCGGTGGAGCACCGCACCTTCAGCGGGGCCGAGGCCCTGCGGCGCGGGCAGCGCGTGCTGTATGTCACCGAGCGCTGCGTGTTCCGCCTGGTGCCGTCAGAGGAGCCCGGGGGCGGAGCACTGGAGCTGATCGAGCTGGCACCCGGCATCGACCTGGAGCGCGACGTGCTGGCGCACATGGCGTTCCGCCCGCGCATCAGCGCCGACCTGCGGCCCATGGACGCGCAGCTGTTCCAGCCCGGCCTGCTGGGCCTGCGCGAGTCGTTGCAGAACCGGCCGCTGGCGCAGCGCTTCGAGCTGGATGCCGGACGGCGGTTGTTGCACATTGATTTTTCGGCCCTGCAGATTGGTGATGCCGCGACCATTGCCGCCATCGAGCAGGAGGTGCGCCGCCTGCTGGCGGGCCTGGGCGAGCGGGTGGCGGTGGTGGTCAACTACGACCATTTCACGATCGCCCCCGAATGGGCCGACGGCTACACCGCCATGGTGCAGCGGCTGATGCGCGACCATTACACCGGCGTGCAGCGCTACGGCACCATGGGTTTTCTGAAGTCACGGCTCCAGAGCGCTACCGAATAAATAGCTGCTAGCGCTTTGTGGATAAGCGCTTGAGGCCATTTTTATCTGTATTCTTCGGGTTTCGGCTGGCGGGCGCTGCGGCGGCCTCGCTGCCCGGGAATCCTCGCCATAATCTGCGCCCATGGACAAACTCAAGGCCTTCGAGTCTTTCGTATCGGTGGCAACGCGCGGCAGCCTGACCGCCGCCGCCCGGGCCGAAGGCGTGGCGCCCGCCATCATGGGGCGCAGGCTCGATGCGCTGGAGGAGCACCTGGGCGTCAAGCTGCTGGTGCGCACCACGCGGCGCATCAGCCTCACGCACGAGGGCAGCGCCTTTCTGGAAGACTGCCAGCGCCTGCTGTCCGACGTGGCCAATGCCGAGGCCAGCGTGTCGGCCGGGGGCGTCAAGGCCAGCGGGCACCTGCGCATCACGGCGCCCGCCGGTTTCGGCCGCCGCCATGTGGCGCCGCTGGTGCCGCGTTTTCTGGCGCAGCACCCCGACGTGACGATTTCGCTCAACCTCAGCGACCGCGTGGTGGACCTGGCCGGCGAGGGATTTGACTGCGCCGTGCGCGTGGGCGATCTGCCCGATTCCTCGCTGGTGAGCGTGCGCATCGCCGACAACCGGCGCCTGTGCGTGGCCACGCCCGACTACCTGCGCCGCCACGGCACGCCGCGCCACCCGGGCGAGCTGCCGCAGCACGACTGCCTCACGCTGTCGAGCGAAGCCTCGCAGACACGCGGCTGGGCGTTTCGCATGCCCACCGAGAGCGGCGGCACCGAGGTGGTGTACCTCAAGCCCGGCGGACCGCTGGACTGCTCGGACGGCCAGGTGCTGCACGACTGGTGCCTGGCGGGCCACGGCATTGCCTGGCGCAGCACCTGGGAGGTGGAGGGCGAGGTCGCCTCCGGCCAGCTCGTGGCGGTGCTGGAGGACTTTGCCGCACCGCCCAACGGCATCTACGTGCTGTTTCCGCAGCGCAAGCACCTGCCGCTGCGCGTGCGCCTGTGGATCGAACACCTCAGGCACCATTACGAACAACCCCAATTCTGGAAGACCGGAGCCCCCGCATGACCCTGGAAGCCCTGCTCGCTTTTTTCCACCTGGTCGCCATCATGACCATGGTGGTCTTCATGGCCAGCGAGACCGCGCTGTGCCGCACCGAATGGATGAGCCCCGCCATCGTGCACCGGCTCGTGCGGCTCGACCTGATCTACATGGTGTCCGCCGCCTGCGTGCTGTTGGCCGGGCTGGCACGCATCGGGTGGGGCATGAAAGGGGCGGATTGGTACTGGGCCCAGCCGCTGCTGCACTTCAAGCTCGCGCTGTTTGTGGCCATCTGGCTGATGTCGCTGCTGCCCACGCGCGCCTTCCTGCGCTGGCGCCGCAATCTGCTGGCCACCGGCGCGCTGCCGCCCGAGGCCGAGATCCGCGCCGCGCGCCGCTGGATCATGATCGAGACGCACCTGCTCGGCGCCTTGCTGCTGGCGGCGGTGTTCCTCGCGCGCGGCGTGGGGACGCGCTGAAGCGCTGACCGCGCACCCACAAAAAAGCCCCGCGGCCAAACCAGCGGGGCTTTTTGCCATGGGGCGCGGTGCTACTTCTTCAGGCACTCGCTCATGAAAGCCTTGCGTTCATCCCCCTTCTTGCCGGCGGCCTCGGCGTTGCAGGCCTTCATCTTGTCCTGCTGGCTCGCGGGCTTGTTGCTCAGGCAGGTCTTCATGAAGGCCTTGCGCTCGTCGCCCTTCATGTCGCCCGCCTCCTTGTTGCAGGTGGCCATCTTGGTCTGCTGCTTGGTGGGGGCCTTTTCTTCGGCGGCGTGGGCGCTGCCCAAGGCCAGTGCCATGCCCAGTGCGGCCAGGGAAAGAAGCTGTTTCATGGAGACTCCTGTAGGTACAAGCAAAAGGGGAAAGTCCGGTCAAATTCCAACACACAACGGCCCGGTCCACAACGCGGCTGACAGCGGGCGTGGGCTGGCCGCCACGGCCCCGTAAAATCCGTGGATGCTTTCCGTCAAAAACGAATTGCTCGCTGCCCTGGCAGCCGAGCTGGAACAACTTTCCCCCGGCGCCGGTGCCCGGGCGGCCTTTGAATCGCCCAAGGTGGCGGCCCATGGCGACTTCGCCTGCACGGCTGCCATGCAGTTGGCCAAGCCGCTCAAGCTCAATCCGCGCCAGGTGGCCGAGAACCTGCGCACCGCGCTGCTGGCCACCCCCGCCTGCCAGCGCTGGGTGTCGGACATCGAGATCGCCGGTCCCGGCTTCATCAACATCCGCCTGAAACCCGCCGCCAAACAGGAAGTGGTGCGCGAGGTGCTGGCCGCAGGCGAGCGTTTCGGTTTCCAGAGCGCGCGCAACGAGCGCGTGCTGGTCGAATTCGTTTCGGCCAACCCCACTGGCCCGTTGCACGTGGGCCATGGCCGCCAGGCCGCCATCGGCGATGCCATCAGCAACCTCTTCGCCACGCAGGGCTGGAGCGTGCACCGCGAGTTCTATTACAACGACGCGGGCGTGCAGATCGACACCCTCACCAAGAGCACGCAACTGCGCGCCAAGGGCTTCAAGCCCGGCGACGACTGCTGGCCCACCGACAGCGACAACCCGCTGGCCAAGAACTTCTACAACGGCGACTACATCGCCGACATCGCCGAGGCCTTCAAGGCCAAGGCCACGGTCAAGGCCGACGACCGCGAGTTCACGGCCAACGGCGATGTGGAGGACTACGACAACATCCGCCAGTTTGCCGTGGCCTACCTGCGCAACGAGCAGGACAAGGACCTGCAGGCCTTCAACCTCCATTTCGACGAGTACTACCTCGAATCCAGCCTCTACACCAGCGGCCGCGTCGAGGCCGCGGTCAACAAGCTCATCGCGGGCGGCCACACCTACGAGCAGGACGGCGCGCTCTGGCTCAAGTCCAC
>JANJVX010000023.1 GCA_024709845.1 Burkholderiaceae bacterium | reverse complement strand
AGGTAGAAGCCGCTGCCCAGTTCCTCCATCTGCTGGATGGCTTCGAGCCGCTGCTGCGCCTGCTTGGTCAGGCCCTCGGTGTCGGGCACCATGAGGTAGGCGTAGGCCTGGTGGTGGCTGCGGCCCACGCGGCCGCGCAGCTGGTGCAATTGCGCCAGGCCGAACTTGTCGGCGCGGCTCATGATGATGGTGTTGGCCGTCGGCACGTCGATGCCGGTCTCGATGATGGTCGAGCACAGCAGGATGTTGTAGCGCTGCGCGACGAAGTCGCGCATCACGCGCTCGAGCTCGCGCTCGGGCATCTGGCCGTGGGCCACGGCGATGCGCGCCTCGGGCAGGATCTCTTCGAGCTTCTGGCGGCGGTTCTCGATGGTCTCCACCTCGTTGTGCAGGAAGTAGACCTGCCCGCCGCGCTTGAGTTCGCGCAGCACGGCTTCGCGGATCACGCCCTGGCCCTCGTTGCGCACAAAGGTCTTGATCGCCAGGCGGCGCTGCGGCGCGGTGGCGATGACGCTGAGGTCGCGCAGGCCTTCGAGTGCCATGCCCAGCGTGCGCGGGATGGGCGTGGCAGTGAGCGTGAGCACGTCCACCTCGGCGCGCAGCTGCTTCATCTGTTCCTTGTGGCGCACGCCGAAGCGGTGCTCCTCGTCGATGATGAGCAGGCCCAGGTTGGCGAACTTGGTGGATTCGCTCAAGAGCTTGTGCGTGCCGACCACGATGTCCACCGTGCCGTCGGCAATGCCCTTGATGGCGGCGGTAATCTCCTTGCCCGAGCGGAAGCGCGAGACCTCGGCGATCTTCACCGGCCATTTGCTGAAGCGGTCCACCAGCGTCTGGTAGTGCTGCTCGGCCAGCAGCGTGGTGGGCGCGAGGAAGGCCACCTGCTTGCCCCCCGTGACGGCCACGAAGGCCGCGCGCAGCGCCACCTCGGTCTTGCCAAAGCCCACGTCGCCGCAGACCAGGCGGTCCATGGGGCGGGGCGAGATCATGTCCTGGATGACGGCGTGGATGGCGGCGTTCTGGTCGGCGGTTTCCTCAAAGCCGAAGTCGGCCACGAACTGCTCGTAGTCCTGCGGTGAATAGCGGAAGGCGTGGCCCTCGCGCGCGGCACGGCGGGCGTAGATGTTGAGCAGCTCGGCGGCCGAGTCGCGCACCTGCTCGGCCGCCTTGCGCTTGGCCTTTTCCCACTGGCCGCTGCCCAGCTTGTGCAGCGGCGCCTCGTCGGCACTCACGCCGGTGTAGCGGCTGATGAGTTGCAGCTGGCTCACGGGCACGTAGAGCACCGCTTCGGCCGCGTATTCCAGGTGCAGGAATTCCTGCAGCGCGGGTGTGCCGTCGGGGTTCTTGTTGCCCACGTCCATGTTGACTAGGCCCCGGTAGCGGCCAATGCCGTGCTGGCTGTGCACCACGGGGTCGCCCACGTTGAGCTCCGAGAGGTCCTTGATGAGTGCCTCGACGTCGCTCACCTGTTCCTGCTTTTTGCGCCGCCGTGTGGTGGGGCCAGCGGCAAACAGCTCCGTTTCGGTGACGAAGTCCAGGCCTTCCTCCATCCAGCGGAAGCCCGTGGTGAGTGCGGCCGTGGCGATGCCCACCTTCTCGCCGCCCTCTTGCTGGAACTCGGCCAGCGAGTCGAAGGCCGGTGGGTTGAGCTGCGAGGCACGCAGGAAGTCGAGCAGGCTCTCGCGCCGGCCGTCGCTCTCGGCCAGCAGCAGCACGCGGTGCTGGGTGTTGCGAATGTGCGCATGCAGGCGGGCCAGCGGATCTTCGGCGCCGCGCACCACCGACAGGTCGGTGTGAGGCTGGAAATGCGCGTTGTCGGCCACATCCTCCACGCCGGGCCGCAGTGCCAGTTGCGCATGTTCCTTGCATCGCGTGTAGAACTGGTCGGCGCTCAGGAACAGGGCCTCGGGCGGCAGCACCGGGCGCTCGGGGTCGCCCTGCAGCAGCCGGAAACGCTCGCGCGTGTCCTGCCAGAAGCGCTGGAAGGCGGGCTCCAGGTCGCCGTGCAGCACTACCGTGGCGGCGTCGCCCAGGTAGTCGAATACCGTGGCGGTCTCGTCGAAGAACAGCGGCAGGTAGTACTCGATGCCCGCCGTGGCCACGCCAGCGCCCATGTCCTTGTAGATGCGGCTCTTGGTCGGGTCGCCTTCGAGCAGTTCGCGCCAGCGGGCGCGAAAGCGCGCGCGTGCGGCCTCGTCCATCGGGAACTCGCGCCCGGGCAGCAGGCGCACCTCGGGCACGGGGTAGAGGCTGCGCTGGCTGTCGGGGTCGAAGGTGCGGATGGAGTCGATCTCGTCGTCGAACAGGTCCACGCGGTAGGGCTGCGGCGAGCCCATGGGAAACAGGTCGATCAGGCCGCCGCGCACCGCGTATTCGCCCGGGCTCACCACCTGCGTCACATGGCTGTAGCCCGCGAGCGTGAGCTGGGCTTTCAGCTTGGCTTCATCGAGTTTCTGTTTGACCTTGAAGTGGAAGGTGTAGCCCGCCAGGAAGGACGGCGGCGCGAGCCGGTACAGTGCCGTGGTGGCAGGCACCAGCACCACGTCGGCGCCGGTGTCGCGGTCCTTCTGGCTGATGCGCCAGAGGGTGGCCAGGCGCTCGCTGATGAGGTCCTGGTGCGGCGAGAACTGGTCGTAGGGCAGGGTTTCCCAGTCTGGGAACAGCGCGCAGCGCAGCCCGGGTGCGAAGAACGCCATCTCGTCGATGAGGCGCTGGGCGTCGGTCGCGTCGGCCGTGACGATGGCCGTGGTGCGTTGCGCGGCTTTCTCCCGTTCGCCCAGGCGCGCGAGCAGCAGGGCGTCGGCGCTGCCTGCGGGGCGGGGCAGGGTGAAACGTTTGCCGGGGGAGAGTTTTGGAAGGTCCATGCGCAGGAATGAGGGGGGCGCGCCGTTCATGCGGCCATGCGAAAAATGCGCCAGCCGGACGCAGCGGAGAGGCGCGATTTTAGAATGTCCCCATGACCGAACCCCTGATCCCTCCACTGGCCACGTCCATCAGCGTGTCTCCGTCGGCGCCGGGCGACTTCTGGGCGCTGCTGCCCTGTGCGGGCACGGGTTCGCGCGCCGTGGCGGCGGACGCCCACGCCCCGGCCCCCGGCCTGCCCAAGCAGTACCACCTGGTGGCGGGCCAGCCCATGGTGTTGCACACGCTGGCCGCCTTTGCCGGTGTGGCTCGCCTGCGCGGCACGCTGGTGGCCGTGGCACCGGGCGATCATTTTTTCGATGCCTATGCCAACCCCGCCTTTTTCACGGTGGATTGCGGCGGACCGACGCGCGCCGACACCGTGCTGGGCGGCCTGCGCGCCCTGCAGGAGCGCGGCGCGCGCGAGCTCGACTGGGTGCTGGTGCACGACGCCGCGCGCTGCCTTGTCACGCCCGAGCAGATTGACGCACTCATCGACGCCTGCGCGCACGACGGTGTGGGCGGGTTGCTGGCGCACAAGCTGGCCGACACCCTCAAGACGGCCACGGCCGGGCCGGGTGGCATCCGCGTGGCCTCCACGGTGGACCGCGCCGACAAGTGGCTCGCCCAGACGCCGCAGATGTTCCGCATCGGCCCGCTGCGCAAGGCGCTGGAGCACGTGGGCAGCATCGTGACGGACGAGGCCAGCGCCATGGAGGCCATGGGCCTGCACCCGCGCCTGGTGCCGGGCAGCGCCCTGAACTTCAAGGTGACCTACCCGGAAGACTTCGCGCTGGCCCAGGCCGTGCTGGCGCAGCGCGGGCATGGCGCCACGCTGGAGCGCTTTGGCGGAACGCGCGGGCAGGCGGGCACCGCCACGGGCAAGATTTTCTGACGCAGCAGGGACCACGAACATGAAATTCAGGATTGGCGAAGGCTGGGACGTGCATGCGCTGGTGCCCGGGCGCCGGCTCGTCATCGGCGGGGTGGACATTCCGCACACGGCGGGCCTGCTGGGGCATTCCGACGCCGACGTGCTGTTGCACGCCATCACCGACGCGCTGCTGGGCGCGGCCGCGCTGGGCGACATCGGCTCGCATTTTCCCGACACCGATGCGCAGTTCCGGGGTGCCGACTCGGTGGTGCTGCTGCAGGAGGCAGCGCGCCGCGTGCGCGCGCACGGCCACGAGATCGGCAACATCGACAGCACCGTGGTGGCCCAGGCGCCGCGCCTGGCGGCGCACATCCCGGCCATGCGCGAGCGCATCGCCACCGCCCTGGGGCTGGCGCTGGACCAGGTGAACGTGAAGGCCAAGACGGCCGAGCGCCTGGGCCCCGTGGGCCAGTGCCTGGCCATCGAGGCGCGGGCCGTGGCGCTGCTGCTGAAGGTCTGATTCCGGCCGAATCGCTCGCTGTTTATCGCCACAGCGTTTGCAACGGGCGCGGCCCAGTCCAGCGGCCACCGCGCAAGGGCCGCACCGCCGCGCCGGTGGCGCCCCCCTTCCCGGCGATAGCTGAGAGCAGGGGGAAGGCGCGCAGCGCCACAGGGGGATGTCAGCCCTTCTTTTGCGGCAGGTTGCGCTTGACCTGCGGGCGCTGCAGGCGCTGGTGGGGGCCGGTGCCTGCGGGCTGGTCGCTGGCGCGCTGCAGTTGCACATGGGCCACCAGGCCGCCCGAGGTGGAGTTGGCCAGGGCAAAGATGCCGCCCATGCGCTGGATGGTCTTGTCCACGATGGACAGGCCCAGACCGGCACCGGCGGCGGCCGTGCGCGCCGCGTCGCCCCGGAAAAAGGGCTTGGTCAGGTTGGCCAGCTGTTCGGGCGGTACGCCCGGGCCGTGGTCGCGCAGCTTGATCAGCACCCAGTCCTCGCGGCCCTTGGCGGCGATGTCCACGCGCGTTACACCGGTCTCGGGTGACTTGCCATAGCGGCGCGCGTTCTCCAGCAGGTTGGACAGGATGCGCGCCAACTCGACCTCGTCGGCCAGCACGTTGAGGTCTTCGGGAATGGAGGCGTGAATCTGCAGTTCGCGGTGGTCCTGCACCGCGTACACGCACGACGACACCACGGCGTGCAGGTTGACTGGCGTGAGCGTGACATGGTCGGGCCGGGCGTAGTCGAGGAACTTGTCGATGGTGGCGTCGAGCTGGACGATGTCGGCCACCATGTGGGCGCGAGCCACTTCGTCGTCCACGCTCATCTCGGTTTCCAGCCGCAGGCGGGCCAGCGGCGTGCGCAGATCGTGCGAGATGCCGGCCAGCATGACGGCGCGGTCCTGCTCCAGCTTGGCGAGTTTTTGCGCCATGCGGTTGAAGCCGATGTTGACCTCGCGGATTTCGCTGGTCACGGCCTCTTCGTCGAGGTGGCTGGCCGCGAAGTCGCCATCACGCACGCGGTTGGCGGCATACGAGAGCTGTTTGAGGGGCTGGTTGATCAGCCGGGCGATGGCGGCGGCCCCGGCCAGCGACAGCGCGCCTGCGGTGATCAGCCAGATCAGCCAGGTCTTGCCGCCGGCCGGGCTGAAGCGAGAGCGGTCCATCAGCAGCCAGTTGGGGTCGCCGTTGATGGAGAAGCCTACCCACAGGCCTTTTTCGCCGTTGACGCTCTGGGCCACGATGGTGTCCGACCCCAGGCGGTGCGTGAGCTGCTCGGACAGCCGCTGCCCCAGCGCCGAGTTGTCGAGCGGCTCGAACCGGTCGCCGGGCTCGCGCGGCAGAATGCGCACGCCCTCCTGGTCGGCCATGGTCTTGATCAGCGAGACGCGCGCGATGCCGTCGGCATGCACCAGCGCTGCCCGGCTGAGGTTGACGAGCGAGGCAATCTGCTGCGCCGTGTGCAGCGTGCGGGGCTCGAATTCGAGCGCGCGCAGCGTCTGCAGCCAGGCCAGAATGCTGCCCACCAGCAGCACGCCCAGCAGAAAGAAAGTGCGCCAGAAGAGGTTCAGGCCCACGCGCGTGCGCGCCTCGGCCCGGCGTTCCGGCGATTCAAGCGGTGCGGGGCTGGTGGCTTCGCTGTCGAGGGGGCGGGGGGACTTCATGGAGTGGCAGCGGGCGGCAAGAAGGTCAGCTGGTTCCGTCCGGCACGAACACGTAGCCCACACCCCACACCGTCTGGATGTAGCGCGGCGCGGCGGCGTCTTCCTCGATGAGCTTGCGCAGGCGGGAAATCTGCACGTCCAGGCTGCGGTCGAAGGGCTCGAACTCGCGGCCCCGGGCCAGCAGCGCCAGCTTTTCGCGCGACAGGGGCTGGCGCGGGTGGCGCACCAGGGCCTTGAGCATGGCGAACTCGCCGGTGGTGAGGGGCAGTTCCTCGCCATTTTTTTGCAGTGCGCGCGTGCCCATATCGAAGGTGAAGGGGCCGAAGCTCACCACCTCGTTGTCGCCCGAGGGGGCGCCGGGGGCCTCCTGGGCGGGGCGGCGGCGCAGCACGGCGTGGATGCGGGCGAGCAGCTCGCGCGGGTTGAAGGGCTTGCCCAGGTAGTCGTCGGCGCCCACTTCCAGGCCGACGATGCGGTCCACGTCCTCGCCCTTGGCCGTCAGCATGACGATAGGCGTGCGGTCGTTGGCGGCGCGCAGGCGGCGGCAGATCGACAGGCCGTCCTCGCCCGGCATCATCAGGTCGAGAACGATGAGGTCCACGGTGTCGCGCAGCAGGATGCGGTTGAGCGCCTTGCCGTCTTCCGCCAGGATGACCTCCAGGCCTTCCTGCGTCAGATAGCGGCGCAGCAGGTCGCGGATGCGGGCGTCGTCGTCCACCACCAGGATCTTGTCGGTTCGGGTCGTTGTCGTGGCCATGGTTTACCTCGGTCCAATTTGTAACAGCGGCCATTGTTACAAGTTTGGGCGCAAAAATCCGGGGGCAGAACGGCGATCTGACCAAAGGTTACAAGTTTTGCGGGGCATGCACAGACATCTTGGATGTCGCGCTGTTGGCTGACACGGGTCAGCCGTACAACCCGGTATCGTGTTTTTCACTCCTCTCATATCCCATGTCGAATACGATGAATTTTGCTTTAAAAATGATAGCGGCTGGCGCTTTGCTGGTAGGCACAACAGCCGTTTTTTCTCAGAATGCGGTGGTTGCCGCCCCGCACAACGTGGTTCAGCTGTCCGCCTCGGGCACGGTCGAGGTGCAGCAGGATCTGCTGGTGCTTACGCTGCAGGCCACGCGGGATGGAAAGGACGCGGCGGCCGTGCAGGCCCAGTTGCGCCAGGCCCTCGATGGCGCCCTGCAGGAGGCCCGCAAGGGCGCTGAACCCGGGACGATGGAAGTGCGCACGGGCCAGTTCAGTCTTTCGCCCCGCTATGGCACCGGTGGCCAGATCACAGGTTGGCAGGGCCGGGCCGAAGTGGTGCTGGAGGGGCGGGATTTTGGCCGCATCACGGCCACTGCGGCGCGCGTCTCGACCATGGTCATCGGTCAGGTGGGCTTTGGGCTGAGCCGCACCGAGCGCACCCGCGCCGAGCGCGAGGCACAGAGCGAGGCCATCCGGAACTTCAAGGCGCAGGCGGCCGAGTTGTCGCACGCTTTCGGGTTCGGTGGCTACACCTTGCGCGAGGTGACCGTGAGCAGCCACAGCAGTGCTCCGGGGCCCCGCCCCCGCATGATGGCGATGGAAGCCAAGATGGTGTCCGCAGATGCACCGATCGACGTCGAGGCAGGCAAAAGCACGGTGGAGGTCACTGTGTCGGGCGCCGTGCAGATGCGTTGATTTTTCAATAAAAACAGCTTGAAGCGCTTGATAGGCAAGCGCTTCAAGCTATCAATAGCAGAGCGAATTCTGTTATTGCGCCGCCCAGCCCCCATCCATGTTCCAGGCGACGCCGCGCACGTTATTGGCGGCACTGGAGCAGAAGAACAAGGCCAGTTCGCCCAGTTCTTCTGGTGTGGTGAACTGCATCGACGGCTCCTTTTCGCCCAGCAGCTGGCGCGTGGCCGCCTCGATCGAGATTCCCTGGGCTGCGGCCTTGGCGTCCACCTGTTTTTGCACCAGGGGCGTGAGCACCCAGCCCGGACAGATGGCGTTGCACGTCACGCCGGTGGTGGCCGTCTCCAGGGCCGTCACCTTGGTCAGGCCGACGATGCCATGCTTGGCCGCCACATAGGCGGCCTTTTGCGCAGAGGCCACCAGCCCGTGCACCGAGGCCACGTTGATGATGCGGCCCCAGTTGGCCGCTTTCATGGCGGGCAGGGCCAGGCGCGATGTGTGGAAGGCGCTGGTGAGGTTGATGGCAAGGATGGCGTCCCAGCGATCGACCGGGAAGTCCTCGACGTTGGCCACATGCTGGATGCCGGCATTGTTGACCAGGATGTCCACGCGGCCGAACTCCCTGGCGGCAAACGCCATCATGTCCTCGATGTCCGCGGCGCGGCTCATGTCGGCAGCGTGGTACGCCACGCGCCCGCCCGCCTGCTGCCCGGCCGCCTGCACCTCCGCACGCGGGCCTTCCGAGTCGCCGAATCCGTTGAGCACGACATGCGCCCCCTGGCGTGCCAGGCACTTGGCGATTCCCAAGCCAATGCCGCTGGTGGAGCCGGTGACGAGGGCAGTCTTGCCTTTGAGCATGGATCTATCTCCGAATGAATTACGATGCAAAGAAAAGAATTATCGAGCAGCGCTTTTGGGATTCCCATCCATGATTGAACCTAGGCTGAACTACGTATCCTGCCCTGGCCCGGCAGCCCAACCCCCATCGGGGGCCCCGGCATCCGGGCATCGCATGGCATGGTGGGAATGGAATGCGACGGGAAATCCCCAGCACCCCCATGTGGTGGTGTGCGTGCATGGCCTTTCGCGCCAGGGGCGCGATTTCGACACGCTGGCCCGCGCCCTGTGCCATCAGGTGCGCGTGATCTGCCCCGATGTGGTGGGCCGGGGCCAGAGCGACCGGCTGGCCGATCCCATGGCCTACCAACTGGGCCAGTACGCTTCCGACATGCTGGCCCTGCTGGCACACCTGCACCAGCAGGGGCCACTGCAGACCCTTGACTGGGTTGGCACCAGCATGGGCGGACTGATCGGCATGGCTGTGTGTGGCCAGCCGGGGTTGCCACTGCCCGTTCCGGTGCGCCGCCTGGTGCTCAATGACGTGGGGCCGGTCATTGAATGGCAGGCGCTGCAGCGCATCGGCCAGTACCTGGGGCAGCCGGTGCGTTTTGATTCGCTGCAGCAGGCAGCCGATGTGCTCTGGAGCCTGTCCACCACCTTCGGGCCGCACACGCCCGAGCAATGGCTGGCGCTGTCACGCCCCATGCTGCGCGAACTGCCTGAAGGGGGCTTTACGCTGCACTATGACCCGGCTATCGCGCTGCCTTTCCGGGCCCTGACGCAGGAGGCCGCCGCCGCTGGCGAGGCCGCCCTGTGGCAGCTGTACGACCAGATCCAGGCGCGCACGCTGCTGCTGCGTGGCGCCCAATCCGACCTGCTTTCGCCGCAGACGGCGCAGGCCATGGGCCAACGCGGCCCGAAGGCCCGGCTGGTGGAGTTCGAAGGTGTGGGCCATGCCCCCACCCTGGTGGCTGCGGACCAGGTGGCTGCCGTGCAATCGTTTCTTCTGGATGCGGACACCAAGGAACTTGCATGAAAAGCCAACCGGTGCGTCCGGGCGCTGCCGCCACGGGTTCGCACAGTGCAGAAGCCGTACCGCAGCTTATCGCGGCAACATCCCATACCCTGCCCGAACAGGTGGATGCCCTGGTGCGCGCGCGCAATTTCGCCGAGCCCCTGATTGCGGGCGAGCAGCTCGACTCGGGCGAAAACACCCTGGCCCATGCCGATGCGGTAGCCGCCATCCTGAAGGTGATCGGTGGCTCGGAGGCCATGCAGGCGGCCAGCTATCTGGTGCACGCCTGCGGACACCTGAACAAGCCGCAAGAGGTGATTGCCAAGGCCTTCGGCGAGAACTTCGCCACGCTGGCGGTGGAGACCACGCAGCTGATGCGGGTGCAGCACCAGGCGCGCGTGGCGCAGGCCTCCGGCCAGATGGTGGACGACCCGGCGGTGCAGACCGAGAACGTGCGCAAGATGCTGCTGGCCTTTTCGCGCGATTTGCGCGTGGTCATGCTGCGCCTGGCCTCGCGCCTGCAGACGCTGCGCTACTACGCGGCCAGCAAGCGCCCTGTGTCGCCGGGCATCGCGCGCGAGGCGCTGCAGGTGTTCGCGCCGCTGGCCAACCGGCTGGGCATCTGGCAGATCAAGTGGGAGATGGAGGATCTGGCCTTCCGCTTCCTGGAGCCCGACACCTACAAGGAAGTGGCGCGCCTGCTGGACGAGAAGCGCGGCGAGCGCGAGGTCAACATGGCGCAGTTGCGCGAGCGCGTGGAGACGCAGCTGCGCGCGCACAGCATCAGCGCCACGGTGACGGGACGGCCCAAGCACATCTACAGCATCGTCAAGAAGATGCGCGGCAAGTCGCTCAACTTCGATCAGGTGTTCGACATCCGCGCGCTGCGCGTGCTGGTGCCCAGCGTCAAGGACTGCTACTCCGCGCTGAGCTGGGTGCATTCGCAGTTCACGCCCCTGGTGGAAGAGTTTGACGACTACATCGCCAAGCCCAAGCCCAACGGTTATCAATCGCTGCACACCATCGTGCGCGACGAGTCGGGCCGGCCCGTCGAGATCCAGATTCGCACGCAGGCCATGCATGAGCATGCCGAGCACGGCGTGGCCGCGCACTGGGCCTACAAGGAGGCGGGCAGCAAGGGGTATGCGGGTGTATCGGCCAGCGGTGACTACGACGCCAAGATCGCCGTGCTGCGCCAGCTGCTGGCCTGGGAGCGTGACCTGGTGGGTGCGCCGCAGCAAGCGGGGTTGTTCGAAGACCGCATCTACGTGCTCACGCCCAACGCCGCTATCGTCGAACTGCCCCAGGGCGCCACCCCGGTGGACTTTGCCTATGCCGTGCACACTAACGTGGGCCACCGCTGCCGGGGCGCGCGTGTCGACGGCGTGATGGTGCCGCTCAACACCCAGCTGCAGAATGGCCAGACGGTGGAGATCACTACCGTCAAGGAAGGCGGGCCGTCGCGTGACTGGCTCAACGCCGAACTGGGCTACCTCAACAGCCACCGCGCCCGTGCCAAGGCGAGGGCCTGGTTCAACGCCCTGGCGCAGCACGAAACCGTGGCACGTGGGCGTGAGGCCGTCGAGAAACTGCTGCAGCGCGAGGGCAAGACCGCCATGCGGCTCGAAGACCTGGCCAGCCAGCTCGGTTTCAAGTCAGCCGACGCGCTGTTCGAGGTGGTGGGCAAGGACGAGTTCTCGCTGCGCAACATCGAAACCCTGCTGCGCCCGCCCGAGCCGGTGCTGCAGCCCGACGACTATCTGCTGCTGAAAAAGCCCAGGGCGCCCGACAAGTCGTCCAAGGGCGGCGTGCTGGTGGTGGGCGTCGATTCGCTCATGACGCAGCTGGCCAAGTGCTGCAAGCCGGCTCCACCCGATGACATTCGTGGTTTCGTCACGCGCGGCAAGGGCGTCAGCATCCACCGTTCGGACTGCAGCAACTTCCGCGAAATGTCGGCGCGCAACGGCGAGCGGGTGATCGACGTGGAGTGGGGCACCTCCAAGGCAGCGGCCACGGCGTCGGTGTATCCGGTGGACGTGGCTATCGAAGCCGCCGACCGCCAGGGGTTGTTGCGCGATATCTCCGAGGTGTTCGCCAAGGAGAAGATGAACGTCATCGGCGTGCAGACACAATCGGTCAAGGGCACGGCCTGGATGACCTTCACCGTGGAGGTTGCTGATTCGGGTCGCTTGAACAAGGTGCTTGGCACGGTGGCCTCGGTGACGGGCGTGCGTTCAGCGCGCCGTCGCTGAAGGCGGAATGCGCGGATTTTTTCTCGCGGAGCCAAAGGCCGCTTTTTTTACTGCTACAATCTCATCTCTCGAATACACAGGCGCGTAGCTCAGCTGGTTAGAGCACCACCTTGACATGGTGGGGGTCGTTGGTTCGAGTCCAATCGCGCCTACCAACTATTGCAAGCTAAACCAGGGCTTGCAGCAAAAGTGCCCGCTAACAAGCGGGCACTTTTGTTTGTGCGTACGGAAAAAGTACGGAAACAAAAATAGCCCTTGCCGGGCGTATTAGTGCGCCTTTGAGCCTGCATGCTTTGCTTTGCTGCCCATCTCTCTGAGACTCCGGGCTGCGTTGTCGCCGTATCAAGCGTTTCTTGATTCGAGGATGTTTCTTCAGTGCCGCTGAGCTCTTAGCGGAGTTGTGCCAGGACACGTATTTCTTTGAGCGAGTGCTGCTCATCGGTCTTTGGATTCCCAAACCGCCTGCGCACTTCGCGTTCCAACTCGTGCGCCGTGCCACGTGCTTCCTTTTCTCCACGCAGCGCACGCAGCCGCCATTCACGGGCCTGGGTCATCAGTTCATCGTCCTGCAATTCTTGGATTTCCATGGCAGGTGCCATTGTGCCCAGGTGAAGAATGGCCAGTTTTTCTGGGGGTATGGACTCGTGCACGAGGAGGGGGTCCGATCAGCGTTTGGACATGGCAGATCGCGTTGTCGTGCCGTGCATAGAGCCGCATCTTGTGACTTAGTCCTTCCGGGCTGAACGTTTCTTCGTGACGCTTGACTGAGCTTCTCGGCTCGGCTCGGCTCGGTTCGGCCCGTGGTCCGGTCCTGCGCGCTGCGCTTGCCTCCAGGGGATCGGCTGATCAGCCCATCCCCGCCGCACTGCGCTTGGCGCCCCTGTGATACCGCCGAACCGCCTGCGCCGGATCGACCTTCGCGCCTTTGGCGCTGCGCGCTTCGCTTGCGTGGTGTCGGCGTGCATTGCTGGCCCGTGCCTGTTCAGCCGTCTTTCCTTCCCTCATCACCTTCTTCGCGACCGTAGCCCGCGCCGGGGTGCCGTCAAGGCGCGCCAGGCCGTGTCCTCGCCTTTGGCTGCGGGCCGCACCACCCCTGGCGCTTCTTCCTTGACGGCACCCCAGCGCGCGCTCCTTTGGCCGCGGGCGATGAACTCAGGAAAGACGGAGGCAACGAGGCCAACCGGGTTCCTCGTGCCGACCCCACCGGAAGACCCGAAGAGGGCTCTGAATCTAGGAATCCGGTGAGGTTTTTTCAACAGCCAACTTCATCAGGAGAAAGACCATGCAACTCGCATCCCGTTTCGCGTCCCGCTCCCCCGTGCTGCGCAGCGAATCCCCGCTGTCCGACGAGCAGATCAGGATGGTGGCGCCGTCCATCTTCGCGCAGGCCCCGCACGGCAGCTGCTCCGATCGCTACAGCTACATCCCCACCGCCACCGTACTGCAGGAGCTGCGCGGGGAGGGCTTCCAGCCCTTCATGGTGTGCCAGACCCGCGTGCGCCATGACGACCGGCGCGAGTTCACCAAGCACATGCTTCGGCTGCGCCATGCCAGCCAGATCAACGGGCGCGAGGCCAGCGAGATCATCCTGCTCAATTCGCACGACGGCACCAGCAGTTACCAGATGCTGGCCGGCATGTTTCGCTTCGTTTGCCAGAACGGGCTGGTGTGCGGCGACACCGTGGCCGAGGTGCGCGTACCGCACAAGGGTGACGTGGCGGCCCAGGTGATCGACGGAGCCTACACGGTGCTGGAGGGTTTCGGGCAGGCCCAGGAATCCAGGGAAGCCATGCAGGCCATCACGCTCGATGGCGGGGAGTCCGAGGTGTTCGCCCGCGCCGCGCTGGCCCTCAAGTACGACGACCCCGACAAGCCCGCACCCGTCACCGAGTCGCAGGTCCTGGCGCCCCGGCGTGTCGACGATGACCGGCGCGACCTGTGGAGCGTGTTCAACCGCGCCCAGGAGAACCTCATCAAGGGCGGCCTGCGCGCCCGTGCCGCCAATGGCCGCAGACAGCAGACCCGACCGGTGCAGGGCATCGACCAGAACCTGCGGCTGAACCGCGCCCTCTGGTTGCTGGCCGATGGCATGCGCCAGCTCAAGGCCTGAGCCATCCCCAAGCGGAGGGGCGTGGCCCCCTCCGTCCATGCCTCTCTCAGTTTTTGTGATTCACCGCAAGGAGTCTGACCATGAACGCCATCAACCATCCCGAAGCCCAGGCTCTCCACCCGGCTTCCGTCATCCCCGCGCAACCCGAGCAGCACATGCTGCTGGTGCCGCTGTCGTGCCTGCGCCCGTCTCGGCGCAACGTGCGCAAGACAGCAGGCCCCTCCATCGAGGCCCTGGCCGCCAGCATTGAGCGCGTGGGCCTGCTGCAGAACCTCACTGTTATCGTCGATGATGATGTCAAGGCTCGCATCGAGATAGAGCGCGTCTGCACTGATGTCCAAGTCCGAAGGGCTGGACCGGTTGCCGGCCGACTACGGCGGCCTGCGATCTTCAGAGGTGCCCCGGCTTGGACCTCCGTTGCCGGGGGATCTGGGGCCGGCCATCGTGAAGGCGCAGGGGCCGGTGGAGCCAGACTATGCGCCACCGGGCCATGATCCGGCGGATGCGCTGCGCAAGGAGGCCGAGGCGGCAGCGGGCTCGCCGGTGTTCTTCCGCACGGGGGGAGCTCAGGCGGGGCAGGGCGCGGCGCAATCCGTAGCGGCGGCACCTGCGGCATCCGGGCTGGCGGGGTTCGATCCATTGGCGGCGGGGCCTGCCTCGACGGCGGTGCAGCCTGCCGACCCCACGGCTGTTCAGAACCGGCAGGAGCAGAAGGAGTCCTTCCTGAAAGCCGGTTCCACGGAAACCCGGAATTCAGGAAACCTGCAGATGCCTGCCTCACCCTACCAAGTGATGGCCGGCACGGTGATTCCGGCTGCACTGGTGACGGGGATCCAGTCGGACCTGCCGGGCGATGTGATCGCCATGGTGACGGAGCCGGTCTACGACACGGCCACGGGCCGGCACCTGCTGATCCCGCAGGGCTCGCGCATCCTGGGGCGCTACAACAGCCAGGTGAGCTATGGGCAGAGCCGGGTGCAGATGGTGTGGAACCGTATTGTTCTGCCGGACACTTCGTCGCTGGCGCTCGACAAGCTCGTGGGCACCGATCCGGCGGGGCGTGCCGGGCTGGAGGATGGGGTGGACTGGCATTGGGGTCGGGTGGTGGCGGGGGCGGCTCTGACGACCTTGCTGGGGGTGGGCGCCGAACTGGCAGCCCCCGAGAACCGGCAGAACGGCAACCGCGTGGTGATCGCGGGACGCGACGGGCTGCAGGACAGCGTCAACCAGGTGGGGCAGGAGATGACGCGGCGCAACCTGAACCTGCAGCCGACGCTGACCGCGCGGCCGGGGCTGGCGGTGCGGGTGATCGTGAACCGGGATCTGGTGCTACGGCCGTACCAGCCGTTGTTCGTCAGCGGCGGCAGGGGAGGGGCGCGATGAGCACTCCGAGGAAATTGCGGCTGGGGCCGCTGCCCAGGACGGAGAGCATCAAGCTGACCTTCACCTGCACGGCCAGTCTGAAGGCGGAGCTGGACCGGTATGCGGCGCTGCACGCTCAGACCTATGGGGAGGCTGTGGATGCTGTAACGCTGATTCCGCACATGCTGGAGGCGTTCATGGCGCGGGACCGGGGTTTCAGTTCCACGAATGCGAGGCTAGTGAAGACCAAGCCTGGTGGATAGCCAGGCAGAGTGCCTTCGCGGTGCCGATGCAAATCACTTGTGCGTTCATAGAATACCCGAGGTAGCACTCCTGAGGGGGCCAGTAGGCGCGGCCGGAAGTCATTTCTATTGTGTTGGGAGCTCCTTGATATCAGCGATGCGTTGAAGTTGCTGCAGATACTCGGGCTGGCTTTTGGCCAGCCAGCGAACAACTGCTGCGTTCTCCAGCAATGTCGTACCGACGTGGGTCTTGATGATCTCCAGTTGAAGACTCGAAGGGCCATACCCTTCTTCGAGAAGCCGGGTATCTGCCTGCATGGCCGCCAACTCCCGCTCCAAGCGCCTCAGCGCATCACTCGGGGTGCTGGATTGCGCTTTCGTTGCAGCCGCATCCGTGAGCTGATCGGGCTGCGTGTTTTGTAGCATCGCGGTGGCGAGCTTGATTGAGTAGTTACCGAGATTAACCATGGCTTGTGCCACGTCGATCTGACGAAACGGCTTCATCTGCTTGAGGATGCGAAACATACCGTACGTTGCGGGCTTGTCCGCCAGCAGTGCAACCGCCTCATCGCAAATGCCGTTGAGCAGTCTGAATCGCTCGCGAATGGAATCGGGTGACACGTTCAATGCACTCGCCAATTGCTGGATGGAAACCCCGCGCTCGGCGGCTCGCACGATCATTCGATGCGCTTGTATCACGGACAGGCGATTGACGCGCTTGTTGTATGTGTAGCCTTCATCGTCCGTAGAGATGAGTCACAGTGCGCACTTTGCCTGCAGATCTCGCAAGCACTCCACGCGCATGCGGCCATCCAGAGCGATGAATGTACCCACTTGATCCCGACTGAGCGCAACGACGATGGGTTCCACAAGTCCGATTGCTTCCACCGAACTGCGGATTTGGCGGTAAGCCACAGAGTCCTTGATACCGAAAGGCAAGGGAACGGGAAAACCGATCTTGTCTAGCGGGATCTCTACGCAGTCGCGCTCAAATCCAATGCGGATCGATTGGGCCGGTGCCTTGCTCATCGACTCAGACCCCCACGAGGCAGAAGATCAGCCAAAGGCTGGGGGATGCTGGTCAGGTTTTCTGCTTTCAGCAGGGTGCAGAACTCCTTGTTCGCGAACAGCTCCTTGAAAATCTGGCGAACCAGCAGGAGCGATTGTTGTGTGAATTCTGATTTCTTCTGAATCCGTCGATGCATTTCTACCTCGCGCTTGTAGAGCTTCGTGAGCTCATCGGGCGTCATGGGTTTGCGAGTGGGCGCCTTGGCAAATGCATTTTTTCCCTGTTTTCCACTGCGGGCGCGCTGCTCCAGTATCCTGCGCACGATCGTCACCTTGCGGCCCTTGAGCTCGCCGGTGTCATAGGCATCGAGCAGTAGTTGCTGCGCAGCGCTGTCGTTTGCGCGTGAAATGCTGACTGCAAGGTGCAGTGGAATATGGCCTGCCTCCGCTGCTGCCAGAAGACGTTTTTCTCCACGCTCTAGTAGGTTGGCCACATTGTTGACCCAGGATGCGGTGCAACCCAGCTTGGTCGCCACCTCACTGTCGCTGTAGCCGCGTTGCTTGAGGGCTCGGACCTGTTCCATGGTCTCAACCGCCCTGGGCGTGCGGCGAGCGACGTTTTCAACAATACTCATTACGTGGCCGGTCTCTTCGTCAACGTCAAGGATGAGCGCTGCGATCTCGCTTTGGCCCAGCAACTTGCAGGATTCCAGCCGCCCTTGGCCGCAAATCAATGCATAAGGCAGAGCGCCATCGCTGGTCGGAATTCGACGAACTGTGATTGGGCGTTTGAGGCCGACCTGCTCGATGCTGTCGGTGATCATCTTGTGGATTTTCGGGTTGCGTATGCGCGGGTTCGCGATGGAGATGTCGGCGATCGGGATCATCTCGACCCGTGGGGGTGGTTTCGTCATGCGGCCTCCAGAAGGGGCACTCGCCCCGCCAACTGATAGAAACTGTCCAACGAGTCCATTCGGTATGCGTCCAATGTGAATCCGTTGTCTTCCAATACCGGAAGGTACTCCGCAGAAAAATCGATGGTTGGAAACACGTAGTAGTCATGCGCACGGCTGTTGCTTGGATCCATGCGCGCGACCACCGTGACGTCAGGTCGAAGCCCCGCGTCAAATCGGATCAGCCAGCGATGGGAACCTGCTGGGGTCGGCTTGCAGCGAGCAATGACCAGCGATGTGGTGAATTCGCCGTTGATCGTCAGCAGATCGGTTTCTTCGTTTCGTACGGCCAAGCCTCCCGCCTGTTCAATGCCGACAGACATTTCATCAATCAGTTCCGGGTGTCGTCGGCGCAGTGCCCGGTTGATCTCCAGGTAGGCATAGTCACGGCGAGGGGTGTATCCGATGAGGGTGTAGGCTCGCAACAGACTGCCGAATCGGCAACGGTATGCGGAACTGGATGGCGCTGCATCATCCTCGTCAATTAAGAGGCCGGAGAGCGCGCCATGCCGCGCCAATGTTTGCCGCAGAATGTCCAGCATTTGTGTGTCATTCAAATGGCGCGACCGCGCAGCAATGATGGTCTGCGCCTGCATGAACATGTCCAGGGGAACGATGGATTCGAATGCACCGTCCTTGCGTACCCACTGTTCGCGTGGATTGCGTACATGCTGGACTTTCAGCTTGAATGATGAGCGGTTGTAGACGTTGTTGCCGATGTATTTTTCGTTCGTGAGAATCTGGTGAATCGTGCCCCGGGTCCATGGCCTGCCGGCATCGTTCATCTGGCCTTCGCGATTCAGGACGGATGCGATAACGCGTTCTGGCATGCCCTCGGCCAGGAAAAGGCGGTAGATGCGATTCACCACCGCGATTTCTTCGGCAGGGCCTGGCACCAGGATGACTCGATCGGTCTGAATGCTCTTCTTTTCTCCCCGTGACAAGAGGCCCTTGGTGTTGTGTTGTTCGTCAATGAGCTGGCGTCGGAGCCCGAAGCCGGGGGCTCCCCCTTGCCGATAGCCGTGGCGAACGATCGTGCAGGCACCGTTGAAGACTTTGACGGAAAGCTCTCGGCTGTACTCGGCCGCCATGCTGCGCTTGATCCCGATAAAGACCGTGGAGGGGAGGGAGCCGTCGTTGTTGAAAGGCTCTGCACAGTAGATGACATGGATGCCACGGCTCTTGCAGGCGTGGACATAGGCCGCCGCTTCATCTGGATCGGGAAAGCGCCCCCATCGGCTGATGTCGTAGACGAGTACCGCGTTGAAACCGGGAGTCGGCCGCTCCACGTCGCGCAGGAGTGCCTGCAGCCCACTTCGGCCTTTGAGGTTCAACCCGCTCTTGCCGGAGTCCTCGTAGGTCTTGACGATCCGCATTCCATGCAGGCGGGCGTATTCGGCGATTGCAGCAGCTTGGTTTTCGGTGGAGTACTTCTGATGCTCTGTAGACATGCGAACGTATTGGGCGACCGGTACCCCGGCTTCCCTCAGGAATTCAGCAGCAGTCTCCTCGTCATGGTCCGACACCCAGAAACTCCACGTTGATGTTCACATGGTTATGGCGGTCAAATTAATGGGAATACATGTCGATTTCATGACTGCCTTCAAGAGGGACCGAAATTTCTTGGGCAGAGCGATGCCGGATGTGCCTAAGCGGCTGGCCCTTATCCACGAAATTGGACAGCTTCGCCGTGCTGCGCCGGAGTGGGTTGGGGTTGCCGGATCTCCCTGGCACTCTGCGGAGCATGCGGTGTGACGCCGCGTGGTTTGGAGGAATTCGACATGCAGTCTGAAATCGACAGAGAAAATCGGTGCCGACCGGGGAGGAAGGAGGGTTCCGCGCAAGATCGTGTAGCGCAGCTTCTGCAGGAAGCGCTGTTGTTGCTGCTCGGTGGAGAGCCTGGTTTGCAGCAGATATGCGCTGGCGAGGAAGATCGGCTGATACGGTTGCCAGAGGTTCTTCGCATGACCGGGATGTGCCGCTCCGCGCTGTATGACCAAATGGCGCGTGGGCAGTTTCCACGTTCGATCAAGATTGGTCAGCGCGCAGCTTCCTGGTCTGCCAGAGCGGTTCGTGAATGGATCACTCGCCGGGTAGATGAATCGGGCTTTTTGTGATCAACCTTGGTTGTCGTTCGCATCGGAATACATTACGAGCGCAGCATGCGCTCGAATGCGTAGCTGCACGTAGCTTGGATTTGTTCGGGTGGTAGATTGCGATCCGCCGGAATACGCGCGGCGTCGCGAATCATGTCGTTGACTTCGGCGAATGTCTGCAAGCTGAGCTTTCGCACGTCATCGGCCAGGCGCCCGAGCGCGGGTGCAACGCGCGCATTCCAGTGCGCATTGAATTCATCCAGCTGCGCACCGAAGAGTTCGATCGTGTCGTAGACGTAGAGCACGTCTTGGGCTCGTTTGTTCGCAGGTCGATACTGCTGGATCAGGAACTTCTGGACCATGAAGCACAACGGATTGGCGACTTGAATATCCATTCGCTCTGGCAGAGGAGTGCCCTCTTGTTGTCCCAGCGTGATGATCCAGGGGTCGACGAGAAGGATGTCCAAGTGCCGGATCTTCTGCGCCGAGATGCCTGCCTTCGCCAGGGTCGCATCAGCGTCTCCGCTTCGTTTGCGGCCGCTTCCCGCCAAGGGTGTCAGAAATTCGGCATAGAAGCCGTCGGCCTCTTCTCCAAGCGTGTAGTGCGCCGCCGGAGGTCGATGGTCACCGCTCAACTCCTCCTGGAATCCATGCTGCAGCAGTGATTGTTTGATGTCGCCTTCTATGGGCTCCTTGTTGGCAAAGGCGAGGTCCGTGTCGCGAGTGAACACAGGTTGGTAGTCCAGCCGATTTGCCCTTGGGTCTAGCCGGTGAAGGCGATGGCCCCACCCCCCGATGAAGATCAGTTGCTGGCGCCAGGGAGCCAGTGCCTGTACCAGTCTCGCAAAAGCTTCGAGGTCATTCATCTATTTCAACTGCCGACAAGTGGCAATAGATACTTCTTGTAGATTAGCGAGGCTTGCTCATCCCCCCTTGCTGGGTGGTTCATGACGTCCAGCCATACTTGGATGATGTCCGTGATCTTGAATCCTTTGTGATTGACGGCACCTCTGAACGTCGATTGCGGAAACGGCGCTTGCCGTAAGATCAAATCCGGTCGATCGACTGGATATGCCATCAGGCCCGACCAGTCCGATCCCTCGGCCTTAGAGTGGCCGTGGATATAGATCTTGGGTAGCTTTTTGACATAGATATACGGAGGCACGCCACTGACGTGTCCGATGCCCAGTTCAGCTGCTGCGGCAAAAAGTCCTAAACACGCGTCTTCCGGATGCTTGCCCAACAGCCCTTGGATTTGCTGGTGAACGGGGGCCCGCAGAAGGAAGCGACATGGCATCTCCGGACTTGGACGCATCGCGGCAGCGCCCCAGCGGCGAAACAGTTCTTCGCGGCGGACGAGTTGCAGATGAGAGGATGAATCGCTCAGATAACCCTCGCTGCGCAGTTGCTGCAGAAATCGGGATGCGCTCATGGCGGATGCCTGAGCGGCCTCGGCCAGGTCAGAGCCGTTTCGATACTTCTGCCTCGGTGCGTTCAGTAGGCCCTCCGGCAATTCCCATGACAGAAGGAGCTTCAGCATCCACTGGTTGAGGTCCGAGAACAGATTGATCGCCTGCGACGGGCGAGCAGCGGTAGAGCGTCTGGGTTGTTCCGGCGATTGGTTCAGATCTTGGAATGCTTCGCCTCTGAAATATTGTTCGCCGCGTCCCGAGATAAGGCCGACAGGTACATTCTTCGCGAACCTCTGGGCAAAGGAGTCCACATGCTTCGCCAAAGACGGAGATGCATCTGGCACATAGATGATCGCGAGGGGGAGGGCATTGCCGGACTGCTCAGCGGCGGCCTGCGCTTGAAGAATTGCCATAGAGAGCATTGGCAGCACTCGGTCAGGGCGACTTTCGGAGAGCGCTTTGATCTCGACAATGAACCGGTGCGCTCCGCGCCGGATGATCAAGTCTGCTTCAGACTGCGCGTCAGACGGCACCTTCACAGACCATTTTTTGGACCGGAGGATCTCGGCAACGTACTGTTCAGCAGGTGCTACAGGCATATTGGGTGATAGTGGGGTAGGTATGAGCAGATTTGTCTAACACGGCCATTTTATTTAACATGGCCGTGTTGTCAATCATGGCCATGTTATGCGACGTCATACTGGTCATACTGTGCTGGAGTGTGTACTGGCGACCGTGATCCGTCAGAGCGTTTGTGTGGCCGGGGCAGTTTTCGCGTGCGCGCGGTTCGGGTGGCCGTAATACAGTTTGATCATCCGCATGGAGATGCCATCAATCTGCGCGATTGTCCGGGTGCCTGAAGTACGGTGCTTGACAGTTATGAGTCGCTCGGCCGATGCCGACCAAATGGCACAAGGACAGCTTCCGTGTTCTATCAAGATCGGCCCGCGTGCAGCATCATGGCCCGCAAGGGCCTTGCACAAGTAGATGCGCAGCGTGTGGCGGACCTTAGCCAGTGGAGGATGGCGGGCTTCGTGGTTTCTTGATGAATTGCCACCTGTAACCCGTGCGACGCAATAGTGACTCGGTGTGAGCGTGGTCATCCTTGAAGTAGGGCCTCGTATGATCATTGGCAAGCTGGGTCGTTCGCGTATTGCCGAAATCCTTCGCTCTGCAGATGACAATCTGTTACCGTAATGCACTCTTTTGGGTCAGCGCAGTCGCGCCTTTCAAATGCGAGGGAACGGAATGGCAGAAAAGACAAAGGCAAGCAGCGGCGTTATTGCGGCCATAGCCGTGTTGGTTCTTTGTATCATTTTTCCCCGGAGCACTTGGGGCTTCATCATTCTCATCGTCGGCGGTATTTGGGCCTATCGAGCGCTGTTTTCTGGCGCGTCGAAACAGCCGATATCTGGTCCGCCTTCCCGAGCCAATACGGCCACCACCACACAGACATTGGACGCTTCGGCCAGGGCAACGCAGCAAACCGCGACGGCCCGCGCTCCAGAGGTTAGCTCACCGCCTGCTTCAGTTGTGGCAACCTCTAGGTTCGTCCCAGATGATCACCTTGTGTCATTGGCCCCGGCGGTAGCGTCGTCGACAACTGTCGTGTCGACGCTCACACAACCTCCAGCTGCCTCGCTGCGATTCGTGGATGACGACGCGCCAGTTCCCGTCGTCGTCAAGGAGCCCTCCAAGCCAGCGCATTACGCAATACCACCCGCACCAGCTCAGCTTCAAGCCTATTCGGGACCCGGCCGCTGGATACCGCCGGGAGAAGATATCGTTATTGGAGGCAGCCATATCAGTGGTGGGATGATTTATGTGGGCAGAGACCTGAAGGCTCTCTCGGGCTCAACTGATCCCTGTCTCATCAATCCCGCTCTGCCCATTGCTTCGCACGCCAATGTCAGCGAGCGTGAGTTTGGTTATTGGCCGTCTTATTCTGAAATCACCCCTCGTGCTCGCAGAGCCTACCTGAGCTGGCTGGCAGAGGGCCGACGTGATCCCGAAGCCGATATCGGATACGTGTTTCTCTTTTTCTATGGCCTGGAGCGTAGGGCCATTGCAGAGGGACTCAAGGACGCGCAGGCGCAGAGAGATTGGCCCCTCATCGCGCAGGAAGTCCGCCGACTTCTGGACATCTACGGCGAAAAATCCTTTTCTTTCAAGCGCTATGCCAGCGAGCTTTTGAGTTGGCTGGAGGTATCCCACTACTCCAAGACGCTCTACAACGAGCCCGTTCCGTCTTTCCCGACGACCTTCGAGGTGCCGCTCTACATTCGTCTTGCACTTGGCCTCGCCGCAGTGGATGGAGTGCCAGTGCCGCCCCATCTCGCGTTGGCTTGGGCACGCCTGGACCCGGCCAGCTACTTGCGAACTTCCGCCACCAGGTGCGCAGAGCAGTTCGACAAGCTCTTTCAGCAGCGCTACGCGGAAACCTTCAAGCCGGGCATTGTTCTTCCCCGCAATAAGACCAAATTGAAGCTGGTGTACCAACCAGCATCTGCTGGTTTTAGGGGCGTCAACGAAATCAAGCTGACCTTCGGTGACACACCGGATGTGACGGTACTGACGGCTCCTCAGAAGCAGCTGAAAAAGATCGTAGACGCTGTCACTGACCAGTTGGATCCCTACAGCCGATATCTCGGTCGCAACCCAGACAGTCCGAATGCGCTGGAAGGCCTGCTGTTGCTGCCGCCAACGGTTTGGCCTGATGCGGCGGGGGACGCCTTGGAGGATCTGCGGGACAGGGTCTCGGAAGGCTTCGTTGTCATGAAGCTTCAGGAGCTGCTTGATCTTTTCCAGGCGAAGGCTGCGTTGAACAAGGAGCGCGCGTTGACGCTGGTCAAGACGCTGGAGGCCGTTCGGATTGGCATGGAGCCCGACATTCTGGGTGGAGCACGAACACCAAAAGGCGAAGACCATGTGGTGCTGTATTCGTCCGTGGAACCAAGTGGTGCTTCAGCCCGAACGGCTACCTACCAGGCTGCGGTGCTTACGCTCCAGTTGGCGTCTGCCGTTGCCAGTGCCGACGGGGAATTCAGTGACCACGAGATGGAGCATCTGAGCGATCAGGTCCAAGCATGGTCGCATTTGACTGCCAGCGAGTCGGCCAGGCTGCTAGCGCATCTGCGTCTGTTGACCATGGAGCCCGTCTCCCTGACTTCCCTCAAGAAGAAGTTGGATCCGCTTGACGCGAAATCCAAGGAGACGATCGCTGCCTTCATGGCAACCGTTGCGCAAGCCGATGGCTCCGTGACGCCGGCGGAAGTGAAGATGCTGGAGAAGGTCTACAAAACACTGGGACTTGATACCAAAAAGGTCTTCACGGACGTGCATGCTGTTGCGGCAGGAACAAGTCCTCAGCCAAGTATCTCTGCACCGCCTGAGGCAAAAGGGTTTCAACTGGACACCGCGAAGATTGCTGCCCTGCAGAAGGATTCCGAGCGCGTGTCCGCATTGCTGGCCGATATCTTCAAGGAAGAATCGCCGCAGCCGGCTGTGACAGCAGTCGTTCCCGAGGTGGACCCTCTGGAAGCAGGGGCAGCAGTGACTACCGGTCTGTTCGGCCTGGACGAGGCACATTCGGCCTTTGCACGCATGCTGTTGTCGCGGCCACAATGGACTCGCGAAGAACTCTTGGATGTCTCCTCG
>JANJVX010000250.1 GCA_024709845.1 Burkholderiaceae bacterium | reverse complement strand
GTTGCCCATGGAGGAGACGTTGACATCAATCATCTGGCCGGGCTGTGCAAACGCGGGGAGTTGCGCCGTGACGATGACGGCGGCCACGTTCTTGAGCTGCAACTGCCCTGCTGCGCTGGGGGGCAGGCTGATGCCCATGTTCTGCAGGTAATTCTGCATGGCCTGCGTGGTGTAGGGCATCTGCGTGGTCTGGTCGCCGGTGCCGTCCAGTCCCACCACCAGCCCGTAGCCGGTCAGCTGGTTGCTGCGAACGCCCTGGACGGCCGCCACTTCCTTGACGCGCAGGGCGTGTGCGGGCCAGGCCACGGACAGCATCGCCATGACCAGCACGGGCCACAGGATGCGCACGGAGCGTGCAAGAAGGGAGTGGGACGAGGCTTTCATGGCCTCCATTGTGGGAGGCGCACGCAAAAACTAAAACCCGAAAAGCAGCCGGTTCACCCTTTTATTGTCCGCAGCGGCGAAGGAAGGCGGGTCGGGGTGGGAATAGCCAGGAAAAATGAACAAAAACGCCGTAAAGCGCCATTCAATAAGCGCTATAAGCTATTGTTTTGAGAGTGAGTGAGCCGCCCTGGCAGGCGTCTTGCTGCCCGCCTTGCACGGCATGGCTGCCGCCAGCACTCCCCTTTCCCGCATGCTGCGCGATCGGAAAGGGGGCGTCTCAGAACGGCAAGAAAGTCAGGAAGAACCGGGCCAGCCAGCCCATGACCTGTGCCTCGTTCTGGGCACCGCGGCCACGCGACTCGACACGCACGTTGGCCACCTGGGTGGAGTTGACAATGCTGCCGGGCTGCAGGGTCCGGGGATCTACCGTGCCAGAGAAGCGCAGCACGTCCACGTTCTGGTTCACGCCGATCTGCTTTTCGCCAGCCACCACGAGGTGGCCGTTGGGCAGGATGTCGATCACGGTGGCCGTGATGGAGCCGGCAAAGGTGTTGGCGCTTTCGGTGCCGCCCTTGCCTGCGAAGGTGTTGCCCGAATTGGCGCCCAGCGCGGTCTTGTCGGTGAAGGTCTTGCTGACGAACGGCAGTGCACTGATGCCTGCGGAGATTTCCGCGTTGCGGTCCACCGTGGACGAAGATTTCTGGCTCGCCGTCACGTTCTCCACGATCTGGATGGTGACGGTGTCGCCGACCATGCGAGCACGGCGGTCCTCGAAGGCGGGGCGGTAGCTGGCCTGCTGGAACAGGCTGCCGGTGACGGGCGGAGCAACCCGGGGGGCGGCCGTCAGTGCAGGGGGGGTGGTGGGAAGAATGTCCACCGGCGGTGCCGGTGAAAGGCTGGCGCAGCCTGGCAGCAGCAGTGCGGAAACGAGCGCCATGCCGCCGCAACGCAGCGACCGGAGGGATGTGAGGAAATGTGCCATGGTGCTTTGCCTTGTTTTCAGGTGCCGGGTTCAAAGCTGGCTCAGTTTGGCCAGCATCTGATCGGAGGTCTGGATCGCCTTGGAATTCATCTCGTAGGCGCGCTGGGTCTGGATCATGGTGACCAGTTCTTCCACGACGTTCACGTTCGATGCTTCCAGAAAGCCCTGGCGGATGTAGCCCAGGCCGTTGGTGCCCGGTGTGCCCTGTTGTGGCTGGCCCGAAGCGGCCGACTCCTTGAAAAGGTTCTGCCCGATAGGCTCCAGTCCCGCTGCATTGATGAAGCTGGACATGGCAAGGTTGCCCAGGGGCTGCGGCTGCGTGTTGCCCGAGACGATGGCCGACACCGCGCCATCGGCGCTGATGTTCACGCTGGTGGTGCCTTGCGGAATGGTGATGCCGTTGGCCACGGGCAGACCGCTGGAGGTGACCAGGCGCCCTTGGGCATCGACCTGGAACGAGCCGTCGCGGGTGTAGCCGATGGTGCCGTCGGGCATGGTGACCTCGAAGAAGCCGTTGCCGTTGATGGCCACGTCCAGGTTGTTCTTGGTTTCCTGGTGCGTGCCTTGGGTGAAGTTGCGGCTGGTGGCCACCGTGCGCACGCCAAGGCCAAGGTGCAGGCCCGTGGGCAGCTGGTTCTGTTCGGTGGTGTTGGCGCCCACCTGGCGCAGGTTCTGGTAGATCAGGTCTTCGAACACCGCGTTGTTGCGCTTGAAGCCGGTGGTCGAGACGTTGGCGAGGTTGTGCGAGATGACGTCGAGCTGGGTCTGCTGGGCAGACATGCCGGTCTTGGCGATCCAGAGGGAGTTGATCATGATGGGTTCCTCGGTCGTATCAATGGGTCGTTGCCTGCGGGACTGGCGCGGCCGAAGCCAGCGGACGCTGCGCAAGGGCCGCCCCGCCGCGCTGGCGTCGCCCCCCTTCCCTCGCGTCAGCGAATAGAGAAGGGGGGAGCTGCGAAGCCGCTCGGGGGGATGTCGTTTTCATCTTCAGCCGTTCATGCCCAGCAGCTGGCTGGCGGTCTTGTCATTGGTTTCTGCGGTCTGCAGCAGCCGCATCTGCTGCTCGAACTGGCGCGAGGCGGCGATCATGCCGACCATGCATTCCACGGGGTTCACGTTGGAGCCCTCGATGGCTCCGCTCAACAGGCGAGCATTGGCGTCATTGGGAACCGGATTGCCGGAGGCGGCGCGAAACAGACCGTCGTCGCCGCGTTTGAACGGGTCATCGGGTGCCGGTGTCGCAAGCTTGAGACGTCCGATGGCGGCTGCGGGCTGCCCTGGCGATTTGGCGGTGACAGTGCCGTCCGAGCCCAGAGAAACCTCAGCGCCCGGCGGGATGTCGATGGGTGCTCCTCCGTCTGACAGCACGGGCAGGCCGGTGGATGTGAGCAGCTGGCCCGCGGCGGAAATCTCGAAACCGCCGTTGCGGGTGTAGGCCTCGGTGCCGTCCAGCCCTTGCACGGCAAACCAGGCGTTGCCCACCGCCATCGCGTCGAGACTACGCCCCGTGCGTTGTACCGGGCCGGGGGTGTCGCGGTAGCCCGAGGTGGCTTCGAGCGCGAAAACCCGCGTGGTGGAGCCCTCGCCCTGAATGGGAACGGATCGGAAGGTGGACATCTCTGCACGGAAGCCGTGGGTCGAGACGTTGGCCAGGTTGTTGGACAGCACCGCCTGCCGGTGCGCGGCAGCGTTGGCGCCGGTCATGGAGGTGTAGATGATGCGGTCCATGGTGTATCCGTGCGTTCAGGAATGGGGGCTATCAGCGCAGGTTGACCAGGGTCGACATCACCTGGTCCTGCGTCTTGATGGTCTGGGCGTTGGCCTGGTAGGCGCGCTGCGCGGTCATCATGTTGACCAGCTCTGCGGTGAGGTCGACGTTCGAGTCTTCCAGCGCCCCTGAGCGCAGTGCACCGAAGTTGCCGTCGCCGGGTTTGCCCATGACGGCCGGGCCTGAATCGAAGGATTCCACCCAGTTATTGCCACCCACGGACAGCAGGCCCTGCGGGTTGCGGAAGTTGGCCAACGCCACCTGCGCCTCGGCACGGGTCACGCCGTTGGAGTAGCTGGCCATGATCATGCCGTCGTTGGAGATGTTGATGCTCGTGAGGTCGCCCGAGGCGTAGCCGTCCTGCGTCAGGTCGGCCACGGCGAACTTGCTGCCGAACTGGGTGCAGTTGTCGAAGTCGATCGTCACATCCCAGGGGGCGGGCGGATTGTTCGGGTTGGAGGTGGCTGGATCGACATTCACCGTCATGGGCACGGTGCTGCCAGCCGGGTCAAATCGGCCATTGCCATCGAACGCGATTTGGCCGATGGAGGTTGCTGCCGGGTCAAGGTCGGTATAGACATCCCAGGTGTTTGATCCGTTCTTCTCAAAGTACAGGTTGACCGGAATGGGGACGCCCTGGGTGTCATACACGTTGATGGAGGTTCCATAGGTCGAACGGGGGGTGGGCGGAATGGGGGGGGTTGCTGCGGGGTCGCCCACGGCATCTTTGGCGCGTGCGTCCAGATTCAGCGTGGCGGTCATGTTCAGCGTTTGTTTGGCCTCGATGGGCGACCCGGTGGGAAAGCTCAAGGGCAAGGGCTCGGAGGTGCTGAGGCCGGTGGTGGGGTCCACCCTGAACCCCATGACCTGTGCACCGCCGTTGGTTACCAGATCGCCGTCTTTGTCGAGTTTGAAATTGCCTGCCCGGGTATACGCGGCCGAACCATCGGGTTGCTGCACCTTGAAGAAGCCGTTGCCATTGATGGCCACATCCAGGTTGTTTCCCGTGACGGTGATATTGCCTTGCGAGAACTGCTGCGCGACAGCGGCCACTTCCACGCCAATGCCGTAGTTGCTGCCACCACCGGCGCCCATGGACGCTGCCACCATCTCGGCGAACTCAGCGCGCGATGCCTTGAAGCCAGTGGTGTTGGCATTGGCGATGTTGTGGCCAATGACGTCCAGGTTCTTGCTGGAAGCATTCAGGCCCGAGAGACCGTGTTGGAAAGCCATGGTGGGTGCTCCTGAGGAAAGTCGAAATTACAGAATGGCCTTGATGCCGGATTGGGTGGTCATGCCGCCGCGAGACAGTTGCAGGTACAGCGTGCCGTTTTCGGCGCTGATGGCACTGACGTTGTCGACGGTCAATGCGTTGGAGGCCACGGCAACACCGCCGTTGGCGGCGATGACCTTGAAACGTGGTGCGCTGTCACCCTCGTATTCAGAGGCATCCCATTTGAAGTTGTAGCGGCCTGCGGGGAGCGCACCCATGTTGACGTTGCCGATTTCTTTGCCGCTGGCGTCCAGGATCTGGACGGAAACACTGGCGGCGGAGCCTGCCAGGTCAAAGGCGCCGGTGGCATTTCCTGTCTCTGCATCCAGTGACAGGGTGTCTCCGTCCACCAGAACCTGGCGGCCCACCAGGGCGCTGCCCTGCATCAGTTGCTGCGCAGCAAACTGGCTGGCCAGGCCCTTGACGGTTTCGTTGAGTTGCTGGATGCCGGTCACGGTGTTGATCTGCGCGATCTGCGAGGTCATCTGGGCGTTGTCCAGCGGGTTCATCGGATCCTGGTTGTTGAGCTGGGCGACCAGCAGCTTCAGGAACCGGTCCTGGGCCGCGGCTGGGTCTGTGGCCGAATCGGTCTTGGCGTTGGTGGTGCCGGTGGCCGTGGAGGATGTGACGCTGGAAATCATGGCGGTGTCCTGGTGTTACTGGCCCATCTGCAGGGTTTTGAGCAGCAGCGTCTTGGCTGTGTTCATGACCTCAATGTTGTTCTGATAGGAGCGTGAAGCGGAAATCATGTTCACCATCTCCTCGACCGCATTCACGTTCGAGTGCGTCACGTAGCCCTGTGCGTCGGCCGATGGATGGCTGGGGTCATGTACGCGGCGTCCCGGAACGTCGCTTTCCTTGATGGCGCTCACGCGCACGCCTGCCGTGTGCTCGGCCCCCATTTTTTCCGTCTGGAATACGACTTGGCGCGCCTTGTAGGCCTTCCCATCGGGGCCTGCCACGGCATCGACGTTGGCCAGATTGCTGGCGACAGTGTTCAGCCGCTGGGATTGGGCGCTGACAGCGCTTCCCGACACATTGAAGATGGAAAACATCGACATGGCAATGCTCGCTATGGTTCGTGCCTACTGGCCCTGAATGGCGCTCAGCATGGTTTTGGCGTTTCCGTTGATGAAGCGCAGCGTGGCTTCGTAGCGCACGGTGTTGTCGACAAAGTTGGCGCGCTCGCGGTTCAGATCCACGGTGTTGTTGTCCAACGAGGGCTGTGTCTGCACGGTGTAGCCAAGCTTGCCGGGGCGGCTGCTGCTGGGCAGCGTGCTCGACAGAGCCATATGGCGCTGATCTGTCGTGCTGCGAGTTGCTCCTGCACTGTCCTGGGCCGACAGGCGGTCGCCGGAACCGGTTCCCGTAGCCGCGCGCAGGGCCTGGGTGAAATTGATGTCGCGTCCCACGTAGCCCGGGGTGTCGGCGTTGGCGATGTTGCTGGCGATGGTGCGCTGGCGTTCCGCACGCAGCACCAGGGCGCTGCCGTGAAAATCGAGCCGGTTCGTCATCTTGTCAAGCATGGTGTGCCTCACGCCGTGGGTTGCAGGGGCCAGAGATCCTGGAGGGGTTTCTGGCGTGCCTCGATTATGAAAATGCCCCGTGTTTTCTAAAGACCGAAGAGCGCGGGAAAACGTGTGCAGTTCGCTGTTTTGGCCGCGGCCTGGATGCCTATAGTTCAATGGCCTGAGGACCGTATGCGGGTCTTGTTTTTTCCTCCGGGAGTCTTGTCATGCACACAGATCGATCTTTTTATTGGCGCGCTGAGAGGTTTTTCCGTACCGCCATCGGGCTGCGGGCTCGGGCGTTCAAGAGCGTCTGTGCCGGAGGGCTGTTGCTGGGTGTGGCGATGGCTGTGCAGGCTCAGGCGGATCTGGGGCAGGTCACGCAGCAGTGGGTCAACGAGGCCTTGCAGCGCAACCTTCCTGCACAGTCCCCGTTGCGCATGGAAGTCAGTGTTGGTCAGCTGGATGAGCGTCTGCGCCTTTCGCCCTGTGCTCGGATCGAGCCGTTTCTGCCCGCAGGCGCGCGTCTGTGGGGACGCACACGATTGGGTTTGCGGTGCCTCGAGGGAGTGACCCGCTGGAGCGTGTTTTTGCCGGTCACCGTCAAGGCGTTCGGACCTGCCTGGGTTCTGACGGGCGATGTCCCGTCAGGCAGCATGCTCTCCGAGGCCGATGCCACCGAAATGGAGGTGGATTGGGCTGCTGAAAACGCGGCGATCGTGGCAGATCCCGCCTTGTGGGTGGGCCAGGTGGCGTCGCGCCCCTTGAAGGCGGGCCAGGCTTTGCGGCAGCCCATGCTGCGCGCACCACAGGTCTTTCAGGCCGGAGCGCAGGTCCGGATCAGTGCCCAGGGCCAAGGTTACGCCATCAGTGCCGTTGGTCAGGCGCTGGCAGCAGGATCCATCGGTCAAACTGTGCGCATAAAAATGCACAATGGTAAAGTTTTGACTGGCGTTGTTATGGATGATGGAACAATAGGCGTCAATTTGTAGGTTTTCTTTGTCTGTTGCCGCTAAAGTCTGGGTTCAATTGGTCGAAAACATTGCTACCTATCCCCATATTGCAAGGGGTGGTGGAGAGAGCGATGAAAATTGGACAAAAACCGGAGCTGCCTGGCGCATTAGCCCAGACAGTGCCTGCAAAGCAGGCAAAAACAGCCGCCCCTGCGGCTGGCGGTGGGGCTGCGGAGGTAGCGTCAGCCGCCGGTGTGCCTGTCACGTTCTCGACGGCCGCGCGCGCTTTGGAGCAAACCAACCGAAACCAAGGTGATTTTGACGCTGGCAAGGTGAAGGCTGTTCGCACTGCCATTGAAAATGGTTCCTTCCAGGTCGATGCGGAAGTCATCGCCGACAAAATGCTCGCTAACACCCAGGAGTTCCTGTCCCGGGTACAGGGTTGAGACTTCTTTCATTGCTCTCTTGACCATTCTTGCGGAGGCCTATGCCCATGCAATTGAGCCAATCGCTGGACACAGTTGAAGAGCAACTGGCCGCAGTGTCCGCCGCGATGGTGGCAATGGATCCTGTCATGCTGGAACAATCCAGTGTGCAACTGAAGCAGGCAGCGATCCAGCTTGCACAGGTCATGGAAAGCGTGCGCGACAAAACCGTTTCTTCGGAGATGGCGGCACGTATTCAGCGAGTTGGTGAGCAATTGGCTGTGCAGCGTGACAATCTCGCGCGTGTTGCGGCGCTGGTGGATCGGCAGGCTGTCGGCGTTCTGCCGCCCGCAAACAATGCATCGACGTATGGAAAGGTGGCGGGTTCTGTCAATGGCCCGGGCAGCGGCGCGCGTATTTATCGCTCTGCGGGCTGAGATCCTGACGGATCCACATCTGCTTTGCTTGTTGTATCCAGACTTTCCGCAAGACGCTTCTTTGATGTGGCCGGGCTATTTCCGGGCTTGAAGCCCCGCAGTCTGGCGATGGGAAAAAGACGGTGAAGATTGGACGGTTGCTGCCGGTATGAAGCCATAGATCTCCAGATTCGATGGGTCTGGGCGGCAGCCTGTAGCGATATCACAGGTTCTGTGGCCGGGAAAATGAGGCCATGCAACTGAACGGGTGGTCATTCCCTGCGGAATGTTGGGCAAATTGTCTGGGTGCGCTCAATGGCTGCGCATCTTGGCACGCAGGCGCGCAATGGACTGGCTGTGCAATTGGCAAACCCGGGATTCAGTCACGCCCAGTACGGCGGCGATTTCCTTGAGATTCATATCATGTTCGTAGTACATGCCCATGATGTACTGCTCACGTTCGGGCAATGACTGGATTGCGCTGACCAGCGATGTGCGCAGGCGCTGATTGCGCAGCAAGGCCATGGGATCGGTTTCGCCATCTGCGACTTCGTGGCGCTCCAGAAAGCCTTCATCGTCATCTCCCGCGCCGCGCGACATGTCTTCCAGATAGACCAGCTGGGTTCCCCGCACTTTTCCAAGCAGACTTTGATAGTCAGCCAAGGTCATGTCGAGTTCCGTGGCAATTTCTGATTCGAGCGGGCTGCGCCCCAGCTTTTGTTCCAGTCGCTGCACGGCTTTCTCGATGTCTTTCTGGCTTTTGCGTGAACTGCGGGACATCCAGTCGCTATCGCGCAGTTCATCGAGCATGGCACCACGGATGCGTTGTGTGGCGAAGGTTTCGAATTGCACACCCTGGGTTACCTCATAGCGTGTCAATGCGTCGGTCAGCCCGATCATTCCAACCTGGATCAGGTCGTCCAGCTCCACATTCGCCGGTAATTTGGCGATCATGTGGTGCGCCAAGCGACGAACCAGTGGAACATACTGGCGAATCATCGCATCGCGATCAAGCTGACCCTTGGCTGTGTATGTCACTTCAATGGCTCTGAACAATATGCGCTGGTACACCTGCTGCTACTGCGGAGGGTAGCGCGGTTGCTGTTCCTGGCGCACTGATGGTGCACGCGTTTTCGATCAGTTGCAAGGCCAATCGCTGCAGATCCTGAGGGCTCTCCGTGCGGATCAGTGTGGTGCGGATCTGTTGACCCAGATGGCGTGACGCGCACTGGCGCAGCGTCTGCAATGCGCTTTCGCCCTGAGAGCGATGGTTGGTCTGGCTGGCGCGCGTCATGCAGGCCACCGTGCCCGTCAGTCCGGCATGCAGCGCGAGATGCTTGAGTTGCCGGTAGCTGTTCAGGACGCTGGACTTCCCCGGGGTCATGATGAGCAACGGCGCCGTCATGGTTCCCGCCAGGAGCGGGGATGCCAGTGTGGTGACGGGTGCGTACAAAACCACCAGCGCGTACCGCCGAAACAGTGGTTCCAGGGCTTGCAGGGGCTGCTGCAGATTTCGCGGGTTGCCTGAAAGGCTTTGCAGGCCGAGGAGGGCAGGCAGCACCGCCAGTGCCGAAGTGTCCAGGCGGCTTCCGGGGCCGAGGCTGTCGCTCCAGGGGGCGTGCGTAAGCAGGTCCTGGAGACCGGGGCAGTTCTCGGTTTCTCGGGCTGTACCGTCAAGCACTACAACAGGGTAACCCAGACGCTGCAGATGCAGGCAGACCTGCCAGAGCGTTTCGAGCCCGTAGGCGTCTGCTTGCGAACTGGCGACGGCCAGCAACCGCAGTTCGTCTTGCGGGGTATGGCTGTACAGGCTGGCGCCTTGATGAAAGCCTATGTCAAGCATCGATCATTCCTTTTTCACGGACATGGTCCGGGGAGTGCGAGAAAAAGAAATTCAGATCCGAAGCCTTCGGGTCGAAAGCCGAGCGGACGGGCGAGCGCATGGATGCACTGACCAGCTTGTGGGCGTCAGCGGCCTCCCAGTCTTCAGGAACCCGCTGGCCATTGGTCACGCCGCGCAGCACCATCTGATGCCGGATCAGTGCGTCGATGGCCGGCCCGAGCTTTACCGCTTCGTCCACCTTGGAAAGAATCGCTTGCTGGGAACCGTCCGTTTTGAAGGCCGCCAAAGTGTCGTCCAGTGTGTCGCCGTGGCAACTTGCGTTGAGCACCAGCAAACGGTTGACATGGGGAAGATCCAAGACTTCAAGCATATCGCGCTTGCGGGGGTCGCGTGGGGCGATGCCAGTCGTATCGATCAACACCATTTTCTTGCTGCTGAGCAGGCCCAGCAGGTCTTGCAGGGCAGCTCGGTCATGGGCGAGGTGGGCGACGATGCCGAGCATGCGGCCATAGCTGCGCAACTGATCGTGCGCGCCCACGCGGTATGTGTCCAGCGTGATCAGTCCGACGCTGGCGGGGCCGTGGATGCGAGCGCACATTGCCGCGAGTTTGGCTGTGGTGGTGGTCTTGCCTACGCCCGTGGAGCCGACCAGCGCGAAGATACCGCCCTCTTCATAGAGGGGGCGCTCACCAGCGTCGGTGCGCAGGTTGCGTTCCAGGGTGTCCATGAGCCAGCGGACAGATTCGGGTGCATCCATCTCTTCAGGCATTCGTTCCAGGATGGCACGTGCCAGCGAGGGAGAGTAGCCTGCCCGAATCATCTTGAGCATCAGGTTGGAGTGGATCGGGTTTTGCCGTGCCTGTCCCAACCAGGAAAGCGTGTTGAACCGGTCTTCGATCAACTCCTTCATGCTCTGCAATTCCTGCATGAGTCCTTGTGGGTCCAAGGCCGGTGTGGTGAGAGAAGGTGCTGGGTGCTCGCGACGGATGGCATTGCGCACCGGTACTTCTGGCGTGGGCTGAGAAGGGCGCAAGGGGTTGTGTCGCACGACCGGTGCGGGGGGCTGCCGCTCGCGCATGGGTTCTGGTTCGCGTTCGAGCAACGCTGTATCCAGTGGCCGGGTGTCCTGCAGCGCCTCATGGCGTCGGCGCAGCATGCGCTCGCGCACGTAATCCTGAAAGGAGAGGGTGCTCATTGCCAGTTGCTCGGTGTCTTCCTTGACCGGGTTGCGCACTTCGAGGGCGGCGCGCTCTTGCAGCGGCTTGCGGGACGGGGTGACTGTTTGCGCCATATCGAGCCGACGTTCGGCCTGAAAGCCTTCATGGCCTTGGTCAAGAGTACCCAGGGCGTCTTCTGCCGTGGCCACGACTTCGACGCCGTTAGCGGTGGGGCGGTTGGACAGGATAAGCGTGCCTTCCCCGAATGCCATGCGCGCCTTGGCCAGCGCTTCGCGGGATGTGGCAGCGTGGAAGCGTTTGATGTTCATGCCGATGCTCCTTTGAGGATGGGGCCAATGCGGATGGTGTGGGTTTCAGGAATTTCGCTGTGAGCGAGAACCTGCAGCCGGGGCGCCACGCGGCGCACCAGGCGGGAGATGGCACCGCGGATCTGGTCCGGCACCAGCAGGCAGGCGGGCAAACCCATTTCTTCCTGCTTGAGGGCCACTTCAGCGGCTTTTTGGGTGAGGATGTCTGCGACCCCAGGATCCAGTGCGGGTCCGGCCGCGTTGCCCAGGGCCTGTACCAGCAGGCGTTCCAGACCGGGCTCGATAGCGATCACATTGAGTTCACGGGTCGGTCCATAGATCTGCTGCACGATGGCGGGGGAGAGGGCGATGCGCACACGCCGTGCCAGTTCCACCGGGTCGGTGATGCTGCCGGCATATTCGGCCAGCGTCTCGATGATGGTGCGAATATCGCGAATATGCACAGATTCCTCCAGCAGCAGCTGCAGTACTTTCTGGAACGTTGCGATCGAAACCATTTTGGGAACCACTTCTTCGATAAGTCTGGGGGCCAGCTTGGCCACGTGTTCCACCAGTTGCTGGGTCTCTGTCCGGCTGAGCAGTTTGGCGGCTTGCACTTGCATCAAGTGTGACAAATGGGTCGCCATCACGGTTTCCGAATCAACCACGGTAAAGCCGGCCATTTGCGCCGCTTCCTTCTGGCGTTCGTCGATCCAGTGCGCGGGCAGACCAAAGGCTGGGTCGGTGGTGGGGGTTCCGATCAGTGGCGTGGTGATGCCCCCCGGATTGATGGCGAGGTGCATGCCTGGGAATGCT
>JANJVX010000248.1 GCA_024709845.1 Burkholderiaceae bacterium | reverse complement strand
CGCCATGGGCCTGATCAAGGACGGCAACCGTTTTGCCGTGCTGACCGACATCCTGGGCGATGAAGACCACCTGGGTGACATGGATTTCAAGGTGGCCGGCACGACCAACGGCATCACCGCGCTGCAGATGGACATCAAGATCCAGGGCATAACCAAGGAAATCATGCAGGTCGCACTGGCCCAGGCCAAGGAAGCGCGCATGCACATCCTGGGCAAGATGCAGGAAGCCATGGGCGAAGCCAAGGCCGAAGTGAGCAACTTCGCGCCCAAGCTCTACACCATGAAGATCAACCCCGAGAAGATCCGTGACGTGATCGGCAAGGGCGGCGCCGTGATCCGTGCGCTGACCGAAGAGACCGGCTGCCAGATCAACATCGAAGAAGACGGCACCATCACCATTGCCGCCACCGAAGCCGCCAAGGCCGATGAAGCCAAGCGCCGCATCGAGCAGATCACGGCCGAAGTGGAAATCGGCAAGGTGTACGAAGGCCCGGTCACGAAGATTCTGGATTTCGGCGCCCTCATCAACCTGCTGCCCGGCAAGGACGGCCTGCTGCACATCAGCCAGATCGCCCATGAGCGCGTGGAGAAGGTCACCGACTACCTGACCGAAGGCCAGATTGTCAAGGTCAAGGTTCTGGAAACCGATGAGAAGGGCCGTATCAAGCTGTCCATGAAGGCCCTGGCCGAGCGCGCGCCCCAAGGCGGCAGCGATCGCCCGGCACCTGCCGAGCGCCGCGAGCCGCGCGAGTTCCGTGAACCCCGTGAAGCGGGGGAGCAGCAACAGCAGCAGGCCTTGCCGCTGGGCCAGCAAGGCCAGATCAACGGCTGATTTGCTATTGATTTCATAGCTTCTGGCGCTTGTTAGTAGGGCCCTAGAAGCTGAAATCACTCGAATTCACAAATGCCATTTCCAACCATGCGTGCAGTAGAAATCACTTCGTTCGGTCCGCCGGATGTGTTGCGCCTGGGTGAGCGCGCACGGCCTGAAGCCGGTGCGGGCGAGGTGCTGATCCGTGTGAGTGCCAGCGGCATCAACCGGCCGGACGTGGTGCAACGCAAGGGCCACTATGCACCGCCGCCCGGTGCTTCCGATCTGCCGGGTCTGGAAGTGGCCGGGGTGGTGCAGGGCGGAGATGCCCAGGCCATGGCGCGTGCCGGTCTGCGCGTGGGCGACCGTGTCTGCGCGCTGGTGGCCGGAGGGGGTTATGCCGAATGGTGTGTGGCCCCCGTGGATCAGTGCCTGCCGGTGCCACAGGGGTTGAGTGACGTCGAGGCGGCATCGCTGCCCGAGACGTTTTTCACCGTCTGGAGCAACGTGTTTGATCGTGGCCGCCTGCAGCGCGGTGAAACTCTGCTGGTGCAGGGCGGCGGCAGCGGTATTGGCGTCACCGCCATCCAGTTGGCGCGTGCCTTTGGTGTCACGGTCATCGTCACGGCCGGCAGCGACGAGAAATGCGCGGCCTGCCTGGCGCTGGGCGCACACCATGCCATCAACTACAACACGCAGGACTTCGTCGCCGAGGTGCAGCGTATCACGGGCGGCAAGGGTGCGGATGTGGTGCTGGACATGGTGGCGGGCAGCTACGTGGCGCGCGAGGTCGAGTGCCTGGCCGAGGACGGGCGCCTGGTCATCATCGCCGTGCAGGGAGGGCTCAAGAGTGAGTTCAACGCGGGGCTGGTGCTGCGCAGGCGCCTGACGATCACGGGCTCCACGCTTCGTCCGCGGTCCGTGGAGTTCAAAGGGAGCATCGCACGCGCTTTGCGTGAGCATGTCTGGCCGCTGTTGGCGTCGGGCGCGGTGCGTCCGGTGATCCACAGCACCTTTAACGCCGCCGACGCAGCGCAGGCCCATGCGCTGATGGAGTCGAACCAGCATACGGGCAAGATTGTTTTGACGTGGTGACCATGAACAAGAAACTCATTGCAGGCAACTGGAAGATGAACGGCAGCCTGGCTGCCAACGATGCGCTGGTACGCGCGCTGGTGGCAGGTCTGGGTGTGCAGTCGGCCTGCGACGTGGCCGTGGCAGTACCCGCGCCGTACCTGGCGCAGGTGCAGGCTCTGGTGGCAGGATCACCGCTGGCGCTCGGGGCGCAGGATGTATCGCAACACGAATCTGGGGCCTATACGGGGGAAGTTTCGGCGGTCATGTTGCGTGAATTTGGCGTGCGCTACGTGCTGGTGGGGCATTCCGAACGCCGTCAGTACCACGGTGAAACCGATGTGCATGTAGCTGTGAAGACCCAGCGCGCACTGGCGACGGGCATCACGCCCATCGTCTGTGTCGGTGAAACGCTGGCCGAGCGTGAGGCGGGCCAGACCGAGGCCGTGGTGCGACGCCAGCTGGCAGCCGTCATTCATCTCAACGGGCATTGCATCAGCGAAGTGGTGGTGGCTTACGAGCCTGTCTGGGCCATTGGTACCGGCAAGACGGCTTCGCCAGAGCAGGCGCAGCAGGTGCACGCCGTACTGCGCGCGCAATTGGCAGCGGCCAGCCCGAGGGCTTCGACCATTCGCCTGTTGTACGGCGGCAGCATGAATGCCGCCAATGCGGCGCAGCTGCTGGCACAGCCCGATATTGACGGCGGCCTGGTGGGCGGTGCGTCGCTGAAGGCAGCAGATTTTCAACAAATTATCGCAGCGGCCCAATAAGTACGGGCGCTACTAGCTATTAAATCAGGAGTATTTGAAGAATGAGCATGCTTGTGAACGTGATACTGACGGTCCAGATCCTGACCGCCCTGGGCATGATTGGCCTGATCCTGATCCAGCATGGCAAGGGTGCGGACATGGGGGCTGCATTTGGCAGTGGCAGCTCGGGCAGCCTGTTTGGTGCCAGCGGCAGTGCCAACTTTTTGTCGCGCACAACGGCCGTTCTGGCCGCGGTCTTTTTTGTCTGCACACTGGCGCTGGCTTACTTTGGCAACGCACGGCCTGCCAGCACCGGCAGCGTGCTTGAAACCCCGGCGGCTGTTGTGCCTGTGGCGCCTGATGCAGGCTCTGCCGCGGCCATTCCGGGCAATGCTGCAACGGGGGCTGCCGCTGTTCCAGTGCCTGCAGAGGCTGCTTCGGGTTCGTCGCCAATACCTGCAAAATAAAACCCCATTAAATCTGCCTGGAGCCTGGTAACAGGGTTTTTCCGGAGTAGAATCATGGACTGTCTGGGAAGCCAAAACCATCAGGTTCCTCATGCCACCCAGACAAGACAAAGCCGTCGTGGTGAAATTGGTAGACACGCTATCTTGAGGGGGTAGTGGCGAAAGCTGTGCGAGTTCGAGTCTCGCCGACGGCACCAAACACAAACAAGCCTGTCCGCATGTTCCGTCCTGCGGTCATGACGGGCGAGGCTCCAGCGATGAGCGCATCCACCAGATGAACCTCGAACAATATCTCCCCGTCCTCTTGTTCATCTTGGTCGGCATCGGGGTCGGTATCGTCCCTCTGGCATTGGGCTACATTCTTGGCCCCAATCGCCCGGATGCGGCAAAAAATTCCCCTTACGAGTGCGGTTTCGAGGCTTTCGAAGACGCGCGCATGAAATTTGACGTGCGCTACTACCTCGTTGCCATCTTGTTCATCCTTTTCGATCTTGAAATTGCCTTTTTGTTCCCCTGGGCTGTGGCGCTTCATGATGTCGGGGTGACCGGCTTTGTGGCCGTGGTGATTTTTCTGGCCGTTCTGGTCGTGGGTTTTGCCTACGAGTGGAAAAAAGGCGCCCTGGATTGGGAATGACCGGCTTGAACAAGGATTGACGCAATGATTGAAGGCGTGATGAAGGAAGGCTTTATCACCACGAGCTATGACTCGGTGGTGAACTGGGCCAAGACGGGTTCGCTGTGGCCCATGACCTTTGGCTTGGCCTGCTGTGCTGTCGAGATGATGCATGCGGCTGCTGCGCGCTACGACATCGGGCGTTTTGGTGCCGAGGTCTTCCGTGCCAGCCCGCGCCAGTCCGATCTGATGATCGTGGCCGGCACCCTGTGCAACAAGATGGCGCCTGCGCTGCGCAAGGTCTACGACCAGATGAGTGAACCGCGCTGGGTGCTGTCAATGGGATCGTGCGCGAATGGTGGCGGTTACTACCACTACAGCTATTCCGTCGTGCGTGGCTGCGACCGTATCGTTCCGGTGGATGTGTACGTGCCGGGCTGTCCACCCACGGCCGAGGCGTTGATCTACGGCATCATCCAGTTGCAGCAGAAGATCCGCCGCACCAACACCATCGCGCGTGCCTGAAGGGGTTCTCATGACATCAGTTGCCATCCACCCCGAGAAGCTCAAGGACGTCATCGCGCAGGCGCTGGGCGACAAGGCGCGCGAAGTGCGCGTGGCCCTGGGCGAGGTGACCGTGGTCGTGCCCGCTGCACGTTACCTCGAAGCCATGCGGACTCTGCGGGATGCTCCGGGCTGCCGCTTCGAGCAGCTCATCGATCTTTGCGGTATGGACTATTCCGCCTACGGCGATCGCGCTCCCGAGGGGCCTCGGTATGGCGTGGTGTCGCACCTGTTGTCCGTCAGCCTGAACCAGCGCGTGCGCGTCAAGGTGCTCTGCCCGGAAGATGATTTCCCGATGGTGGCCTCGGTCGCTGATCTCTGGAATTCGGCGGTCTGGTTCGAGCGCGAGGCCTTTGACTTGTATGGCATCGTTTTTGATGGCCACAACGACCTGCGCCGCATCCTGACCGACTACGGCTTCATCGGTCATCCGTTTCGCAAGGACTTTCCGCTGTCGGGACACGTCGAGATGCGCTACGACGCGCAGCAGCGCCGCGTGGTCTATGAGCCTGTCAGCATCGAGCCGCGCGAGAACACACCGCGCATCATTCGCGAAGACAAATACGGAGGCCTGCACTGAGGCGCAGTGCCTTTTGCGATGAACCATGGCTGAAATCAAGAACTATTCCCTGAACTTCGGGCCGCAGCACCCCGCAGCCCACGGCGTGCTGCGTCTCGTGCTGGAGCTTGATGGCGAGGTCGTGCAGCGCGCCGATCCGCACATTGGCCTGCTGCACCGTGCCACCGAGAAGCTGGCCGAGCACAAGACCTTCATCCAGTCGCTGCCCTACATGGACCGTCTCGACTACGTGTCCATGATGTGCAATGAACACGCGTATTGCCTGGCCATCGAGAAGCTTCTGGGTATCGAGGTGCCCATCCGTGCGCAGTACATCCGCGTGATGTTCTCCGAAATCACGCGTCTGCTGAACCACCTGATGTGGCTGGGTTCGCACGGCAACGACTGCGGCAGCTCGACCATCCTGATCTACACCTTCCGCGAGCGCGAAGACCTCTTCGACATGTACGAGGCTGTGTCTGGCGCGCGCATGCACGCGGCCTATTTCCGTCCCGGTGGTGTATACCGCGACCTGCCCGACTCCATGCCGCAGTACAAGGCGAGCAAGGTGCGCAACGCCAAGTCGCTGGAGCAACGCAACGAGAACCGCAAGGGCTCGCTGCTCGATTTTATTGACGACTTCACCAAGCGCTTCCCGGGCCTGGTGGACGAATACGAAACCCTGCTGACCGACAACCGCATCTGGAAGCAGCGCACCGTGGGCATCGGCGTGGTAACGCCCGAGCGCGCCCTGAATCTCGGCATGACCGGCCCGATGCTGCGTGGCTCGGGCATCGCCTGGGACCTGCGCAAGACCCAGCCCTACGATGTCTACGACCGCATGGACTTCGACATCCCCGTGGGCAAGACGGGCGACTGCTACGACCGTTACCTGGTACGCGTGCAGGAGATGCGTGAATCCAACCGCATCATCAAGCAGTGCGTCGATTGGCTGCGCGCCAATCCGGGTCCCGTCATCACCGATAACCACAAGGTGGCACCGCCGGATCGCCAGTCCATGAAGACCAACATGGAAGAGCTGATCCACCACTTCAAGCTGTTCACCGAAGGCTTCCATGTGCCTGAAGGCGAAGCGTATGCCGCAGTGGAACACCCCAAGGGCGAGTTCGGCATCTACCTCGTGAGCGACGGCGCCAACAAGCCCTACCGCCTGAAGATCCGTGCCCCGGGGTTCGCACACCTGGCCACGCTGGACGAAATGGCCCGCGGTCACATGCTGGCCGACGTGGTCGCCATCATCGGCACCATGGATATCGTGTTCGGAGAGATTGACCGATGATTTCTGAAGCGACCAAGGCGCGCTTTGCGCGCGAAGTGGCCAAATACCCGGCCGACCAGAAACAATCCGCCGTCATGGCCTGCCTCGCCATCGTGCAGCAGGAGCAGGGCCATGTGAGCGAGGCCAGCGAAGCGGGTATCGCGGAATACCTCGGCATGCCGCAGATCGCCGTCCATGAAGTGACGACCTTCTACAACATGTACAACCAGCACCCGGTGGGCAAGTACAAGCTGGCTGTTTGCACCAATCTGCCGTGCCAATTGCGCGGTGGCAACGAGGCGCTGCACCATCTGGAAAAGAAGCTGGGCATCCACATGGGCGAAACCACGGCGGACGGCATGTTCACCCTGCAGCAGTGCGAGTGCCTGGGCGCTTGCGCCGATGCACCGGCCATGCTGGTGAGTGACCGCCACATGTGCAGCTTCATGGACAACGACAAGCTTGACCAGTTGGTTGACGGCTTGCGCGCTGCGGAGGGCCAGCAATGACCACCGCCGCACAAGTTTTGGCGCAATTCCAGGCCACGGGTGTCCAAACCTGTTTTCATGACCGCCACATCAACCCGCAGATCTACGCCGATCTGAACGGCAGCAACTGGAGCCTCAAGGACTACGAGGCACGGGGCGGCTATCAGGCACTTCGGCAGATTCTGGGCAAGGATGGCGGCGAAGGGTTGACGCAAGACCAGGTCATCGCCACGGTGAAGGAGTCCGGGCTGCGCGGCCGGG